>CANPZZ010000001.1 GCA_947589125.1 uncultured Lachnospiraceae bacterium
CTGGACCAAGACGCCGGCGAAGGGAAGGATCGAGATCTTCGACTGTAGCTGGTACAAGGTGGTGACGGAGGACCGGTTCGACGGCCTCACAAAGGAAAAGGACGTGCCGGGCGCTTATCAGGATATCCTGTCCTTCGAGAAGCAGCTGACCGACGACGGCACGGTCATCATCAAGCTTTTCCTGCACATTTCCAAGGGCGAGCAGAAGAAGCGTTTCAAGAAGCTGGATTCCGCCAAGGAGACCTCCTGGCGCGTAACCAAGCAGGACTGGAAGCGGAATAAGGAGTACGACTCATTTCTGAAGATCACTGAGGAGATGCTGGAGAACACGGAGACGGAGTACGCGCCGTGGACCATCATCGAGGCGACGGATAAGGATTACGCTGCCATGAAGATCCGCACGACGGTGGCGGAGCGCCTGGCTTACGAGCTGGCCCGTCGGCAGGAGATAGCGGATAATAAGACGGAGAAAACCGTGACGAAGCCCGCTGAGCGTTTCCAGAACGGCGTGCTGTCCGGCGTGGATCTGACCAAATCCCTGACCAGGGAAGAATATAAGAAAGAGATGGACAAGCTCCAGAAGAAGCTGGAAGTGCTGCACAGTGAACTGTACCGTCTGCGCATCCCGGTGGTTCTGGGATTTGAGGGCTGGGACGCCGGCGGCAAGGGCGGCGCGATCAAGAGGCTGACGAGCCGGCTGGATCCGCGCGGTTATCAGGTGAATCCGACCTCCGCGGCCAACGATATCGAGAAGGTCCACCACTATCTGTGGCGGTTCTGGAACAATATGCCCAAAGGCGGCCATATCGCGATCTTTGACCGGACCTGGTACGGACGCGTCATGGTAGAGCGGATCGAAGGCTTCTGCACCGAGGAAGAGTGGAAGCGGGCCTACCAGGAGATCAACGAGATGGAATCCCACATGGCCAATTACGGCGCGGTAGTGCTAAAGTTCTGGCTCCATATCGACAAGGACGAGCAGGAGCGGCGTTTCAAGGAGCGCATGGAGAATCCGGCCAAGCAGTGGAAGATCACCGATGAGGACTGGAGGAACCGTGAGAAATGGGATCTCTACGAGGCGGCTGTCGACGAGATGTTGGTCCGCACCTCTACGACCTACGCGCCGTGGATCGTGGTCGAAGGCAACGACAAGCTCTACGCCCGCGTGAAGGTGCTGCGCACGGTTGTGGACGCGCTGGAGAAGAAGATCGAGGAAGTGTCAAAATAGGCTTGATATGTACGGATGATTCTGTATGGCAATGGAGTGCAGCAGTGCAGGCCCGGCCGGCAGATGCGCGAAATGACTGAAATAAGAATTGAGGGCATATAGAAAGCTTACAGAAGAATAAGGAGGATGGTTATGCAGGATATGGTAAAAGAACTGGGCATGCATGTGACCCACGTAGGCATCAACGCGGCGGACGACGAGCAGGCGCGGGGATGGGCGAAGGAGTTTGAGACCTGCTTCGGGCTTCCGGCCAAGGAAGGCAACAGCTCCATTTTCTCCGCCGATCTCGTGGAGATCATGAAAGGCCACGGCCGCGGGGCCGTCGGCCACATCGCCATCGGCGTCAACGACTGCGAGAAGGCGATCGAATTCTTCGCTTCCAACGGCGTAAAGGTGATCCCGGAGACTGTCAAGACCAACGACGAGGGCCGGATCAAATTCACCTATCTGGATAAGGAGATCGCCGGATTCATGGTGCATCTGAATCTGGTCAAATAATGCGATGAGCGTTGTGCTGATCGTTGGGGGCGGCGCCGCCGGGATGGCGGCCGCCATCGCCTCCGCCGGCTGTGGACATGAGGTCCATTTATATGAAAAGAACGAAAAACCGGGGAAGAAGCTGTTCATCACCGGCAAAGGCCGCTGCAATGTGACGAATGCGTGCAGCATGGAATCACTGAGGCAGAACGTGGTGACCAATCCCCGGTTTTTATACAGCAGTTTTGCGGCGTTTTCCAACCGGGACATGATGGATCTTCTGGAGCGCGCCGGCTGTCCGCTGAAGGTGGAGCGGGGCGATAGGGTATTCCCGGTATCGGACAAGTCCTCGGATGTGATCTCGGCCCTGGTCCGGCAGATGAAGGAGCTGGGCGTGCGGGTGCATCTGAACACGGAAGTGACCGGTATCCGTGTCGAGGATGGGAAATGTACCGGCATCACGGCGAGACAGCTACATTCCGTCGGCGGACGCAGCGCTGATTCAGGGCATAAACGCAGTGCCGCAGCGAAACAGTCGGTAGCGGCAGAAAGCGGTGCAGTTTCATGGCGCGAGCAACCGCAGGGAATATCAGGGCCGGAGAAACGAACCGGAGCCGACGCTGTCCGGGGAAATGAAGTGCGTAAGGGATCGGCCGGATTCATCCCCGGCGACGCCGTGATCGTGGCGACCGGAGGCATTTCCTATGAATCCACCGGATCGACCGGCGACGGATACCGCTTCGCGCGGGACTGCGGCCATACGGTGACGCAGCTGCGGCCGTCTTTGGTGCCGATGAACGCGAAGGAAGAGGACGTGAAGAGCCTGCAGGGACTTTCCCTTAAGAACGTGGAGGTATCCTTTTTCGACGGCGGGAAAGAGCTTTACCGGGAGTTCGGGGAAATGCTGTTCACGCATTTTGGCGTCAGCGGACCGGTGGTCTTAAGCGCCAGCAGCTTTGTGGGAAAGGCGCTTAAGGAACGGCCGCTTGCGATGCGGATCGATCTGAAGCCTGCGCTTTCGGAAGAGCAGCTGGACGCGCGGATCCTGAGGGATTTTGCGGAATTTTCCAACCGGCAGTTCGGCAACGCTCTTGGGAAACTTTATCCGGCGAAACTGATCCCGGTAATGATCGCCAGAAGCGGTATTTCGCCTTCCAAGCCGGTCAGGGATATCACCAGACAGGAGCGGCTGAGACTTCTGGATGTGACGAAGCATTTCGCTGTGACACTCACGGGCCTTCGGGGCTTTCATGAAGCGATCATCACCCAGGGAGGCATCTCGGTGAAGGAGATCTCGCCGGCCACCATGGAATCGAAGAAAGTGCAGGGCCTGTATTTCGCGGGAGAGGTGCTGGATCTGGACGCGGTGACGGGCGGGTTCAACCTGCAGATCGCCTGGTCCACGGGCTGGGCGGCGGGAAGCAGCATTCCGTGGGAGTGATGGTTTCCGGAGAGGAGCGTATGCTGTGGATTAACTGGTACGTGGCCTCGGAGAAGCGATGGCTCCCCGAACGATGATGCTATGCCGTGGTTTGGTTGAGAAATTTTCTGGGAGAAGTGTCGGGAATTCCTGCCAGGCAGCCAAGATAAGTCCCACGGCTCAATAAGAGAGCGATGCGTCTGATACGGACGCGCAAGATCAGTGTGGCAAATATAGGAATCAAGGAGAGTTTCAGAGTATGACAGCAGCGTATAACATTGCCATCGACGGTCCCGCGGGAGCGGGCAAAAGCACGATCGCCAAGGCGCTCGCGAAGAAGCTGGGCTTCGTCTATGTGGACACCGGCGCCATGTACCGGGCTATGGGCCTGTATTTCGACAGGCAGGGCATCAGCATGGACGATGAGGAAGGGATCAGCCGGGCATGCGGCGATATCAGCATTTCCATCCGCTATCAGGATGGGACCCAGAGAGTGATCTTAAACGGCGAGGACGTGTCAGATTTGATCCGCACGGAGGAGGTGGGGCATCTGGCCTCCGCCTGCTCAGTCTACGCGGCGGTGCGGCAGAAGCTTCTGAGCCTGCAGCGGGATCTGGCGGCCAGCACCGACGTGATCATGGATGGCCGGGACATTGGCACCTGCGTGCTGCCGGACGCCCAGACCAAGATTTATCTGACCGCTTCGGTGGAGGTTCGGGCAAGGCGGCGTTATAAAGAGCTGCTTGAGAAGGGGAAGGAGAGCAGCCTGGCTGAGATCGAAGAGGAGATCCGCGCCAGGGATTACCGGGATATGAACCGGGAGATCGCGCCTCTTAAGCAGGCGGAGGACGCCGTGTATCTGGACAGTTCGGATATGACGATCGATCAGGTGATCGACGCGATCATCGGCGCGGCTGTCAGTCGGGGGCTTTCGGCGGATCGGGCAGGCAGGTGAGAAGCAGATGAAAGTGATCGTTGCGAAGACCGCCGGCTTCTGCTTCGGCGTGAAGCGGGCCATGGATCTGGTATATAGCCAGATCCGGGAAAATGCGGGTCCCATTTATACGCTGGGCTCCATTATCCATAATGAAGAGGTGGTCCGGGAACTGGAACAGCAGGGCGTCAGGGCGGTGTCGGAAGAAGAACTTTCCGGGCTTGACGAAGGCACAGTCATTATCCGGTCCCACGGAGTCGGGCCGCAGGTCTATGACTTCCTCGCGGCTAAGGAACTGAACGTGGTGGACGCTACCTGTCCATTTGTTAAAAAGATACATAACATTGTAAGGGAGCAGAGCGAAGCAGGCCGAACGATCGTCATCATCGGCGACAGCTCTCATCCGGAGGTGGAAGGGATCCGCGGCTGGTGCAGATCGCCGGTTTTGACCGTAAAAACCGAGGAAGATTTAGCCGATTTGCCACATGATTTATCCCCAAAGCTATGTATTGTGTCTCAGACGACATTTAATTACAAGAATTTTGAAGAATTAGTTGAAAAAATTTCAAAAAAGGGTTATGATATAGTTGTTTTCAATACGATTTGTAGTGCAACAGAGGAACGGCAGAGGGAAGCTGAGCAGATTGCCTCACAGGTAGACGCCATGGTGGTCATTGGCGGTAGGTATAGTTCGAATACACGCAAGCTTTTTGAAATTTGCCAAAGGAAATGTAAGAACACCCATTTCATTCAGACACTTGACGACTTATCACCTGAAAGTGTAGATTCTGTGCGCAGCGTAGGTATTACAGCAGGGGCATCGACCCCAAAGAAAATTATTGAGGAGGTTCAAAAAGTAATGGCAGAGCAGACTTTTGAACAAATGTTGGAGGAATCGTTGAAGACTATACGTACAGGAGAGGTTGTCACCGGTAAGGTCATCGATGTAAAAGAAGATGAGATCGTCCTGAATATCGGGTACAAGTCCGACGGTATCATTCCGAGGAATGAATACAGCAACGATTCGAATCTGGATCTTCGGACTGTGGTTCATGTAGGCGACGAACTGGAAGCTAAGGTCGTGAAGGTTAACGACGGCGAGGGTCAGGTGGCCCTGTCCTACAAGCGGCTGGCGGCTGACCGCGGCAACAAGCGCCTTGAGGACGCATTTAATAATCAGGAGGTTCTGACCGCGAAGGTGGCTCAGGTTCTGGATGGCGGACTGAGCGTAGTCGTGGAGGAAGCAAGAGTATTCATTCCGGCCAGCCTTGTGTCGGATGTTTATGAGAGAGACCTGTCCAAGTTCGCGGGTCAGGAGATCGAATTCGTGATCACCGAGTTCAATCCCCGACGCAGAAGGATCATCGGCGACCGCAAGCAGCTGATGGTAGCCCGCAAGAAGGCTATGCAGGAAGCTCTGTTTGCCCGCATCCAGGTAGGCGATGTGGTAGAGGGCGTTATCAAGAATGTGACTGATTTCGGAGCGTTCATCGATCTGGGCGGAGCGGACGGACTGCTTCATATCTCTGAGATGTCCTGGGGACGTGTGGAGAACCCGAAGAAGGTCTTTAAGGCCGGTCAGACGCTGACCACGCTGATCAAGGATATCCATGGCGACAAGATCGCTTTAAGCCTTAAGTTCCCGGATCAGAATCCGTGGACGGACGCCGCGGAGAAGTACGCGGTGGGCAATATCGTTACCGGCCGTGTGGCCAGGATGACGGACTTCGGCGCTTTCGTGGAGCTGGAGCCGGGCGTGGACGCTCTGCTGCATGTGTCTCAGATCTCCCGTGAACATGTGGATAAGCCGGCGGACGTTCTGACGATCGGCCAGGAGATCGAGGCGAAGATCGTGGACTTCAACGAGGCGGACCGGAAGATCAGCTTAAGCATCAAGGCGCTGCAGGCCCCGCCGGAGAAGAAAGCTCCGGTTGAAGAGCCGGATGTGGCGGATGTAGATGTTGAGGCGCTGGGGGCGCAGCTGGCGGAGGAAGAGCAGTAGGAGATTTGGGGTCTCCTTTGTGAGAATTGAAGTATGTTGTCGGGCACCTGATCGGGAGCGGTTGGGTGCCTGATTTTTTGTGTGACAAATAGAAGGTTGGTGACGATTTGTTTGGGTTTTTGGTAAATGGGGTCGCGGAAGGTACGCGAGTGGACGCCCCGCCGCCTGCGCTCATGGTTCCGGATGGAAGAGGTTCTAAGACGAAAAACGGCCGCATCCGGGGCACCGTCAAATTCGTGAGAAATCCTGAAAGGATTTCTCACTCAGCTTGCGCTCCGCCCCTGACTTGAGGTCAGGGGCTCCGGCCCCGGATGCGGCCGTTTTTCGCCTAAGAACCTCTAACCATCCTCCACAAATCGCGCAGACGGCGGGGCGTCCACTCGCTGTTTTTTCGTGGGAACGAAGTTCTTTTTTCAGCGTTTTGCCAGAGAGGAGCAGGAGTCAGGTCCCCATTTAATGTTTTGTCAGTGAAAGTGGGGATTAGGTTCTCATTCAATATTCTGTTAGAGAGAAGCAGGAGTTAGGTTCCTTTTTTAATGCTCTGTCAGTGAAAGTGGGGTTAGGTTCTCATTCAATATTCTGCCAGTGAGAAGCAGGAATCAGATTCTCTCTTTAATATTCTGCTGGCGAAAAGGAAAATTGTGGTCTCTTTCCAACCTTCTGCCAGTGAAAACACAGCGTGACAGGCGGGGGCGGGGACACATCACGAACGCGATTTACGGAGAAGGGTTAGTCTTTCTTAATGAAAAAACGTCAGTTTGAGGGCCGGAGCCCATGACCACAAGTCATGGGCGGAGCGGCAACCTGAGCGTGAACTCATCAGGAGTTCACGCGAATTTGCCGTTGCCCTCAAACTGGCGTTTTTGAATTTAGAAAGACTTCCCTTCGGAGTCATGAGCGTACGGGATGTGTCCCCGCCCCCGCCTGTCACGCGTACCTCTCACGACTATGTACACCGACATTTATCCCACCAGACAACACTTGCAAAAAATATCTCATCAGAAATCAGTAATTACTATATTGACATATAATATTATATAGCATATAATATTATACGAAATGACAAACCTGTGTTCCACATACAGAATAGGATCCGTAGAAACGGGGAAGGTAGTAAGGAGTTGAGCTGTATGGTATTTAATACGGGAACGGCGCTTTTGGACGCGATCGTTCTGGCGGTGGTCTCGAAGGATATAATGGGGACTTACGGATATAAGATCACACAGGACGTACGGGGAGTTATCGATGTGTCAGAATCCACTTTATATCCGGTACTCCGGCGCTTGCAGAAAGATGAGTGCCTGGAGACGTATGATATGGCAATCGACGGCCGAAACCGCAGATATTACCGGATTACGGAGAAGGGGCGGGTCCAGCTGAATCTGTATAAGAGCGAATGGGCCAGCTATTCAGGGAAGATCACCAGAATATTCGAGGAGGCGCGTATATGAACAGAGAGGAATTCATGAGGAAGGTGGAATATCTGCTCTCGGACCTTCCGGAGGAGGAGACGAGGGACGCGCTGGATTATTACCGCGATTATCTGGAGGAAGCCGGCGATTCGGCGGAGGAAGCCATGCGGGAGTTCGGAAGTCCGGAGCGGATCGCTTCGATCATCCGGTCGGATATTCAGGGAAATCTGGCGGACGGCGGAGAATTTACGGATACCGGCTATACGGACGAACGGTTCCGGGAACCAAATTATCAGTTGGCAAGGCGCGAACAGGGAGAGCCGGAGAGTTCGGATGGAGCTGCGCCGGGAAATGACCGGCAGCCGGCGTACCGGGATGCCGTAGAAGATCAGAATGTCGCCGGGAGCGGAAATACTGGTGGATCCAATGGAGCGGATCCATATTATTATGGAAATATCGGAACTGGCGCGGGTCAGAGTGACAGCAGAACCGGTGGGTATTCCGGGAATGCAGATCAATCAGGAGCCGCGGGTCGTACCGGTAATCCGGGCCAGCCTGGCGTAGGGGGTCATGCTGGTAATCCGGGTCAACCTGGCACAGCGGGTCGTACCGGTAATCCGGGCCAGCCTGGCGCAGCGGGTCATGCCGGTAATTCGGGTCAGCCAGGAGCCCCCGGCCGGCCCGGTTCCGGCGGTCAGGCGGCGAAGGTGCTTTGGATCATCTTAGCGATAATAGGAGCAGTCACGGTTCTGCCGGCGCTTCTTGGATTCGCAGGCGGCGCTTTCGGAATTCTGGTGGCGATCGTGGTGCTGCTGCTTGTACTTGTATTTCTGACGGCGATATTGACGTTTGTATTTCTGGTGGCGGGCGTCGCGGTGGTCGCGGCGGGAATCGCGGCAGTATTTGCGGATCCGCTCGACGGTGTCGTATGTATCGGCGTCGGGCTGGTGATGCTGGCGATCGGGCTGGTCGGCGTGGTACTGTCGGTGCTGATCTATGGAAAACTTCTGCCGTGGCTGTTTAGGGGTGCGATCGACGGGCTTAACGGAATGCTTCACAGAAAGGAGCGGACAGCATGAACCGGTTTATCAAATGGGTACTGATCGCAGCGACAGTCTGTCTGGCGGCCGGGCTTCTGATGAGCGGCTGTGCCGCGTCCATGGGCGGGTCGATCCTGCGGATCGATGGGAATCAGATCTTGTCTGATGGTCTCGGCGGACTGATCGGGCGTGTCATACGGGGCAATCAGTTTCGGTTGATTCTCGGCACATTGAATGGTTTTCATGGAAGTTGGGACGATACGGACGGAGCAGGCGTCGCGGATGATTATGAAAACGAACCGCTGGACAGCGTGTATTTGCTTACGGACATCCGTGATCTTGAGATCGTCGCGGCCCCTTCGCGGATCGAGATCGTGGAAGGGGAGACGGATGACTGTATCCGGGTGGAGCGGAATTCGGAGAAGATCATTTTAAAGGATAAGGTTTCTGACGACGGTCTGAAGCTGACCTTCGAGAAGGAGAAGGGAATCGTAAATCTCCCTGATTACGCGAAGGCTGTGATCACGATCCCGAAGGATCAGCATTTCCGCAGGGTGGAGCTGGAAGCGGACGCGTCCAGTATTGACGCGGACCGGATCCTGGCGGATAAGCTGGACATTTCCGCGGGCGCCGCGTCGGTGGAGATCGGCAGCGTGTCGGCAGATGAGATGAAGCTGGAGGCCAACGCCGGAAGTATCGAAATCACGGAAGGCACCGTGAAGACGCTGGAGATCGAAAGCGCTATGGGCAGTGTGGACTATACCGGTGCGGTGGAGGAATCCGTAGAAGCGGACAGTGAGATGGGAACCGTCCGGCTTACGCTGGATGGCGCGATGAAGGATTTTAATTATCAGATCGATTCGTCTATGGGAGGCGTTACGGTAGAGGGACTCACGGATGCCAGAGGCGGCCTGAAAGGGAAACAAACGGTAAAGCATGACGGCGCGAAAAAAACGGCGAAGCTGGACTGCAGTATGGGCAGCGTGGAGATGAATTTCCGGTAGAGGAATACGACAGCCGCGTTTGCAGTTTAGGTTGAATTCAGCGCCGACGAATGACGACAGGGTTAATATCGCTGCAAGAAGGTGCTGAAAAGCATGGGATATGCCGTGGTGCGGTGCGCTTGCAATTCATGATAATCTGCGTTAGAATAAGCATGAGTAAAGTGCCGAAAATGGACCTGCTGACAGATACAGAAGATTTCAAATACAGCGACGGCCCGGGCGGCCGGAGAGGAGAAGAATTATGGAGAACGGAAAACGTTTGTACCGGTCGAACCGTGACCGGATGGTATGCGGTGTGTGCGGAGGCCTGGCAGAGTATTTCGCGGTGGATCCGACGATCGTGCGTCTTGTGTGGGCGATCGTGACGCTGTTCGGTATCGCGCCGGGAGTGATCGCCTATATCGTCGCGGCGATCATTATTCCGCAGAATCCGTACGTATAGGCCTTGACAAAACGGGCATACTCTAAGCAGATCTGAGAAAGGAGTATGCCTGTTATTATGCCGAAAAAGAAGAAGGATGAACCGTTTGATCCGAAGAATTTAAAGCCGGAGGAGCTTCTGAAATTTGAGATCGCCGAGGAACTGGGACTCAGCGACAAGGTGATCGCAAACGGCTGGCGCAGTTTGACGGCCAAGGAAAGCGGCCGTATCGGCGGCCTGATGACCAAGCGCAGGAGGGAGATGCAGAGAGAGGCGCCTAAAGAGCGATCCCAGGGGCAGGTTAACTGAAGAATCGAACCGACAATATCACTATGCCCAGCACTGTCAGAACGACGCCGGTGGCCCGATTCAGCGTTTTTGCACTCGCCTTATTGGCGAACAGGGCGGCGACTCTGGCCCACAGAAGCGTAAACGCGACACAGAGGACCAGACACCATGGATCCGGCGCGCCGCCGATGGCGAAATGGCTGGCGGCGCCGGTCAGCGCCGTGAAAGTCATGATGAAGACGCTGGTGCCGACTGCAGTTTTTAATTCATAGCCAAGGACGCTGGTCAGCAGCAGAAGCATCATCATGCCGCCGCCCGCCCCGACAAAGCCGCAGATGAACCCGACGCCCGATCCGCAGACGATGGACTGGATGATGCGCTTCCTGGCGCTGACAGAAGCCATAGCTTCTTTGGTCGTCATGACCGGCCGTACGATAAATTTGATTCCGAGAAGCATTGTCATGAAGACGGAGAAGCTGCCCATGGTCGTGTTGGGCACCAGGCTGGCGGTCCAGCTGCCGACCATTGTGAAGAGAAGGACCGCAGCCATCATGACGAGGCCATTGCGGATATCAAGATTCTTATTCTTTCCGTAGGTGTAGGCGCTGACGGCGCTTGCCAGGACGTCGCTGGCCAGCGCGATCCCGACCGCCTGGTAAGCCGGCATATCAAGAAATGTGATGAGCATCGGGCTTATCACTGCCGCCGCGCTCATTCCGGCAAAGCCGGTTCCGAGGCCCGCGCCGAGGCCGGCGAAAAAGCATACCAATATCTTTGCGATCATCCTGAAAGTTCTCCTTGTTTATTTTCTATCTGCTTCCTTCCGGCAGATGAAGATCATCGATCCGGTGGAATGGATTATAACGCGCGGACAGGCGGCTGTCAATATTTGCAGCGGCCGGCGGAGTTGGTGTGACTGTCTTTTTGTCTTTTGCGTGACAAATCGGAGCGGCGGCGTTATAATATAGGTATCATTGTTGGAAATGGGGCGGAGGCAGTCATGAGTGACCATGAAAAACAGACAGGCGGAGCGGCATTTGCGGCCGACGCCGTGGATTATGACCTTCTGGCGGCACAGATGCAGGCGCTGGCTGAGGACGTGGAGAGCGAGATCAGCAATCTGGCAAACGCCTCGGCGCTTCTGTACCAGACGCTTGCGGATCTGAACTGGGCCGGGTTTTATCTGTACCAGAGCGGAGAGCTGCGCCTGGGGCCGTTTCAGGGGAAAACGGCCTGTACGCGTATCGCAATTGGAAAAGGCGTCTGCGGAACGGCGGCGCAGAAGGATGAGACCGTGGTAGTGGAGGATGTCCACCAGTTTCCGGGCCATATCGCCTGCGACGGCGCTTCTAATTCGGAGATCGTAATTCCGATCCACAGAAGCGGCGCACTGTACGGCGTTCTGGATATCGACAGTCCGCTGTACGGAAGGTTCGGGGCAGAGGAGAAGGAAGGCCTTGAGAAGTTCGTATCGGCGCTTGAGAAAGTGCTGTAAAATAAAAATTCTGCTTGTGCTACGAAGAAGAAGCATTTAGATAGGATACCGGAAGTAAAAATGCACAGATTCCGGATAACGCATACGATGGGGGCAGTGGTTTACGGAACCAAAGGAATGAGGGAGAAAGATACTAATGACGATCAATGAATATCAGAAACTCGCGATGACCACGCTGAACCCGAAGCTGGACAAAAAGGACGTCCTGATCAATGGCGTCATGGGACTGTGCGGGGAGTCCGGCGAGGCCATTGATATCGTGAAGAAGCATCTGGCTCAGGGACACGAGCTGGACCGGGAGAAGCTGATTAAGGAACTGGGCGACATCGCCTGGTATCTGGCGGAGACGGCCACGGTTCTGGATGTGTCGCTGGAGGAAGTGCTGACGCGCAATATCGAGAAGCTGAAGAAACGGTACCCGGAAGGCTTTGACACTGAGAGGTCGCTGCACCGGGATGAGGAGTGATCCGCACCGGAGCGGTCGGATCGGCAGGATTGGGAAACGTTTGATACTTCTATGGGGGCAGAGTGCTGGTGACGCTCTGCTCCTATTTCCATACAGGGCAATGTGCCGGTGACGCCCTTCGTGTATTAGTTTGGCCTACCTTACGGCGGGCCTTTTTTGATGCCATTGTACGCGGGGATGGCCGGGGCGCATCCGTGCTGTTATGGAAATGGGATCGCGAGAGCGGGGAGACGACCGGCATCGGCGGCATTTGAAAGTTAAAATTATAAAAAAGGGGCTTGAAATATACCCCATGGGGGTATATAATAAACACTGGATATGGAAGACCGCTTCTGCATGGCAGGTGAATTATGGAAGACCGTTTCTGCATGGCAGGTGAATTATGGAAGACCGTTTCTGCATGGCAGGTGAATTATGGAAGACCGTTTCTGCTGCTGCAGATGGATATAAGGATGAAGGATGGATCAGCTGCCGAGGACGGCTGAGTCCGGAAAGGAGAGTTGCCCGTGGAAGAGAATCAATGCTGCTGTCATAAGACAAAGGAGCGTTCGGAGAAGGAATATAAGGATCTGATCCACCGCTTGAACCGCATCGAGGGACAGGTGCGGGGAATTAAGGGAATGGTGGAGCAGGACGCGTACTGCACGGATATCCTGGTGCAGGTAGCGGCGGTGAACGCGGCGCTGAACAGCTTTAACAAGGTGCTTCTGGAGAATCACATCCGGAGCTGCGTGGTCCGTGATATTAAGGAAGGCAAGGAAGAAACGCTGGATGAGCTGGTCGGGACGCTGCATAAATTGATGAAATAGTATGGCAGAATGGAGAAGAAGATCATGGGAGATATTATTATTGTTCTGATCGTTGCAGTCGGTTTGTTTTTCGGAGTCAGGGAAGCATTAAAGCGCAGCAGGAACGGCTGCTGCGGCGGTTCCGTGCCGAAGGCGCCGCAGAAGGAGCTGGAAGGCGAGAAAGTAGGCGAGAAGATCGTCACCATCGAGGGCATGCACTGCGAGAACTGCAAGAACAGCGTGGAGAGGCAGATCAACCGGATCGACGGTGCCGTGGCGAAGGTGGATCTGAAGAAAAATATTGCCCGGGTCTCCATGAGCCGCATGGTGGAGGATGAGGAACTGATCCGTGCGGTGGAACGGGCGGATTTTAAAGTGGTGAAGATCGAGACTGCCTGAAGGCAGACGCTGCTGCGGCGGATAACACCAGTTGGAATTTTAGATGTGAGTCGATATAAGGAGATGACAGACAATGCAGCAATACCTTGTAACCGGCATGAGCTGCGCGGCGTGCAGTTCCCGGGTGGAGAAGGCGGTATCGAAGGTGGAGGGCGTTACGTCCTGTTCGGTGAGCCTTCTGACCAATTCCATGGGCGTGGAAGGCACGGCTTCGCCGGAGGCTGTGATCCGTGCGGTGGAAGAGGCCGGATACGGCGCGTCGTTAAAGCAGAGGGGCGGCGCGGCAGGCCGGACTTCCGCGGCTGGCGGTAGGGCGGGCGGTGGTTCCGCATCCGCAGGCGGCAGCACGGCGGTTTCCGGCGGCAGTTCGATGTCCGAGGCGGAAGAAATGCTCCGCGACCGGGAGACGCCGGTCCTGAAGCGGAGGTTATTTACATCGCTGGGATTTCTGGCGGTGCTCATGTACATTTCCATGGGACATATGATGTGGGGCTGGCCGCTTCCGGCGTTTTTGGCGGAGAATCATGTGGCCCAGGGGCTCCTGCAGCTGCTTCTGACAGTCGTCATCATGGTCATCAACCAGAAATTCTTTATCAGCGGCTATAAATCCCTGTGGCACCGCGCGCCGAACATGGATACCCTGGTGGCGCTGGGTTCCACGGCGGCGTTCGGCTACAGCACCTACGCGCTGTTCGCGATGACGGACGCCCAGATGCGGATGGACATGGAAGGCGTCATGGGCTATATGCACGAGTTCTATTTTGAATCGGCGGCCATGATCCTGACGCTGATCACGGTCGGGAAAATGCTGGAGGCCCGTTCCAAAGGCAAGACCACAGACGCGCTTAAGAGCCTGATGAAGCTGGCGCCGAAGACGGCGGTGGTGGTCTATGACGGCGTGGAGACGGAGGTGTCCATCGATCAGGTGCAGAAGGGCGATATTTTCGTCGTGCGTCCCGGGGAAAATATCCCGGTGGACGGCGTGGTGCTGGAGGGCACGAGCGCGGTCAATGAGGCGGCGCTGACCGGCGAGAGCATCCCGGTGGATAAGGCGGCCGGAGATACGGTGTCGGCGGCTACGGTGAACCAGTCCGGATTCATCCGCTGCCGGGCCACGAGAGTCGGCGAGGATACCACATTGTCCCAGATCATCCAGATGGTCAGCGACGCGGCGGCCACCAAGGCGCCGATCGCCAAAGTGGCGGATAAGGTCAGCGGCGTCTTCGTGCCGGCGGTGATCACGATCGCGGTGATCACGACGTTTCTGTGGCTCGTGACGGGCCACAGCCTGGGCTTTTCGCTGTCCATGGGCATCTCAGTGCTGGTTATCAGCTGTCCCTGCGCCCTGGGTCTTGCGACGCCGGTGGCTATCATGGTTGGCAACGGCATGGGCGCGCGTCACGGCGTGATGTTCAAGACGGCCGCGTCCCTGGAGGCGGCCGGGAAAATGGAGATCGTCGCGCTTGATAAGACCGGAACGATCACAAACGGCGAGCCGAAGGTGACGGATGTGATCCCGGCGGAGGGCGCGACGGAAGAGGAGCTTCTGCGGCTTGCCTGCGCGCTTGAGAAGAAGAGCGAGCATCCGCTGGCAAAGGCTGTCCTTAAGCGGGCGGAAGAGCTGGGGATCACCGGCGGGGATGTGGAAGATTTTACGGCGCTTCCCGGTAATGGATTGACAGGAAGACTGAACGGAGAAACGGTGTGCGGCGGTAATCTGGCGTTTATAAGCGGGCAGATGCAGGCGTCTGCCGAAGGGCTTGTGAAGACTGCAGGAACTGCAGAAGCTGCCGTGGGCGGAGGACTTAAGGCGGCTGCCGGAAACGGCGAGCGTGCGGAAGGCCGCGGGGATGAGCATCCGGCAGCTGCATCCGGCGGTATGATATCGGATCAGCTCCGCGCCCGTGCGGAAGCGCTGGCAGAGGAAGGCAAAACGCCGCTGTATTTCAGCCGCGGGAACTGTCTCGCGGGAATTATCGCCGTGGCGGACGTGATCCGTGAGGACAGCCCCGAGGCGGTCCGCCAGCTTCAGAATATGGGTATCCGCGTGGTCATGCTGACCGGCGATAATGAACGGACGGCCCGGGCCATCGGAAGCCAGGCCGGCGTGGATCAGGTGATCGCGGGCGTTCTGCCGGACGGCAAGGAGAATGTGATCCGGGATCTGAAGAAGCAGGGAAAGGTGGCTATGGTAGGCGACGGCATCAACGACGCCCCGGCCCTGACCCGGGCGGATATCGGCATCGCCATCGGCGCGGGCACGGATATCGCCATCGACGCGGCGGATGTGGTCCTGATGAAGAGCCGCTTAAGCGATGTGCCGGCGGCCATCCGCTTAAGCCGCGCGACCCTGACGAATATCCATGAGAACCTGTTCTGGGCATTTTTCTACAATGTGATCGGGATCCCGCTGGCGGCCGGTCTGTGGTATCCTTTCTTCGGACTGAAGCTGAATCCGATGTTCGGAGCGGCGGCCATGAGCCTGTCCAGCTTCTGTGTCGTTACCAATGCCCTTCGCCTGAATCTGTTCGATATGAACAGCACGGCGCGGGATAAAAAAATAAAACATAAAAAGAATCATAAGGAGGAACAAACTATGACAAAGACAATGAAGATCGAAGGCATGATGTGCGGACACTGCGAGGCCCGCGTCAAGAAGGCGCTGGAGGCTCTTGAGCAGGTGAGCGCGGCCGAGGTCAGCCATGAGAAGGGAACCGCGGTAGTGACCCTGTCCGCTCCGCTGGACGACGCGGCGCTTAAGTCGGCTGTCGAGGCGCAGGATTATACGGTGACGGCGATCCAGTAATCGCGGGAGTCTTATTTGCAAAAAGAAAGATTCGGAAAGGACCGGAACGGTGAAGATTCATCTTTCCGGCCCTTTTTATTTCCATGCAAGAAGAACGCCAGTGACGCTCTTCTTGTATTTCCACGCAAGCAAGGCGTCAGTGACGCTCTTTTTGTATTTCCATGCAAGCAAGGCACCAGTGACGCTTTTCTTGTATTTCCACGGAACAGAGGCTTTTTGCGATTGACAGTGAAAGTGGAGAAACGTATAATGAAAAATGGATTTGTACCGACGAGGGGATCGCGCAGATCCAGATAAATGCGGCGGACAGGGAGGCGTTTTATGGAAACGGTCAGAATTAAATATTTCACGGATAAGATCGACCGCCTGGCCTATATTGACGGCAAATCCGACTGGATCGACCTGCGGGCCGCGGAGGATGTTTCGCTTAAGGCAGGCGAGTTTAAGCTGATTCCTCTGGGCGTCGCCATGAAGCTTCCGGAAGGCTACGAGGCCCATGTGGTGCCCCGCAGTTCTACTTATAAGAATTTCGGGATCATTCAGACGAATCATTTCGGGATCATCGATGAGACCTACTGCGGCGACGGCGATCAGTGGTATTTTCCGGCGCTGGCTGTGCGGGACACGCAGATCCATGTAAATGACCGGATCTGCCAGTTTCGGATCATGGAGCATCAGCCCCGGATCCGTTTCGAGGAAACGGAGCGTCTGGACGGGGAGAATCGGGGCGGATTCGGAAGCACCGGGATCCGGTAGGCATGGTCGAAAGCAGTTTCAGCGGTGTGTTTGATTGTGGAGATGCTGGTTCTTTGGCGTACGTTCGGGGCTGCCGTCATGCGGTGCCGGCGGCGATGCACTGGTATCTGAAAAGTCAGCGAAAGAACTGGCTGCGAAAAAACAGTTTACTGAATACAGGCGGCGGGAATGGAGATAGGAATGAGAAAATATAGATATCTGATTGTATGTATGGCTGCGGTTCTTCTATTATCCGGCTGTGGATCGAAAGAGAAATACGACCTTCGGGAGAACGGCATCCTGCGGATGAACGCCGGCAATTACCCGGCGGCAGTGCAGCTGTTTGACGAGGCATTGGAGAAATCAGACGGCAAGGTGGGCAATTTCGAGATCGATGTGCTGAAATACCGTGCCGAAGCAGAATACTATATGGGCGATTACGGCGCCGCCGCCGAAACCTACGATACGCTCTGGCAGGTAGACGGGGATAAAGAGAAGACGGAATATCTGTCCCGCTGCTGTGCGATGCTGGTGCTGGACGGTCAGCTGGACAGGGCGAAGGAGCAGTATCAGGCCCTTTACAGTGCGTGGCAGCCGGATGAGGACACGGTGGATCTGCTCCTGGCGCTGGGAGCGGCTCTTCGGAAAGCGGACCGCGGTTCCGAGGCGACGGAACTGTTCCAGCAGGCGGTGGATGACGGCGTGCAGAATGGGGAAATTTATAATCAGCTGGCGTTAAATGAACTGGAATTTGAGGAGTACGACCAGGCGATGGCATTTATCGAGAAAGGTCTGGCTGCGGGAGACGGCGCCAGGGAAAAACTGCTGTTTAATCAGGCGGTCGTATATGAAAAGAAGCTGGATTTTGCCGGCGCTCTGCGGACGCTGCAGACGTATGCCGCGGAATTCGGCGCTTCAGAGGAAGTGGAAAAGGAAATCGCGTTTCTGAAGACGCGGACAGACTGAAAGCGGGGAAGCAGCGCAATTCCGGAACGCTGATTTGCTCCCGCAGCAGGCGCTATATAGGAAGCAGAGCATTGACAGGAGGAAGATTTGGCGGAACTATTTGAAATCAAAGACGTCGAGGACCGGGTGATCCTGCTGGCTGTCGATACCGGCGGAGGGGAAGCGGAGCAGTGCCTGGACGAGCTTGAGGAGCTTGTAAAGACGGCCGGCGGCACCACCCTCGGCCGGGTGATCCAGAACCGGGAACAGATCCATCCGGGAACGTATTTCGGCAAAGGCAAGATCGATGAAGTGAAGGAGCTTCTGTGGGAGACGGAGGCTGACGGCGTGGTCTGCGACGACGAATTGTCGCCGGCCCAGCTTAAGAACCTGGAGGAAGCCTTAGACTGCAAGGTGATGGACCGCACCATGGTGATCCTGGATATTTTCGCGTCAAGGGCCAATACCAGAGAAGGCAAGCTTCAGGTGGAACTGGCCCAGCTGCGGTACCGGGCGGCACGGCTCGTGGGACTTCGCAGCTCCCTCTCAAGGCTTGGCGGCGGTATCGGAACCCGCGGACCAGGTGAATCGAAACTGGAGATCGATCGGCGGCGGATCCATGAGAGGATATCGGTACTCAAGGAAGAGTTGAAGGATGTAGAGCGCCACCGCCAGGTTCAGCGGCAGCAGCGGGACCGGGGACATACGACAGGAGCCGCCATTGTCGGTTACACCAATGCCGGCAAATCCACGCTTCTCAATTATCTTACAAACGCCGGGATCCTGGCGGAGGATAAGCTGTTCGCGACGCTGGATCCGACGACCAGAAGCCTGCGCCTGCCGGACGGCCAGCAGATCCTTCTGACCGACACGGTCGGATTTATCCGCAAGCTGCCCCATCATCTGATCGAGGCGTTTAAGAGCACTCTGGAGGAAGCGAAATACAATGATATCATCCTGCACGTCGTAGACTGCACGAACCCCCAAATGGAAATGCAGATGCACATCGTTTACGAGACGCTGAAGCAGCTTGGCGTTACGGACAAGGTGATCGTGACCGTATTCAACAAGACGGACAAGCTGGATCATGAAGTGATCCTCAAGGATCTTCAGGCAGACCGCCAGGTGAAGATCTCGGCGAAGACCGGAGACGGCATCCCCGATCTTCTTGAGACGCTGGAGCAGATCCTGCGTGAACGGAAGGTCTATCTGGAGAAAGTATTCGGCTACAGCGAAGCCGGCCGGATCCAGGAGATCCGTAAGTTCGGGGAACTTCTGGAAGAAGAGTATACGGAAGCCGGGATCCGGGTGCGGGCATACGTTCCTGCAGAGTTATTTGGCAGGTTAGTATGACATATTTTTAACACAATATCTAGCACTGGAATTTTTTTCAAACTAGATATTGTGTTTTTATTTATCCTCTGCTATAATGATAAGAGCGGCGCTTCTGCGGCAGTGGGGGCAGACAGAATCCAGATTAAGAAGCGGACAGATGAGAGGACCCGAAGGCGGGAAGAAAGGGGATTTATAATGATCAGCGTAGTAAAGCGAGACGGCGAGGTTGCGGAGTTTAATCTGAGCAAGATCACAGAGGCCATCAAGAAGGCATTTAAGGCTACAGAGAAAGAATTCAATAACGAGATTCTGGAGCTTCTGGCTCTTCGCGTGACAGCGGATTTCCAGAGCAAGATGAAGGACGGGAAGATCACCGTGGAGCAGATCCAGGACAGCGTGGAGCATGTGCTGGAACAGGCGGGCTACACGGATGTGGCCAAGGCATATATCCTTTATAGGAAGCAGCGCGAGAAGATCCGCAACATGAAGAACACGATTCTGGACTACCGGGATGTGGTCAACAGCTACGTGAAGGTCGAGGACTGGCGTGTGAAGGAGAACTCCACCGTCACCTATTCCGTCGGCGGACTGATCTTAAGCAACTCCGGCGCCGTGACCGCCAACTACTGGCTGTCCGAGATCTACGACAAGGAGATCGCCGACGCCCACAGAAACGCTGACATCCATCTGCACGATCTGTCCATGCTGACCGGCTACTGCGCCGGATGGTCCTTAAAGCAGCTGATCGTGGAAGGTCTTGGCGGTATCCCTGGCAAGATCACGTCCTCTCCCGCAAAGCATCTGTCCGTGCTGTGCAACCAGATGGTCAATTTCCTCGGCATCATGCAGAACGAGTGGGCCGGCGCGCAGGCATTTTCTTCCTTCGATACCTATCTGGCGCCGTTCGTGAAGGCAGACAACCTGGATTACGACGGCGTGAAGAAGTGCATCGAGTCCTTCGTCTACGGCGTGAACACGCCCAGCCGCTGGGGTACCCAGGCGCCGTTCTCCAACATCACTCTGGACTGGACCGTGCCGGATGACATGGCGGAGATGCCGGCCATCGTGGGCGGCAAGGAGATGCCGTTCAAGTACAAGGACTGCAAGAAGGAGATGGATATGGTCAACCGCGCCTTCATCGAGACGATGATCGAGGGCGACGCCAACGGCCGCGGCTTCCAGTATCCGATCCCGACCTACTCTATTACGAAGGACTTCGACTGGTCCGAGACCGAGAACAACAGGCTTCTCTTTGAGATGACAGCCAAATACGGTACGCCGTATTTCTCCAACTATATCAACAGCGATATGCAGCCCAGCGACGTGCGCAGCATGTGCTGCCGCCTGCGTCTGGATCTGCGCGAGCTGCGCCGCAAGACCGGCGGCTTCTTCGGAGCAGGAGAGAGCACCGGTTCCATCGGCGTCGTCACGATCAATATGCCCAGGATCGCTTACCTGGCCAAGGACGAGGCCGACTTCTACAAGAGGCTCGACCGGATGATGGATATCTCCGCCAGGTCCCTTAAGACCAAGCGCGAGGTCATCACGAAGCTTCTGGACAACGGCTTGTATCCGTATACGAAGCGCTACCTGGGAACCTTCGAGAACCATTTCTCCACCATCGGACTGGTGGGCATGAACGAGGTGGGCCTGAATGCCAAATGGCTCCGCAAAGACCTGACCCATCCGGAGACCCAGAAGTTTACGAAGGACGTGCTGAACCATATGCGGGAGCGCCTGTCCGATTATCAGGAACTGTACGGCGATCTGTACAACCTGGAGGCCACGCCGGCGGAATCTACCTCCTACCGTCTGGCCAAGCATGACAAGAGCCGCTATCCGGATATCATTACTGCCGGGAATGACGGCGATACGCCTTACTACACCAACAGTTCCCATCTGCCGGTGGATTACACGGCGGATATCTTCGACGCGCTGGATATCCAGGACGAGCTGCAGACCCTCTACACCTCCGGAACCGTGTTCCACGCGTTCCTGGGCGAGAAGCTGCCTTCCTGGAAGTCGGCGGCCAAGCTGGTGCGCACGATCGCCGAGAACTACAAGCTGCCGTATTACACGATGTCGCCGACCTATTCGATCTGCAGGGATCACGGCTATCTGATCGGCGAGCATTTCACCTGCCCGATCTGCGGCAATGAAGCCGAGGTCTACAGCCGTATCACCGGTTACTACCGTCCGGTGAAGAACTGGAACGCGGGCAAGACCCAGGAGTACAAGAACCGTACGACCTACGATGTGGCGCATTCCGTGCTGAAGAGAGGCGGAGACGCCGCGGTCCATGTAGCGGATACGGTGGCGGAGAAGACGGCCCAGGCGATCCTTCGGAGCGCGGCTGAGGCTAATGCCAATGTTTCCGCGGCAGCCGGCGAGACCAGCACAGGTGCTGCTTGCGGCACACCGGCTGGGGAGGGCGTGCAGACGCCCGCATCCGGAACCTATCTTTTCACGACCAAGACCTGCCCCAACTGCAGGATCGCCAAGGAATTCTTAAAGGGCGTGGATTATCAGGTGATCGACGCGGAAGAGAATCCGGAGCTTTCGGATGAGTTCGGCATCATGCAGGCGCCGACGCTGGTGCTTGTGAAGGACGGAAAGATCGAGAAGTTCGTGAACGCCAGCAATATCAAGCGGTTCGCGGACAGCAGAAAATAAGCGGAAAGCTTATAAACAGCAGATTCAGCGGGGATCTTCGGAGCGGAAGGTCCCCGCTTTATTATGTCACTATGCAAAGGGGCGATGGTGACGCCTTGTTCGTATTGATTCATTTTCAAATTATCATTTCCAAATTATGAAAAAAAGTGCTTGCAATTTTTCTGTCATATGATACAATATGTGACGGAGGCATAGCTCAGCTGGGAGAGCACATGCATCACACGCATGGGGTCGCAGGTTCGAGCCCTGTTGTCTCCAGAGAACGCGGAAGCGTGAGAATAGCGGGAATGACCGAGATCGTCATTCCCGTTATTTATTTCCAATACAGTTCAGTAAATACCTCAGAGGTGTCTTGTGTTTACGCGACGTGCCGGAATTCCTGCATAACCGGCAAACTTCTTTGTTATGGTACGTCGCCTCGGATGCATGTGACCGAAATAGAAATACTTCCGTAAGAGTTTTTTTAGAAAAATACAGTAGGCAATCGCGGAAATGAGTGGTATACTCATTAAGAGTAACGGAATACAGGGGAGACCGGCATGCCGGCACCATGATCATATCAGGAGGGGAATATGGCTGAATCAAAGAAAATCATACTGACCGGGGACCGGCCGACCGGGAAGCTTCATGTAGGACATTATGTCGGATCGCTGCGCCAGCGGGTGGAACTGCAGAATTCCGGCGCGTTCGACGAGATCTATATTATGATCGCCGACGCGCAGGCGCTGACGGACAATGCGGACAATCCGGAGAAGGTGCGCCAGAATATCATAGAGGTAGCGCTTGACTATCTGTCCTGCGGTCTGGATCCGGCGAAGTCGACGCTGTTCATTCAGTCGCAGGTACCGGAACTGACGGAGATGTCATTTTATTATATGAATCTTGTGACTGTGTCCCGCCTTCAGCGGAACCCGACGGTGAAGAACGAGATCAAGCTTCGCAATTTTGAGACAAGCATTCCGGTAGGATTTTTCACTTATCCGATCAGCCAGGCGGCGGATATTACGGCGTTTAAGGCGACGACGGTGCCGGTGGGAGACGATCAGCTGCCGATGATCGAGCAGACAAGAGAGATCGTCCGCAGCTTCAATCATATCTATGACGAAGTGCTGGTGGAGCCGGAGGCGCTGATCCCGCAGAATGAATCCTGCAGGCGTCTGCCGGGGATCGACGGCAACGCGAAGATGAGCAAGTCTCTCGGAAACTGCATCTATCTGTCGGATTCGCCGGAGGATGTCAGGAAGAAGATCATGAGCATGTTTACCGATCCGAATCATATCCGGGTCCAGGATCCGGGATGTGTGGAGGGCAATCCGGTGTTCACTTATCTGGACGCCTTCTGCCGGGACGAGCATTTCGCGAAGTTCTGGCCGGAGTACCAGAATCTGGATGAACTGAAAGCCCATTATATGAGGGGCGGCCTGGGCGACGTGAAGGTGAAGAAGTTCCTGAATGAAGTTATGCAGGCAGAACTGGAGCCGATCCGCGAGAGAAGGAGAGCTTACGAGAAGAACATCCCGGAGGTTTACCGGATCCTGCGGGAAGGCAGTATAAAGGCGGAGAAGAAGGCCGCGGTGACGCTGGCGGAGATGAAGGCCGCCATGAAGATCAACTATTTCGACGATCAGGAACTGATCGCGGCGCAGGCACAGAGATTCAGCGCGGAGTGATCAGGTGATTGCGGAAGTCCGTCTTGATGCTGAAAAGGAGAGCGGACGGATGCCAGGACAGAAGGAAGATAGAAGGGAAAGAACGACAGAGATGAAAGAACGCGGGACGTTTCACGCATATAGGATGCGTTACGGAAGGCTGACGGCGATCCTGTTGGCGGTGTGTCTGGTTTTGCTGCCGCAGTCCGCGGTTTACGCGACGCAGAATGCGGGCGGTACGGCTTCGGTTTCGGAGCCGGAGATCCAGGCTCAGGGAGCGGTAGTCATCGACGCTGCCACCGGACAGATCCTTTATGGGAAGAATGCCAATACAAAGTATTATCCGGCCAGTATCACCAAGCTGATGACGGCGCTTCTGGTGATCGAGAACTGCGATCTGAACGGCACGGTAACATTCTCAAAAACAGCTACCACGAACCTGGAGGCGGGAGCCGTCTCTCTTGGCATGGTGGAAGGCGATCAGCTGACTGTGCGGCAGTGTCTTTATGCGCTTCTTCTGAAATCGGCCAATGAGGTGGGGAATGCTCTGGCGGAGCATGTATCGGGAAGTATATCCGCGTTTGCGGATCTGATGAATAAGAAGGCGGCGGCGCTGGGATGTACGAATACTCATTTTGTGAATCCCCACGGACTGAATGATCCGAACCATTATACGACGCCGTACGATATGGCGCTGATCGGCCGTGCGGCGTTTGCCAATTCGACCCTGCGGGAGATTGACACGACCCTGTCCTATAAGCTTCCGGCCACGAAGAAGAATGAGGCCATGACGATCACCATGGGCCATAAGATGCTGTATCCGGATGATTCCAGGTATTACGAGGGCATTATCGGCGGCAAGACCGGATTTACATCCCTGGCCGGGAATACTCTGGTCACAGGCGCGGAACGGAACGGTGTACGCCTTATAGCCGTCGTCATGAAGGCGAATGGAACTCATTATACGGATACGAAGGCGCTTCTGGATTACGGCTTTGCGAAGATGACGGCCGGTGCGTCCGGACCTCTGGGAAGTGCTCCTGTGCAGACAGGGCCTCAGACCCAGCAGACGCAGGCACCGGCAAGTCCGGAGACCCAGATGCAGGTAACTTCAGAGACGCAGGCTTCAGGAAGCCCAGAGGCTCAGACGCCGGCAAGCCCGGAGACGCAGGCTCCTTCAACTCCTGAGTCTCAGGCTCCGGGAAGTCTGGAGTTTCAGGCTCCGGCATCACCAGTGACCCAGGAAGCCCCTGCATCTCCAGAGACGCAGGTGCCGTCAACTCCAGAAACCCAGGCACCGGCCTCACCAGCGGCCCAGGAAGCCCCTGCATCTCCAGAGACGCAGGCTCCGTCAACTCCAGAAACTCAGGCACCGGCCTCACCGGCGACCCAGGAAGCCCCTGCATCTCCTGAGACGCAGGCCCCGTCGATTCCGGAGACTCAGGCGCCGACATCTCCTGCGGCCCAGGAGGCTCCTGCTATTCAGCAGACGGAGACAGCGGCGGCTGCAGCGAAGACTGCGGGCTGGGGCCAGGATGCCGCGGGTTGGTACTACATCAAGTCTGACGGCCGGCGTGCCGCCGGAGAGTGGCTGAACCTTGACGGAACGGAATACTGGATCGATGCGAACGGCTATATGGCGACAGGCTGGAGGCTTTTCGTTAACGGAGACTGGTATTATTTCAGAAGCAGCGGCGTTATGGCGAAGAATTACTGGGTTCAGGATAACGGCAAATGGTTCTATCTGGGCGGAAACGGTACGATGCTTAAGGGTACTGTAACGCCGGATGGTTATACGCTTGGCGCGGACGGCGCATGGATGGGAAACTGAAAAACAGGAAACGGTAGAATAGAAAACAGCAGAACAGAAAACAGAAAGAATATATGATAGCAGACAACCGGCATTCCCTTATCTTTGCGGGAAAGCCGGTTGTTATTTTGGCATTATATAATCCGGATAATTATTGCGAAATACATATTCACTGTCGTCCATGCGGAATTCCATGATATCCGATACGCCGCAGTCCAGGATCGTGCAGAGCATTCCTATGGTATGCGTAGAAACATATTCGTTCTTCCGAAGCCGGTCGATCTGACCGGGGCTGATGCCATAATAGTGGATCAGCCGGTACTGTGTAATTTTGCGTTCCTTCATCGTACGCCACAGGGGCTCGTAAATGATCATCTTTCCACCTCACAATTTAATATAACGGCAGAAATATTCATTTGACCATTGACCATAATTGGATAATATTGTAAGATGACTGTAAAAAGACGGCAAAACAGCCAAATGTCATACAAAAGATTCTCTGCTTGACGGAAAGGCACCTGACCGTGTATGATGTAATAAAAGAGGCTTTGGGGGTGGAATACTGTGAAAGAGAAACTATATACGATCGAACTTCATGACGCGCTTGTGAGCGGGGACGAGTGTCCGTTCTGCTATCTGGAGAGGGATCTGGAGCAGAAAGCGATCGAATTTGTGCTGGGTTCTTCCTATATGGAAAGCGATACCAGGGACCAGACAGACCGCCAGGGGTTCTGCCGCCATCATACGAAGATGATGTATGATTACGGCAACAGCCTTGGCAACGCGTGGATTTTAAAGACCCGGATGAAACATGTACGTGAGGGCCTGAAGAAAGAGATGGCGTCTTTTAAGGCCGAACCTGCCTCGTCTTCGATGTTCGGGCTGATCCGGAAGAAAGAGGGAGCGGCTCAGAGCGGAACTTCGGTCGGGAACTGGATCCGGGGCGAGGAGAGCCACTGCTATGTGTGTGGCCGTGTCGATGAGACTTACCGGCGCGTGATCGATACATTTCTCTATCAGGTGAAGAATGAGAAGGATTTCCTGAATCTGCTGAAAGAGTCGAAGGGCTTCTGCGTCCACCATTTTGCGGATCTGGTAGACGCCTGCAGCCAGGGGCTGGGCAAGAAGGAGCAGGAGACGGTGTTCCCGGTGCTGTTTGAACAGATGAACCGGGAGTTGGATCGGATCCAGGAGGATATCGACTGGCTCATCGAGAAGTACGATTATCTGAATAAGGACAAGGACTGGAAGAATTCCAGAGATGCGGTGCAGCGCACCATGCAGAAGCTGGTAGGCGGACATCCGGCGGATCCGGTGTTCAAGAACCAGAAGTGATTTCCGGCGGGACGATGCCGTGAAGCGGGAATGAAACAGCAGGAGACTGACGATGGTATGGATGTTGATCACTGCGGCGGCGGCCGCAGTGTGGCTTTGCCTGCGGTCCGTTTATGAGCGGAAGGTTTTTACGACAGATGTATATGAACTGCAGTCGGAGAAGGTTACAAAGGAGTATACGTTCGTATTTCTGACGGATCTGCATGATAACTGCTTTGGAAAGGGACAGAGGCGGCTTCTGGCCGCCATCGGCAGGGCGAAGCCGGACGCGGTCCTGATCGGCGGGGACATGATGATCGTAGGGGAGCGGGTGGAGATCGAACCGGCCATGGATTTTGTAAAAAAGCTTGCTTCTCGTTTCCGGGTGTATTATGGAAACGGCAACCACGAGAACCGTCTGGACCGGAACAGAGGGCGTTATGGCGATGTGTACGACCGGTATCGGAGCGGGCTTGCGGAGAGCGGCGTTGTATGGCTGGCGGATGAGACCATACCGTTTAACGATGAAGTTTGTATCAGCGGGCTGGATCTGGACAGGAAATACTACAGGCACAGATGTTCGGACGAACTGGCGCCTGGTTATATAGAGAGACATCTTGGCGCGGCGGACCGGAGTCGGTATCAGATCCTTCTGGCCCATTCGCCTAAATTTTTTGATGCTTATGAGAGATGGGGAGCCGACCTGACGCTGGCAGGACATTACCATGGGGGGACCATCTGGCTTCCGTTCCTTGGCGGTGTGATGACGCCGCAGTTTGAGTTTTTCCGGAAAGAATGCCAGGGACTGCACTGCAAGAATAAAGGTGTGATGATCGTGGGAAGAGGTCTGGGCACCCATTCGGTCAATCTGCGCCTGAACGACATGTCGCAGCTTGTGGTGGTAAAGGTAAGACCGTCCGGCTGTACCTGAGATGGCGCGTTTACAGATCATGACATTTCTGGTATACTTGAACCGGAAATCCTACAGAAGGGTATAGACAACAGATGAGCATATCCTATAAGCTGGAGAATTTTGAAGGGCCTTTAGATCTTCTTCTCCATCTGATCGAGAAAAATAAAGTCAGTATTTACGATATTCCCATCGTGATGATCACGGAACAGTATCTGGATTATGTGAGCCATATGGAGGCGGAGAATCTGGACGTGGTCAGTGAGTTCCTGGTTATGGCGGCTACATTGATCGATATCAAGTCCAGGATGCTTCTGCCTGTCCAGGAGGATGAGGACGGCGGGGAAGAAGATCCCAGGGCGGAACTGGTGGCGCGGCTTCTGGAGTATAAGATGTACAAGCAGATGGCCGTTCAGCTTCAGGAAATGGAGCAGGACGCGGAGAAGCATTTCTATAAGGCGCCGACCGTACCGAAAGAGGTGGCCGGATATGAACCGCCGGTGGATCTGGATGCGCTTCTTGACGGACTGACTCTTGCGAAGCTTCAGAACATTTTCGCATCGGTCATGAAGCGGCAGGACGACCGGGTGGATCCGATCCGCAGCCGTTTCGGGGAGATAAAGAAGGAGAGCGTAAGCCTGGAGAAGAAGATCGGTTCGGTTCTGGATTACGCCAGACAGAAACGGCGATTCAGTTTCCGGCAGATGCTGACGAATCAGGCGGATAAGGTGGAAGTGGTAGTTACCTTCCTGGCGATCCTAGAACTGATGAGGATGGGCCGTATCCGGCTGACGCAGGCGGCGCTGTTTGACGATATGGATATTGAAGCGGTGGATACGGAAGGCGGTCTGGAGGGACTTGATCTGGACGGTCTGGAAGATTTTGAGAAATAAGAGGAACGGAATGAATAACAGAGAAGATTGGGACGACGAGGAGTTTGATCTGGATGCGATCCAGGCCCGCCAGGATGCTCTGGAGGAGGAACTGGCCCGGCAGGATGTACTGGAAGAGGAGCAGACCCGCCGGGATGCAATAGAAGAGGAACTGGCCCGCCGGGAGATACAGGAGACGGAACTGCCGGAACAGGAGACAGAACTGCCTGAGCAGGATACGCCGGCAGAAGAACCGGTGTATCAGGAAGTACCGGCGATGGAACAGCCGAAAAAGGAGAGACCGGAAGAAGAATCCGTGCATCAGAAAGTGACAGGGGCAGAGACGGCAGGTCAGGAGATGCCGGCAGAAGAACCGACGAATCAGGATACGCCGGAAGCATCAGACGCCGGAAAGACAGAAACAGCCGCCGCAGAGCAGCCGGAAGCATGTGTCCACGATCCGGAGACCGACTGGGAGGCGGTCGTCGAGGCGGTTCTGTTTACGATGGGGAGCCCGGTGGAACTGGGACAGCTGGCCGCGGCGATCGGCCAGGATACGGATATGGCGCGGAAGGTAGTGGAGAACCTTGCCTGGCGTTACGATCATGAAAACCGGGGAATGCAGGTGATCCGTCTGGAGGACAGCTACCAGCTGTGCACCCGCGGCCGTTTCTACGAAAATCTGATCCGGGTGGCTTCGGCGCCCAGGCGCCAGGTGCTGACGGACGTGGCGCTGGAGACATTGTCCATCATTGCCTATAAGCAGCCGGTGACCAGGGCGGAGATCGAGAAGATCCGCGGCGTGAATTCCGACCACGCGGTCAGCCGTCTGGTAGAATATGGTCTGGTGGAGGAGATCGGAAGGCTGGACGCGCCGGGACGGCCGTCGCTTTTTGCCACGACAGAAGAGTTCCTGCGCCGGTTCGGAATCGGGTCTACGGAGAATCTTCCGGATATGGATCCTGTCCGGGCCGAGGAGATCCGCAGCGAGGTGGAGGAAGAACTGCAGGTGGATCTGAAGGAAATGGAACAGCAAGCGGCCGGCGAAACAGCCGGGCCGGAACTGGACACAGCAGAACCGGTAGGCAGGACAGAGCCGGCTGCGTCAGGATCCGTATCCGCGACAGAAGAATGAACAGACTCGGACTGCCGAAAGCTCCTGACAGAACGGAAAGCGTCTCATAAAATATACATATTGTGGGCAAAATACAAACGCAAGCATTTTGTTTTTTGTATACTTTGCCATAATTAACGAAAAAATTTCCAAAAAGGGTATCACAATTTACTATTTTGTGGTAGAATCGAATTAACTCAAAATATATGAGGGGGAGATTATCATGGCAAAAGAAATGATAGCAATGCTTCTTGCCGGTGGACAGGGTTCCCGTCTGTATACGCTGACCCAGAATCTGGCAAAACCTGCGGTTCCCTTCGGCGGCAAGTACAGGATCATTGATTTTCCGCTGTCGAACTGCGTCAATTCCGGGATCGATACGGTGGGTATTCTGACCCAGTATCAGCCTCTGGTTCTGAATGAGTACATTGGCAACGGACAGCCCTGGGACCTTGACCGTCTCCATGGCGGCGTCCATGTGCTCCCGCCTTATCAGCAGGCTTCCGGCTCTGACTGGTATAAAGGCACGGCCAATGCCATTTACCAGAATATTTCATTCATCCAGAGATATGATCCGCAGTACGTGATCATTCTGTCCGGCGACCAGATCTGCAAGCAGGACTACAGCGATTTCCTGCGCTACCACAAGGAGAAGGGGGCAGAGTTCTCCGTGGCCGTTATGGAAGTGCCGTGGGAGGAGGCTTCCCGGTTCGGCATCATGGTGGCGGATGAGAATGACCGGATCACCGAGTTCCAGGAGAAGCCCAAGAATCCCAAGTCCAATCTGGCATCCATGGGTATCTACATCTTCAACTGGGATATTCTGAAACAGTATCTGGAAGAGGATGAGGCTGATCCCAATTCCGAGAACGATTTCGGCAAGAACATCATCCCGAATCTGTTCCGCGACAACCGCAGGATGTACGCTTATCATTTCAGCGGATACTGGAAGGATGTCGGAACCATTTCCTCCCTCTGGGAAGCCAATATGGAGGTTCTGGATCCGGAACACAGCGGTATCAATCTGTTTGACGACGACTGGAAGATCTACAGCCGCAACAGCGGCATGACCGGTCATAAGATCGGCAAGGGCGGCGTCGTGGAGAATTCCATGATCACCGACGGCTGCCGCATCAACGGCAAGGTGAAGCATTCCATTCTGTTCGCGGGCGTCCGTGTGGAGGAAGGCGCTGAGGTCGAGGACGCGGTCGTCATGGGCGGTACGGTCATCCGTTCCGGCGCGGTGGTGAAGCACTGTATCGTGGCCGAGAATGTGGAGATCGGCGAGAACGCCGTCGTAGGCGCCATGCCCGAGGGAGATGAGAAGGGCGTGGCTACGATCGGGAATAACGTATTTATTGGCGACGGCGCCAAGATCGGCCCGAACGCCATGGTCAGGAATAATGTGAAAGGCGGTGAGGAACAGTGGTAAATACGAACGCAGATGTATTGGGTGTTCTGTTCCCCAACAGTTATGATTCTCTGGTACCGGAACTGGTGAATGAGCGCCTGATGGCCTCGATCCCCTTTGGCGGCCGTTACCGTATCGTGGATTTTGTGCTTTCCAGCATGGTGAACTGCGGCATCGATAATATTTCCCTGATCGTCCGCAGGAACTACCTTTCCCTGATGGATCACTTAGGCTCCGGCCGTGAGTGGGATCTGGCCCGCAAGAACGGCGGTTTGAATATCATCCCGCCCTTCGCGGAGAAGACAGTGAAGCTGTACAACGGCCGCGTCGAAGCTCTGGCGAGTATTCTGGATTTCCTGCGGGGGCAGAAGGAAACCTATGTAGTACTGGCCGACACGAACATCGTGGCGAACTTTGATTTTAACGCGCTGATCGATCAGCATGTCCAGTCGGGCGCCGATATCACCGTGGCATATACCGAGGAAGAGATTCCGGCTTCCGCGAAGGCTGTCCATGGACAGGGCGTGGATCTGTACTACACGATCGACATGGACGACGACAGGCGTGTGAATTATATGTATATGAATTCCACCCAGGAAGGCGTGACGAATTTCTGCCTGAATTACTATGTGATCAAGAGGGAGCTGCTGATCGAGCTGATCACTGTGGCCAGCGTCCGCGGCTATCAGTTCTTCGAGAGGGACATGCTGGCGCCTCATCTGGACAAGATCAAGGTCTACGGCTATAAGTATGACGGCTATGTGGCCCGCATCAGCGATCTGAAGAGTTATTTCGACGAGAATATGAAGCTTCTCGACGATAAGAACCTGGACGCGCTGTTCGATCCGAGCCCGATTTACACGAAGATCCGTGACGATAACCCGACCAGATATATCGAAGGGTCCAATGCGGAGAACGTGCTGGTGGCAGACGGCTGCATCATTGAGGGCGACATCGAGAACTGCATCCTGTTCCGCGGCGTGCAGGTCGGAAAGGGTGCGAAGGTGAAGAACTGCGTGCTCATGCAGGATACGATCATCGAGGCGGGAGCCAATGTGGAGTACGTGATCACAGATAAGAAGGTGACGATCACCGCGGGGAAGGAACTGCGGGGGACGGACAGCTTCCCGGTGTATATCGCGAAGCACAAAGTGGTGTAGGACGCCGCGCGGGACGGAGCGAAGATCATGCCGGCAGGTTAAAAGGCTGCTAATGACAGACCTTTGTTATTAAAAATGAATGCGGAGAAGGAATTACGGGCAACGTATCCTTCTCCGTTTTTTGTATGGGCTGCAGTTCATTCCAGAGGCATGGTTCCCGCGCCGGGCAATGCTGCTGGTCCATTCCCCAGGGGATTTTCAGATCTGCCTTGTGGTCAATGGCGCATATGCCGCCTTCGGTATTCTGTGTTTCGTATTAATGACGTTCAGGTGAAACTTTTACAAAGCGGTTTGCGGCCACGATGACGCCGGCCAGCAGAACCAGAGTCACCGGCAGTGCGATCATTGCAGCGGGACTGTCCGTAAAATACCCGATCATTCCCGCGATCAGGTACCCGGCCGCGCACACCCCGGCTACCGTAAACGCATACGGGATCTGCGTGGTCACATGGTTCACATGATTGGAATGGGCCCCTGCCGACGACATGATCGTCGTATCTGAGATCGGAGAGCAGTGGTCGCCGCAGACTGCCCCGGCCAGGCAGGCCGCGATGGAAATGACGAGCATTTCATAGGAATCCGTAAATACATTGCAGACAATGGGGATCAGGATGGAGAAGGTCCCCCAGCTGGTTCCCGTTGAAAAGGCCAGGAATACCGCCACGATGAAGATGATGCAGGGCAGGAAGATCCGAAGCGCTCCCGCCGAGGCGGCCACCATGTCGCGGATATAGAGATTGGCGCCCAGAAGGCCGGTCATACCGGACAGATTCCATGCCATGATCAGGATCAGCATCGGCGCACACATCGAGCGGAAGCCCGCGGGCAGACAGTCCATGAAGTCCTGGAAGGAGACCACGCCGCGGAGCATGTAGAGGAAGAATGTAAAAATGAGCGTGATCAGGCTGCCGTAGACCAGTCCCACCGCGGAACTGGAATTGGCGAAAGCGTCGATGAAGCCCACGCCGTCAAAGAAGCCGCCGGTATAGACGATGCCGATGACGCAGGAAACGATCAGGACGGCCACCGGCAGGACCAGATCGATGACGCTGCCTTTGGAGGATGGAATCTCATTGTCCGCGTCCTGGTAGGGACGGTCCGGCGTGGTGAACAGATCTCCCTTTGCGGCATTGTCCTCGTGAAGCTTCATGGGGCCGTAGTCCAGCTTGAGCGTCACGATCAGGATCATCATCAGGAGCGTTCCCAGCGCGTAGAAGTTGTAGGGGATAGTCCGCAGAAACATCTGGAACCCGTTGATCCCGAGATCTTCGGGAACGGAGTATGTAACTGCTGCCGCCCAGCTGGAAATAGGCGCGATGATGCAGATGGGCGCGGCTGTGGAATCGATCAGATAGGCCAGCTTGGCGCGGGATACCTGATGACGGTCGGTGACCGGCCGGATCACGGAGCCGACGGTCATGCAGTTGAAGCCGTCGTCCACGAAGATCAGAACGCCCAGGGCGATGGCGGCAAGCTGCGCGCCGACCTTGCTGTGGATGTGTTTCGATGCCCAGCGGCCGAAGGCGGCGGAACCGCCCGCTTTGTTCATCAGGGCCACCAGGGCGGCCAGAAGAACTACGAAGACCAGGATGCTGGCGTTCTGCTGGTTGGCGATCTTATTCACCAGACCGCCTTCGTCGTTATAGAGGATCGTCTGCAGGGTCAGTCCGAGATTTCCGTTGGCGTAGAGCAGGCCGCCGGTGACGATGCCCATGAACAGGGAGAAATAGACCTCCTTCGTGAAAAGCGCCAGGCTGATGGCGACGACCGGCGGCAGCAGCGACCAGATGGTCTGATAGACTCCGGGCAGATAGCCTTCGGAGGCCGTGGCCGGCGTCCGGGAGGTGAGCCAGATCAGGATGAGGGCGGCGGCAAGTACGGCCAGCCAGATCCAGACCTTTGCCTTCTTTGGAATGTTCATAGAGAATTCCCCCATTTCTTACCGAATCCTACTGGTATAGTAGGCTTTCTTTTTTGCTATTATAATACGCCTTATCACTTTAATCAATAGAAAAATTCTTGACATCATGTGGGGGAAATTTTATAGTAAATTTGTGGCCTGTGCGGCGGTGTGATGCGGCGGAACGGTGTGGAAAGCTGCCGGGCAGGGCGTATGAAAGAACGTTGTGAAAAGGCGCCGCGGCTGGACAGGCGGCATATTGTGAATAGGGAACAGACAGGAGATGCGGGAATGAACGGTTGGAACATGTTTTGGAAGCGGCGTGCGGCGCTTTTGTGGGCGCTGCTTTTAGCGGTCAGCCTGGTGCTGAGCGGCTGTGGCTCCGGTGATGGTGCGGTCCAGTCCATCGGGGAAGAGCTCCTGGATTCCATAGCTGCCGATATGGGCGAGGACGCGCTGGAATCGGTGGAGGAAGAGATCGGCGGGGAGATCGTCGATGGATTTGTGGAGGATATCCTGGGTACTGCGGAGGCGGAAACCGGAAGCGCGGAGACCAAGAGAGGGATCGCGGATGCTGCGGAGACAGAAAACGGAATCGCGGATGTTTCGGAGGCAGAGCTCAAGACCACGGATGCAGCGAAAGAAGATCAGCCTGCCGAAAGCCCGGCGGAGACCGGAAATGCAGAGACCGATGAATCCGCGGCGAATGAAGAACTGTCTGTCGAGTTCGGAGAAGAATACAGCGACCGGGATCATGTAGCGCTGTATATCCACCTCTATAAGGAACTTCCGCCCAATTATATTACAAAGGATGAAGCCCGTGATCTGGGCTGGGATTCCGGCAAAGGAAATCTGTGGGAAATTGCTCCGGGAATGAGCATCGGCGGCGATTATTTCGGAAACCGCGAGGGACTCCTTCCAAAGAAGAAGGGCCGCAGTTATTATGAGTGCGACATTAATTATGCCGGAGGTTACCGCGGCGGAGAGCGGATCGTATTCAGCAGCGACGGATTGGTGTATTATTCGGAGGATCACTATGAGAATTTCGAACTATTGTATGACGAGGAGGGCCCGGTGGAATGAAGAAGATCACGCTTAATTTCGGCGGCCCCGCATCTGCGGCCGCATTTACGCGAAGGGAGATCCATGAATATATTGCGGAGAAGATGGCTTTTCCGGAATATTACGGGCATAATCTTGACGCTCTTTATGACTGCCTGACCGATATTGCCGAACCGACGGCGGTGGGGATCGCGATCCCGGTGATTCCGGAGAATCTGCAGGAGACAGCGCCGCAGATGGCGCTTCCGGCCGACGGAGACGGCGATCCGCCGCGGCGCGTTTTGCGGCAGGGGCAGGAGCATTTCGACGCTATGAAGTATTTCCGGAAGGTGCGGAAGGCGTTTGCCGACGCGGAGGCGGACAACCCGAATCTGGCCGTGTTCGATCTGACAGCGTTTCCGGAGGATCCGGAAGAGGAAGAATGAGGCTTTCGGGAGCCGGAGAGCGAGCAGGGAGAAGCGGGCATGGAAAGAAAAGCCGGGAATACACTTCTTTACTGAGGTGTATATCCCGGCTTTTGAAGCTGGTCATTCACAAGGTCGGCCAGCGTCACATGATCCACTACCTGGCTGATCGCGTCGTCGATCCGTTTCCAGAGCGACAGGGTAGAACAGGTGTCCCAGTGCTTGCACTGCGGTTCCGCGTCGCCGCTTAAGCAGGCCACCGGCGCAAGATCGCCTTCCATCAGCCGCAGGATCATGCCGGCGGTGTATTCGGACGGATCCTTTGTCAGCATATAACCGCCTTTGGCGCCGCGGACGCTGGCGACATAGCCGGCCCGTACCAGTACGGCCACGATCTGTTCCAGATATTTGTCCGACAGATCGTGTCTGGCGGCCACCTGGCTGAGCGTGGTGCATTCATTGGGATGCAGTGCAAATTCTACCATCATACGAAGGGCGTACTGGCCCTTGGTCGAGATCTTCATCATGGTGTTGTGCCTCGATTCTTGTGCGGTTGCTTTTTTATTACATGCAAGAAGAGCGCCAATGACGCCCTGTTTGTATTCTACACGAAATGAAACGAAAAGTCAAACTTCCATTTTCCGGGGAAACGTTGTATACTATCCCCAGGAAAGAATCGTGGGATTCCGCGGAGAACTGCATTCTGCAGGCAAAAACGAACGGATTCTGATGAAAAGTCGTGTCATGGGACTGGCGAGGAAATACGTTTCGCAGATTCTGTGAATATACGAAAGGGCAGAAAGGAAAGATATCATGGATCAGGGGTATATCCGCGTCGCGGCCGCGACGCCGAAGATCCGCGTGGCGGATCCAGTCTATAATGGAGAGCGGATTCTGGAGCTGATGCGCGAGGGCGCGGAGAACAAAGCGAAGCTGATCGTATTTCCGGAACTCTGCATCACGGCCTACACCTGCAATGACCTGTTTCTGCAGGACAGGCTTTTAAGCGAGGCGAAGAAGACGCTTGCAAGGCTGGCAGCGGCCACGAAGCAGATGGATCTGCTGGCATTTGTGGGACTTCCCTGGGAGATGGGAGGACGCCTTTATAATGTGGCGGCGGCCATAAGCGGCGGAAAAGTGCTGGGACTTGTGCCCAAGCTGCATATCCCCAACTATTCAGAGTATTATGAGGGCAGATATTTTGCCCGCGGAAATGAGATTCCGGCCTGGGTGGATTTCCTGGGGGAACGGATCCCCATAGGCTCCCGGCTGCTGTTTGCATGCGAGGAGATTCCGGAACTGAAGGTATCCGCTGAGGTCTGCGAGGATCTCTGGGTCGTCAGCCCGCCCAGTATCGGTCATGCCCTGGCGGGCGCGACGGTGGTCGTCAACAGCTCGGCCAGTGTGGAGACGGTCGGCAAGGACGATTACCGCAGATCGCTGGTAAGCGGCCAGTCCGGACGTCTTGTCTGCGGCTATATTTACGCCAGCGCCGGGGAAGGGGAGTCGTCCCAGGACCTGGTATTCGGCGGCCATAATATGATCGCCGAGAACGGAACCGTACTTGCCGAGGCGAAGCGGTTTTCTGCAGGGATCACTTATGCGGATATGGACCTGTGGAGGCTCAGGAGTGAGCGAAGAAGGATGAATACCTATCCGGGAAGCCTGCCGGGCCTGCCTGCCCGGAACGCGGGCGCTGCGTGCGGTTATGGATGTGACGGGCAGACGCAGCAGACGGCCGGCTGCGCGGCCGGCTGCGCCGGTATGCCGGGATGGGGATCGCCGGAATGTTCTCCGCATTATCTGACAGTGCCATTTCATCTGAACCCGGAGCGGCTTACGCTTCGCCGCGTTATAGACCCGGCGCCCTTTGTGCCCCATGATACGGGGGAGAGGAACAAGCGCTGCGAGGAGATTTTAAATATCCAGTCTCTGGGTCTTAAAAAACGCCTGGAACACACCGGCACGAAATGCGCGGTCCTGGGGATCTCCGGCGGTCTGGATTCGACGCTGGCCCTTCTGGTAACGGCCAGGGCCTTTGATCTTCTGGGGCTTGACAGGAAGAATATCATTGCCGTTACGATGCCGTGTTTCGGCACCACGGACCGGACCTACCATAATGCCTGCGTTATGACGAAGAAGCTGGGAGCGACGCTTCGCGAGATCGATATCCGCGCGGCGGTGACGCAGCATTTTAAAGATATCGGACACGATCCGGATAACCACGATGTGACCTACGAGAACAGCCAGGCCCGCGAACGGACCCAGATCCTTATGGATATCGCCAACCAGGAGAACGGCATGGTCATCGGAACCGGCGATATGTCGGAGCTGGCGCTGGGCTGGGCCACCTACAACGGCGACCATATGTCCATGTACGGCGTCAATGCGTCGGTACCTAAGACGCTGGTGCGCCATCTGGTGCGGTATTACGCGGATACCTGCGGGGAGAAGGAGTTAAGCGGGGTTCTTATGGACGTGCTGGATACGCCGGTAAGCCCGGAACTTCTGCCTCCGGAGAAAGGCGGGGAGATCTCCCAGAAGACGGAGGATCTGGTAGGGCCTTACGAGCTGCACGATTTCTTCCTGTATCATATGCTGCGGTTCGGCTACGGGCCGGCCAGGATCTGCCGGATGGCGCTGGCGGCTTTCGCCGGCGCATACGAGCCCGAGGTGATCAAAAAATGGCTCCGGACTTTTTACCGAAGGTTCTTTTCCCAGCAGTTCAAGCGGTCCTGCCTGCCGGACGGCCCGAAGGTGGGCAGCGTGGCGCTGTCGCCGAGAGGGGACCTGCGGATGCCGAGCGACGCGGTCAGCCGTATCTGGATGGAGGAGATGGATTCACTATGATGATCGCGAGCACCGCCAACAGGCGGGTGAAAGAGGTGGCGGCCCTGACGAAGAAAGCCCGGTACCGGAATGAAGAGGGCGTCTTCGTGGTGGAGGGACCGCGGATGTTTTCGGAAGTCCCGAAGGACAGACTCGTGCATGTTTACGCCACGGAGAAGTTCCTGTGTGAAAATGGATCCGCGGGTCTCGAGGACGGAAACGGTCTGGTGGACACGGTCACGGACGAGGTCCTTAGGGCCATGTCCGATACCCAGACTCCGCAGGGAGTCCTGGCGGTCGTAAAACAGTACCGGTATACGCTTTCAGACATTCTGTCGCGGCCGGAACCGGCGCTTTTGATGGTTCTGGAGACGATCCAGGACCCGGGCAATCTGGGAACGATCCTGCGTGCCGGCGAGGGAGCGGGCGTAACCGGGGTCATTATGGACAGCCATACTGCGGATATCTACAGTCCGAAGGTGATCCGGTCCACGATGGGATCCATTTCTCGGGTGCCGTTTTACCGGGCGGATGATCTTATGGCGGTTATGGCTGAGATGAAGAGAGCGGGGATCCGCCTGGCCGCAGCCCATCTGCAGGGAAGCGTGGAGTATGATACGGAAGATTATACCGGTCCGGTCGGCTTCCTGATCGGCAATGAGGCGGCCGGTTTAAGCTGCCAGGCGGCGGAAGCGGCGGATGTGCGCGTCCGCATTCCGATGCTGGGGCAGGTAGAGTCCCTGAACGCGGCGGTGGCGTCGTCGATACTGATGTATGAGACCGCGAGGCAGAGGCGGCATATGGCGGGCCGCTGAGTCATTTTACAGGAGCAGGGCCTGTTTTACTGTCATAGCCGGGATTTCGATGGAATTTTAAGAAAAATGTTGAATTCAGGCGGAACTTCTTTTATAATATAAAAGGAGTATATTGTCCATATTAAATGACAGGGGGAATCGGAATTGGCATCCATTTATTGGCTTATTTTCTTTGTCGTTCTGATCGGAATTGAACTGGCGACGCTGGCTCTGACGACCATCTGGTTCGCAGGCGGCGCGCTGGTGGCGTTCATCCTGTCCCTTTTCGGCGCAGGCGTGGAGATCCAGCTTACGGTATTCGTGATCGTGTCGTTTCTGCTTCTGTTCTTTACAAGACCATGGGCAGCGAAGTATCTGAATAAGCGGACGTCGCGGACCAATGTGGAGGGCCTGATCGGGCATACGGCCAGGGTGATCCAGGAGATCAATAATGAACTGGGTACCGGCAGGGCCATTGTGGGCGGCCAGGAGTGGAGTGCCAGCGCCAGCGAGGATAAGGATGTATATCCGGAGGGAACGATGGTAGTGATTCAGGGGATCAGAGGAGTGAAACTGATCGTCAGACAAGAACAGGAGGTAATGTAGTATGGGACCGTTGATAGGCTTACTTATTTTATTGGTTATCATTCTGCTGGTGCTTTCGTCCTGCGTCAAGATCGTGCCGCAGGCCAATGCGGTGATCGTTGAGCGCCTGGGCGCGTATCTGGCAACCTGGTCGGTGGGCCTTCATGTGAAGATGCCGTTTATCGACCGTGTTGCCAAGAGAGTGATCCTTAAGGAGCAGGTGGTGGACTTCCCGCCGCAGCCGGTGATCACGAAGGATAATGTTACGATGAAGATCGATACGGTCGTATTCTTCCAGATCACAGACCCGAAGCTTTATACTTACGGCGTCGAGAATCCGATCATGGCGATCGAGAACCTGACGGCGACGACGCTTCGGAATATCATCGGCGATCTGGAACTGGATCAGACCCTGACGTCCAGAGAGACCATCAACACGAAGATGCGCTCGGCGCTGGATGTGGCTACGGATCCCTGGGGCATCAAGGTGAACCGCGTGGAGCTTAAGAATATCATTCCGCCGGCGGCGATCCAGGACGCCATGGAGAAGCAGATGAAGGCGGAGCGTGAGCGCCGTGAATCCATTCTTCGCGCGGAAGGCGAGAAGCGGTCCACGATCCTTGTGGCGGAAGGTAAGAAACAGTCCGCGATCCTGGATGCGGAAGCGGACAAAGAGTCTGCGATCCTTCGCGCGGAGGCGGAGAAGGAGAAGAGGATCCGCGAGGCGGAAGGCCAGGCGGAAGCGATCATCAAGATTCAGCAGGCGACTGCGGACGGCATCCGTTTCATCAAGGAAGCCGGCGCGGATGACGCCGTACTTCAGCTTAAGAGCCTGGAAGCATTTGCCAAGGCGGCGGACGGGAAGGCGACGAAGATCATTATTCCGTCCGAGATACAGGGGCTTGCGGGCCTGGTGAGATCGGTGGCAGAGGTAGCGAAGGAAGAGTAGAAGGCGATTCTTTTGGTTCCCGGCCAGTCACTCAGTTGGTTGGCGGGACGGAGACGCAAAAAACTGTGAGTATCCGGCTCCCCTTTCGGGGAGCCGATGTTGTTCAGAGGAATGATTCAGGAGGAGAGAATTACATGGATTTAAAGGGAAGAAACTTTCTGACGCTTAAGGATTACACACCGGAGGAGATCGGTTATCTTCTGGATCTGGCGGCAGAGCTTAAGGACAAGAAGAAAAAGGGCATACCGGTCGACATTCACAGAGGAAAGAATGTGGCGCTGATCTTCGAGAAGACCAGTACGAGAACCCGCTGCTCCTTTGAAGTGGCTGCCCATGATCTGGGGATGGGGACTACGTATCTGGATCCGGTCAGTTCCCAGATCGGCAAGAAGGAGAGCATCGCTGATACGGCCCGTGTTCTCGGCCGGATCTATGAGGGGATCGAGTACCGCGGCTATGGCCAGGAGATCGTGGAGGAGCTGGCCCGCCATGCCGGTGTACCGGTCTGGAACGGCCTGACGAATGAATATCATCCGACCCAGATGCTGGCGGATCTTCTGACGATCCGTGAGCATTTCGGGCATCTTAAGGGGATCCGCCTGGTCTATATGGGCGACGCCCGCTACAATATGGGCAATTCCCTGATGATCGCCTGCTCCAAGATGGGTCTTGATTTCGTGGCCTGCGCGCCTGAGAAATATTTCCCCGCCGAAGAGCTGGTGAAGCAGTGCCGTGAGTACGCGGCCGTGTCCGGAGCGACGATCACTCTGACCGATGATGTGATGGCCGGAACGAAGGGGGCCGACGTGGTCTATACGGACGTATGGGTGTCCATGGGAGAGCCGGATGAGGTCTGGGAGGAGCGGATCCATGATCTGACTCCCTACAGAGTGACATCGGCGGTCATGAAGAACGCCGGTGAAAAAGCGATCTTCCTCCACTGCCTGCCTTCCTTCCATGATCTGAAGACGAAGATCGGCAAAGAGATGGGCGAGAGATTCGGTATTTCCGAGATGGAAGTCACCGACGAGGTGTTTGAGGCGCCTTATTCGAAGGTATTTGACGAGGCGGAGAACCGGATGCATACGATCAAGGCGGTCATGGCCGCCACGTTGGGAGTATAATCTATGTACGGCCAGGAAAGGAAGAAGGGACGGCGTAACGCGTCCCTGGTCATGGACGCGGTTCATATTGTGATCGGTGCGCTGATCGTGCTTCTGGCAGTGATCACCTTCCTGAATCCGGAGGGGAATCAGATCCTGCTGCCGGTGATCTTTGCCCTGGCGGCGGCTCTGAATGTATTTAACGGAATCTATAAATTCCGAATAAGCGGCAGGTCTGCCGGCAAGAAAGCGGCTGCCGCTGCCCAGCTTCTGTTGGCAGTATTTCTGATCGCCGTGGCTGTGGTCAGCGCGATCAGTATATGGAGGTAGCGGGTGAAGTCGGAGATTATCAGAAAACTGAAGGAAACAGACGGCTATGTGTCGGGTCAGCAGCTTTGCGAGACCCTGGGAGTATCCAGAACCGCTGTCTGGAAGACGATCGGAAGGCTGAGAGACGAGGGGTATCAGATTGAAGCGGTGCGCAACAGAGGCTACCGTCTTCTGAAGACCGCGGACATGCTGACAGAGACGGAATGCCGCGATTATCTGAGAGGACGCTGGCTCGGCAATCCGGTATATTGTTTCGGAGAAACGGATTCCACCAATATTCGGGCGAAGATCCTGGCTGAGAAAGGAGCGCCGGAAGGTACGCTGGTCCTGGCAGAGAGTCAGACGGCCGGCAAGGGACGGCGCGGCCGCAGCTGGGTCTCGCCGCCGGGGGAAGGCTTATGGTTCAGTCTTGTACTCCGACCGAATATCCGTCCGTCTGTGACGCCGCTTCTGACTCTGGTGGCCGCCATGGCTGTGGCCGCCGGCATTGAGGATGTTACCGGACTGTCTGCCCGCATCAAATGGCCGAACGATATCGTGATCTCCGGGAAGAAGGTTGTCGGGATCCTGACGGAGCTTTCCGCGGAGGCTCAGGAGACCCATTATGTAGTCGTCGGCATCGGCATTAATGTGAATATGACCGAATTTCCGGAGGAGATCCGCGATACCGCCACGTCTCTGTATCTGGAAAGCGGAACATTTTTCAGCCGCTTAAATATTGTGGCGGCCATAATGAAACGGATGGAACCATATTATAAGTCTTATATGTCCACCTGCAATCTGGAAGGACTTCATGAGGAATATATGAAAAGGCTTGTGAACCTGAACCGCGAGGTGATGATCCTGGAGCCGGGAAAGGAACGCCGCGGCGTCTGCGAGGGGATCGACCGGAACGGCTGCCTGCTTGTCCGGGGAGAGAACGGGAACGTTGAGAGAGTCATATCCGGAGAAGTATCCGTGCGCGGGATCTACGGTTATGTCTGACGGTCTGTATCGGAAACTGCAGGTCCTGGAATCGAATGATCGCCCGCTTGACCGGGTCAGCCGTCTGAAAGCTATGACGGATCCCCTTCTGGCATGGTACCATGAGCATGCCAGGATACTGCCCTGGCGCGAGGAGCCGGAACCCTACCGGGTCTGGATCTCGGAGATCATGCTGCAGCAGACCAGGGTCGAAGCGGTGAAGCCGTATTTTGCAAGATTCATGGAAGCATTGCCGGATGTGAAAGCGCTGGCGGCGGTTCCGGACGACAGACTCCTGAAGCTGTGGGAAGGCCTGGGATATTATAACCGGGCCAGGAATCTGAAGAAAGCGGCGCAGATTATTGTAAATGAATACGGAGGACGCCTGCCGGATACGAAGGAGGAACTCCTTAAGCTGCCGGGGATCGGAAGCTATACGGCAGGCGCTGTTGCGTCCATTGCTTATGGAAAGCGGGAAGCGGCTGTGGACGGCAATGTGCTGCGTGTGGTATCGAGGGTTCTCGCGAGCCGCGAGGATATCGCCAGCCAGCCGGTGAAGCGGCAGTTTGAGGAAGACTTGGTCCGCGTTATGCCGGCGGAAGACTGCAGCGCTTTTAATCAGGGGCTGATCGAGATCGGCGCGCTGGTCTGCGTGCCGAACGGAGAACCTCGCTGCGGGGAATGTCCTCTGCGTTCCGTCTGTCTGGCGGCGAGGAACGGGCTGACCGGAGAGATCCCGTATAAAGCGCCGAAGAAACCGCGGAGGATCGAGGAACGGACGATCCTGCTGATCGAATCCGGGGACCTGGTCGCGATTCAGAAACGGCCGGATAAGGGCCTTCTGGCATCAATGTACGAATTCCCGGGACTGGAAGGGAAGTATTCGCGGGAGGAGGTTTGGGCGGCCGCGGAAGAATGGTTCCGTACGGAAGGTGAGAGCACAGATGCAGCTGCCGGCCGATCTGTTCCGGCCATCGGATCACCGCCGGTGGTACGATCCGCTGCCTGCGGTTCTGATACCGGATCATCAGCGGCAGGGTTTGCCGCATCTATTCCGAATGCCGGAGCTACATCGGCGATACGATCCGTAACTCCCGCTCCGGACGCGGTACATATTTTCAGTCATGTGGAGTGGCACATGACGGGCTACCGGCTGGAAACGGATCATATTCCGTCCCGGTTCCTTGCGGTATCCCGCCGTGAGATTTCTGAAAAATACGCGCTTCCAAGCGCATTTGACAGGTATATAAAACTGATAAATGGAAAATCTTAAAGTGGAGGAACCATATTATGGGAAAGCTGCTGCTGATCGTTAATCCGACTGCCGGCAAGGCAAAGGCGAAGGATAACCTTCTCGGAATCGTGGATACGCTGAATAAGGGCGGCTGGCAGGTGGAAGTCCATGTGACCCAGTCCAGGCTTGACGCCATGGAGACCGCGGCGGCCCGCGGCGGCGATGTGGATCTTCTTGTCTGCAGCGGCGGCGACGGCACATTGAGCGAGACGATCTCCGGGATGATGAGGCTTAAGCATCCGCCCAGGCTTGGCTATATCCCGGCCGGTTCCACCAATGATTTCGCGTCCAGTCTCGGTATTCCCAAGAGAGCGCTGGACGCGGCCCGGAATGTGGTCGAGGGTACGCCGATCCCTGTTGATATTGGACAGTTCTGCGGAAGGCGGAACTTTGTGTATGTGGCAGGCTTCGGCGCGTTTACGGAGGTGTCCTACATGACGCCTCAGGAGAAGAAGAACCTGCTGGGGCATCAGGCTTATATGATCGAGGGGATGAAGAGCCTGGCGAATATAAAGTCCTACCATATGAAGGTGGAGTCGGATGAATTTTCTATGGAGGAAGATTTTATCTTTGGTATGGTCACCAATACGACCAGTGTCGGCGGCTTTAAAGGGCTTGTGGCCAGGAATGTGGCGCTGGACGACGGCCTGTTTGAGGTGCTTCTGATCCGGACTCCCACGACAGCCATGGAGCTGACCAATATTTTGTCATCAATGATCACTAAGGAGGAATACAATGAGTATGTCCACCGTTTCCTCGCGTCAAAGCTTCGCATTACCTGCAGCGAGCCTGTGGACTGGGTACTGGACGGAGAATTCGGCGGCGCCGAACAGGAGGTGGAGATTGAGAATCTGACGAAAAGGATCGAAATTCTGGCTGGAAATGTAAAAAAAAGTTGAAAAATGAATTTTGATATTATATAATGATAAGTTGATGACGTAAGCGAAAGGATGTAATTTGTGGACAAAACTATTTTTCTGGAGAAACTTGGCAAACTGGTAGAGCAGGGAAAAGCAAAGAGCAATTCCATCGGTATGACCGAGATCAATAACGCTTTCATGGGAGACGATCTGACCACGGAACAGATGGAACAGATCTATGCTTATATGGAGACCAATGAGATCGATGTCATCCAGGAAGCGGATGAGAATATGATCGCCGAGGTGGAGATGCTTCTGGCGGCGGATGACGATGACGACCGGTTCCTTAAGGATGATGAAGAGGAAGATATCGATCTGGATGCCATTGATCTTCTGGAAGGAATCGGAACAGAAGATCCGGTCCGCATGTATCTGAAGGAGATTGGTACAGTGCCCCTTCTGACCGCCGAGGAGGAGATGGAGCTGGCCATGCGCAAAGCGGAAGGCGACGAGTCTGCCAAGGAACGTCTGATCGAGGCCAATCTGCGTCTTGTAGTCAGCATTGCCAAACGTTATACAGGCAGAGGAATGAGTTTTCTGGATCTGGTTCAGGAAGGAAACCTGGGCCTGATCAAAGGTGTCGAGAAATTCGATTATACCAAGGGATACAAGCTAAGTACATACGCGACGTGGTGGATCCGTCAGTCGGTGACCAGAGCACTGGCTGATCAGGCCAGGACGATCCGTGTGCCGGTCCACATGGTTGAGACCATCAACAAGATGTCCAAGATGCAGCGGAAGCTGACGCTGGAACTGGGCTATGAACCGTCAGTCTCCGAGCTTTCCGAAGCGCTTGAGATGTCGGAAGATAAGGTTATGGAGATCATGCAGATCGCCAGGGAGCCGGCTTCTCTGGAGACGCCCATCGGTGAGGAAGACGATTCCAATCTGGGCGATTTCGTGGCTGACACCAACGTCCTGACGCCGGAAGGCAATGTGGAGTCCGTGATGCTTAGGGAGCACATTGACGCGCTTCTTGGTGATCTGAAGGAGAGGGAGCGGCAGGTGATCGTTCTGCGCTTCGGATTGGCGGATGGTCATCCGCGGACACTGGAAGAGGTCGGCAAAGAGTTTAACGTCACCCGTGAGCGTATCCGCCAGATCGAGGCGAAGGCGCTGAGGAAGCTGCGCAATCCGGTGAGAAGCAAGAGAATACGTGACTTTCTGTGAGCAACGAGCAGCGCGCAGATATCGGCGGGGAGCCGGCGCCGTGCTTGCACGAAAGCCGGGGCACAGACGATATCTGTCATGCGGCGACTGCCGCATGAACGAGAAACCGCAGGTTTCGAGTTGTGAGCGCTGCGGGGCGGCAGGGAGCCGGCGCCGTGCTAGCACGGAAGCCGGGGCGGCGGGAGGCAATACATGAACAAACGCAACTACCAGAAGGAGCTTGACCGTGTTCTGGATACGATCAGCGGCGGTCTGGCGTCGGGCGGCGCGCCGCCTAAGCTTCTGCTTCACGCCTGTTGCGCCCCATGCAGCAGTTATGTGCTGGAGTATCTGTCCGCGTATTTTGAAATAACGGTTTTCTTCTATAATCCGAATATCTATCCTCCGCAGGAGTATGAAAAGCGTGCTGCGGAAGAGAGGCGGCTGATCGGCGAGATGCCTTTGCGCAATCCCGTTCATTTCCGGGAAGGGACGTATGATCCGGAGAACTTTTTTGCGGCGGTGAAGGGACTGGAGAACGAGCCGGAGGGAGGCGCCCGGTGCAGACGGTGCTTTGAACTGCGGCTTGCGGAAGCGGCCCGGCAGGCACAGGCGGGAGGGTATGATTATTTTACCACATCGCTTACGATCAGTCCGTTAAAGAACGCGGATGTTCTGAATGAGATTGCGGAGGCGGCCGGCCGGGAATACGGCGTCGCCTATCTGAATTCCGATTTCAAGAAAAGGGACGGCTATAAGCGTTCGATCCGGCTTTCGGAGGAGTATGGGCTTTACAGGCAGAATTATTGCGGCTGCGTATTCTCGGTACGCGGCTGACAGATGATATGAATATCAATTAAAGGAGACAGAAGCTATGATCAGCAGGACATTAACCGTAGTAAATCCTTCCGGACTTCATCTTCGTCCGGCCGGAGTGCTGTCCCAGACGGCCATGAGATTCAAATCAGAAATTATCCTGGAGAGCGGCGATAAGCGCATCATTGCCAAGAGCGTCCTGAACGTGATGGCCGCCGGAATCAAATGCGGAGCGAAGATCAACGTGGTCTGCAGCGGTCCCGATGAGGAAGAGGCGCTGGAGGCCCTGGCGAAGGCGATCGAGAGCGGACTGGGCGAGATGTAGTCCGGGCCGGTATGGCGGTACATATGGTATTGTACAAGGCTGTATCGGAAGGAAAATTGGGACGAGAGTAATAACGAAAGATGATCCGCTGCGGGAGAAATTCATTTTCCGCAGCGTTTTTTGTGCACAGAGAAAAAGCAATATGCACAAATAAACCGATATAATATCACATAAAAGCGGAATTATCTAATTATCTGACAATTACAACAAAAATAAGTCTTTACAAATCGCAAAAATCGTAGTATTATCAGTGGCGGAAGAACGGAATATCAGAAAGTGAAGCCAAAGAGGGCTGTTTGTGCGGGAGAAGTTTCTCCTGAAAGCACAGACAGCATTTTTATTTCACAGGGAATTTGTATCATAGGGGAATATTACGTTTTGTAGGACAGAACGTCCTGTGCAATGTGACGAAGATATGGCAACAAGATCATATGAGGAGGAAGATGAAAAATGAGTGTGCGAGAGGAGAAGCTGCCGGGACTCTACGATCCCCGATTCGAACACGATAACTGCGGCATTGGCGCCGTGGTGAACGTGAAGGGCGTAAAGTCCCGCCAGACCGTGGAGCAGGCGCTCCATATCGTGGAGAATCTGGAGCACCGGGCCGGACGAGACGCCGAGGGCAAGACCGGCGACGGCGTGGGGATCATGCTGCAGATATCCCATAAGTTTTTTAAGAAGGTGACGAAGCCTCTGGGCTTCGAACTGGGCGAAGAGAGGGAGTACGGCATCGGGATGTTCTTCTTCCCGCAGGATATGCTGGCCCGCAATCAGGCCATGAAGATGTTCGAGATCATTGTAAAGAAGGAAGGTCTTAAGTTCCTGGGCTGGCGCGAGGTGCCCATCCATCCGGAACTGATCGGCGCCAGGGCCGTGGAGAAGATGCCGTGCATCGTCCAGGGCTTTGTGAAGAAGCCGGCGGAACTGGAGAAGGGCCTGCCCTTCGACCGCCGCCTCTACGTGGTGCGCCGCGTCTTCGAGCAGAGCAACGACAATACTTACGTGGTGTCCCTAAGCAGCCGGACCATTGTCTATAAGGGAATGTTTTTGGTAAAGGAGCTGCGGCGTTTCTTCCCGGATCTGCAGGATAAGGATTACGAGGCGGCCATGGCCATGGTCCATTCCCGGTTCAGCACCAACACGAACCCAAGCTGGATGCGCGCCCATCCCAACCGAATCATCGTCCATAACGGCGAGATCAACACGATCCGCGGCAACGTGGACAAGATGCTGGCCCGCGAGGAGACCATGGAGACCGAGTATTTCAAATCCGAAATGCACAAGGTCCTGCCCATCATCAACCAGGAGGGTTCCGATTCGGCCATGCTGGACAACGCCCTGGAGTTCATGATGATGAGCGGAATGGATCTGCCGCTGGCGGTCATGGCCATGATCCCGGCGCCCTGGAGCCACGACAAGTCCATGCCCCAGGAGATCAAGGATTTCTATCATTACTATTCGACGATGATGGAGCCGTGGGACGGCCCGGCGTCCATCGTATTCTGCGACGGCGATCTTCTGGGCGCGGTGCTGGACCGCAACGGACTGCGGCCGTCCCGCTACTATATCACCGACGACGACCAGGTGATCCTGGCTTCCGAGGTGGGAGCCATCGATATCGCCCAGGAGCACGTCATTAAGAAGGACCGTCTGCGTCCCGGACGGATGCTTCTGATCGACACGGTGAAGGGCAAGATCGTCCAGGACGACGAGCTGAAGGAATATTACGCGTCCCGCAACCCCTACGGCCAGTGGCTGGATTCCAATCTGGTGGATATGTCCGACCTGTCCATTCCGAATGTGGCCGTGCCGAAGATGAGCGGCAAGGAGAGGGCGCGGCTCCAGAAAACCTACGGCTATACCTACGAGCAGTTTAAGACCATGATCCTGCCGATGGCGCAGACCGGCGCGGAGCCGGCGTCGGCCATGGGCTGTGACAGCCCGCTGGCGGTTCTCTCGAAGATGCACCAGCCGCTGTTCAACTATTTTAAGCAGCTGTTCGCCCAGGTGACCAATCCGCCCATCGACGCGATCCGGGAGGAGATCGTTACCTCCACGACGGTGTATGTGGGCTCTGACGGCAACCTCCTGGAGGAGAAGCCGGAGAACTGCAAGATCCTTCAGGTGAACAATCCGATCCTGACCGAAACGGATCTTTTGAAGATCAAATACATGAAGAAGCCGGGATTCAAGGTAGAAGTGATCCCGATCACCTATTACAAAAATACGTCCCTGGCCAAGGCCATCGACCGCCTGTTCCTGGAGGTGGACCGGGCCCACCGGGACGGCGCCAATATCATCATTCTGTCCGATAGGGACATTGACGAGAACCATGTGCCGATCCCGTCCCTGCTGGCTGTGTCCGCACTGCAGCAGCATCTGGTGACGACGAAGAAGCGCACCAGCGTGGCGCTGATCCTGGAGAGCGGCGAGCCCAGGGAGGTGCATCATTTCGCCACGCTTCTGGGTTACGGCGCCTGCGCGGTCAATCCGTACCTGGCTCACGAGACCATCAGCTATCTGATCGAGACGGGGATGCTTAAGAAAGATTATTACGCGGCGGTGAACGACTACAACTCCGCGGTGCTTCACGGCATTGTGAAGATCGCCTCGAAAATGGGCATTTCCACGATCCAGTCCTATCAGGGGGCGCAGATCTTCGAGGCTATCGGCATTTCAAAGGAGGTTATTGACAAATATTTCACCAACACGGTCAGCCGCGTGGGCGGCATATCGCTTGCCGATATCGCCCGCGACGTGGATGTGCTCCACTCGGCGGCCTTCGACCCGCTGGGGCTGGATGTGGATCTGACGCTGGACAGCGTGGGCAGCCACAAGATGCGCTCCGGGCAGGAAGAGCATCTGTACAATCCGCTGACGATCCATCTGCTTCAGGAGGCGGCCCGTACCGGCAGTTACGAGACGTTTAAGGCCTACAGCCATGCCCTGACGGAAGAAGGTCAGGCGGTGAACCTGCGAAGCCTTCTGGATTTCAAATTCGATGAGAAGGGCGGCGTTCCCATCGACGAGGTGGAGAGCGTGGATTCCATCGTGAAGCGCTTTAAGACCGGCGCCATGTCCTACGGCTCCATTTCCCAGGAGGCCCATGAGACCCTGGCGATCGCGATGAACCGAATCGGCGGCAAGTCCAACAGCGGCGAGGGCGGCGAGAGCCTGGAGCGGCTGGTACCGCAGCCCGACGATTACAATAAATGCTCCGCGATCAAGCAGGTGGCTTCGGGACGTTTCGGCGTTACCTCCCGTTACCTGGTGAGCGCCAAGGAGATCCAGATCAAGATGGCCCAGGGCGCCAAGCCCGGCGAGGGCGGCCAGCTGCCCGGCGGTAAGGTGTATCCGTGGATTGCTAAGACCAGGCATTCCACCACAGGCGTCAGCCTGATCTCTCCGCCGCCGCACCATGACATTTATTCCATCGAGGATCTGGCGCAGCTGATCTACGATCTGAAGAACTCAAACCGGGACGCCCGGATCTCCGTCAAGCTGGTCAGTGAGGCCGGCGTCGGGACCGTAGCGGCCGGCGTAGCAAAGGCCGGGGCCCAGGTGATACTGGTATCCTCCTACGACGGCGGCACCGGCGCGGCTCCCCGCAACTCCATTTACAACGCGGGACTTCCCTGGGAGCTGGGCATCGCGGAGGCGCACCAGACGCTGATCATGAACGGCCTGCGGGACAAGGTGATCCTGGAGACCGACGGCAAGCTGATGACCGGCCGGGACGTGGCTATCGCCTGTATGCTGGGCGCGGAAGAATTCGGCTTCGCGACAGCGCCCCTTGTCACCATGGGCTGCGTGATGATGCGCGTCTGCAATCTGGACACCTGCCCGGTGGGCGTGGCGACCCAGAATCCGGAGCTGCGCAAGCGCTTTAAGGGAAAACCGGAATATGTGATCAATTTCATGCATTTCGTGGCGCAGGAGCTGCGGGAATATATGGCGAAGCTGGGCGTGCGCACTGTCGATGAGCTGGTAGGACGCACCGATCTTCTGAAGAAGAAAGAGCATCTGCCTTCCGAGCGGGCGGCCAGCGTGGACATGACCAACATCCTGGGCAATCCCTACACGGGGATGAAGCTGGCGGGCTACAGGGCGAAGCAGCAGTTCGATTTCAGGTTAAATGAGACCATCGACGAGAATATTTTCTTAAAGAAGCTGGGACGGGCGCTGGCGGACGGACAGAAGAAGGGACTTCAGATCGACGTCTCCAACGTGAACCGGACCCTGGGAACCATCTTCGGGTCGGAGATCACAAAGCAGTACCCGGACGGACTGCCGGAGGACTCCTTCACGATCCTCTGCAACGGAAGCGGCGGCCAGAGCTTCGGCGCGTTCATCCCGAAGGGGCTGACGCTGGAGCTGTCCGGCGACAGCAACGACTACTTCGGCAAGGGCCTGTCCGGCGGCAAGCTGATTGTTTATCCGCCTACCGGCGTTCCGTTTAAGGCCGAGGAGAACATCATCATCGGCAACGTGGCCCTCTACGGCGCCACCAGCGGCAAGGCGTTTATTAACGGCGTCGCCGGCGAGCGTTTCTGCGTCCGCAATTCCGGCGCGACGGCTGTCGTGGAAGGCGTGGGAGACCACGGCTGCGAGTACATGACCGGCGGCC
>CANPZZ010000002.1 GCA_947589125.1 uncultured Lachnospiraceae bacterium
TTCTCCGTAAATCGCGCCCAGGATGTGCCCCGGCCCCCGCCTGTCCCGCTGTGGTGTCGCGTGAGCGAGGTATCTTGAGATGACTATGCCTCTAACACGCTATAAAAAGTATGAGTTATTCTCGACTGGAATAAAGGCGAATATATATCCCGGTATTCTGCAAATCTGTGTCTGTAACATGCCCGGGTAGCTTGGTTTACTGCTCCTTCAACGCCGCCTTCACATCCTTACGGAACTGCTTCCACGCGTCCTCATTGTCCACGAAATACTTCGGACACCCCTTTCCATTCACATCGTAGTGCCGAATCACGTCCTTCTCATCCAGCTTGAGTTCTCCGCAGAGCCAAGCCGTCAGTTTCACCAGCGAATCATAAGAGGCGTCGGTGAATTTGCCTGTCTCGTCCGGGTGGCAGACCTCGATGGAGACCGTATCAAAATTCCGCGGCGCGTTGGCGTAGGAGATCTCGCTTACCGGAATGCACTGGATGATTTCGCCTTCCAGGCCGACGATGAAATGGCTGGAGGAAGACGTTCCGCCTTTCTCCGGATCCTGGTCAGCCAGATTATCGAAGTACCGCTGGTTGGAATCCGCGGAAGTGTTCGGGTTGCCTATATAGTGCACTACGATATTCTTCACTTCACGCATGGATACGTCCGGACGGGAGAAAATGTTCTTGCGCAGGAGCTTCTGTTCGATCCAGTCCGGTGATTTGATCACTTTCAGATCCACAGTGTAAGGCTTTTCATATCCCCATATGCGGTAGCCGATCCCGACGCCGGCCCCCATTCCGATCAGGAACAGAAGAACCAGGCACAGAACGGGAAGAATCTTATCCATGGAAGTGCGTTTTCGGCTGCGGGCCCCTGTCCGTGAGATGCCGGAATTGCCGCCTGTTTCCGGTTTGAAGCGCGGACGCTCTGCCTGGGGCCGGGAGATATTCCCGACAGTGTTCTTAACGCCGGTTTCGCTGGCTGCATCCGGCGGGATCCGGTTCATATCATTGCTGTATTCGTCCTGCATATCTGCGTCTCCTTTGCTGTTTAAAAGATGAAGCTCCCTCCGTGGGATGCGCACGGTTCGGTCCGGTGTTTTGTCCTCGCTTCGCTCGGACACCGACCCGGCGCGGTATAATCTCTGACGAGATTATACCATAGTTTCCCTGAAAAACAAAATAGTTTTTGAAATAGGGAAATTGGGCAACGTGTTCATAAGTTCAATAATTTGGCATATTTTCCTTGTAATTTTGACGAATCACGAGTATACTGAAAGTGTAATGCAATTTGTGGGAATGGCGTTTAATTTTAAGAAAATGGAGGTGTTCATATGCCATTAGTACCAATGAAAGCGATCCTGGATGCGACGGAGAAGTATAATTACGCCCAGGGCGCCTTTAATGTCAATGCGGTGTGTCAGGCGAAGGCCGTCATCGAGGTGCATGAAATGTTCCGCTCGGCGGCGATTCTGCAGGGGGCGGATCTGGCCAATGCGTTCATGGGAGGCCGGACCGATTTCGCGAACGGAACTCTGGAGGATAAGAAGAAAGGCGCTCTTAACATCGCTAACGCGGTGAAGAAGTATGCCACGAACAGTCCGATTCCGGTGGCGCTGCATCTGGATCACGGCAAGACTTTCGATTCCTGCGCGGCTGCGATCGCGGGCGGATATACGTCCGTCATGATTGACGGTTCCTCGCTCCCGTTTGAGGAGAACATGGAACTGACCCGCGAGGTAGTTAAGTATGCCCATGAGAGAGGCGTTACCGTAGAAGGCGAACTTGGCGTGCTGGCCGGGGTGGAGGATCATGTGTTTGCGGCCACGTCCACATATACGAACCCGCTGGACGCGGTTACATTTTTCAAGAACACAGGCGTGGACGCCCTGGCCATCAGTTACGGCACCAAGCACGGCGCCAACAAAGGCAAGGACACGGTCATCCGCAAGGAGATCGCGATCGCCACGAAGGAGTGCATGATGCATGAAGGCATCGAGGGAACTCTGGTAAGCCACGGCTCCTCCACGGTGCCCCAGTATATCGTCAGCGAGATCAACGCCCTTGGCGGCGACATCCACGACGCATACGGCATTAAGAAGGAACAGCTGAAGGAAGTCTCCAAGCTGGGCATCCGCAAGATCAATGTGGATACGGACATCCGCCTGGCTGTAACCCGTAACCTGCGTGAACTGTTCCGGGATAAACCGGCTAAACGGGAGAGCGCGAGTATCGGCCCGATCTATGAACTGCTCCTTAAGAATCCGTCCCAGTTTGATCCGCGTGTATTCTTCCCGCCGATCATGGATACGGTCATGTACGGCAATGTGCCGGACGATGACGTGGCGCTGGTGGTGGACTGCATCGAGCGCGGCGTCCGCGAGGTGGTCGGCACATTGATCGTGGAATTTGACAGCGTGGGCAAAGCGCCGCTGATCGAGACGGTATCGCTGGACGAGATGGCGGAGAGGTATCGTAAGAAAGGAATCTGATCATAATAAATGGACCGGCCGCGGCCTGCCCGGAGAAGACGGAAACTGTGGCTTGGTGAAGAGATTCAGCCGCCGGGGACTGTCCGGAGAAGACGGAGGCTGTGGTTTGGTGAAGAGATTCGGCCGCCGGAGACTGTCCGGAGAAGACGGAAGCTGTGGCTTGGTGAAGAGATTCGGCCGCCGGGGACTGTCCGGAAAGAACGACAGACAGGACTCTGTAAAAGCATCTGCCTTTCGCGGACAGAAAAGGGCGGCTGGAACAAAGAACAGGGGGAATCGAGATGGGTTTCAATATTCTGGTAGCGCACGGCGGCGGTCCTACCGCTGTGATCAATACGTCCCTGCAGGGCGTGGTGGAGGCTGCCCGCGCGTCGGGCAGGGTGGATAAGATCTATGCGGCCCGGTTCGGCGCGGAGGGACTTCTGAAGGGCGATCTGATCGATCTGACGGATGTGCCGGCGGAGGTGATCAGCCGTCTGTCCCATACGCCGGCATCGGCGATCGGCTCCTGCCGCAGGAAACTGACGGAGGCGGACTATCCGGTGGTCATCGAGATGCTCCGCCGGTTCGATATTCAGGCATTTTTCTATAACGGCGGCAACGATTCCATGGATACCTGCCATAAGGTGAATGAGCTGGCGCTGAAGGAGGGGCTGGATGTCCGGGTCATCGGAATCCCGAAGACCATGGACAACGATCTGGTGGTGACGGATCACTGCCCGGGATTCGGCAGCGCGGCCAGATACGCGGCGATCAACGCGGCGGAGCTGGCGCTGGACGCGTCGGGTCTTCCGATCCATGTGGTAGTCATGGAGCTGATGGGACGGAACGCGGGCTGGGTCACGGCGGCAAGCGCCATGGCATCCCGGCTGACAGACTGCGAGCAGTTGGTGTATCTGCCGGAGGTGCCCATTGACGTGGATCAGATGCTGGCGGATATCGAGAAAGGCTATGCGAAGGGCAGGGGGCTTCTGGTAACGGTCAGCGAGGGTGTTCGGGATATCCACGGCAAGCCGCTTGCGGATACCGGTATTGTGGACGGCTTCGGCCATGTGATCCCCGGCGGCGTGGGCCAGCACATTTCTGATCTGATCGTGCAGAACACAGGCCTGAAATCCAGGGCGGAGAAGCCGGGACTTCTGGGGCGTACCAGTATTCCCTATGTGTCGCCGTCAGACCGGAGAGAGGCTTATGAAGTAGGAAGCGAAGCCGTGAAGGCGGCGCTTCGCGGCGAGAGCGGATATATGGTGGCGATCGAGGCCGACAGAAGCGGTGGAAAATATACCAGCAGGACGTTTTTGACGCCGCTTGCGGGCGTAGCCAACGCGGAGAAGAAATTCCCGATGGAATGGATCATCGACGGCAATCGGATCGCGGACGAATTCTTCGCCTACGCGGATCCGCTGATGGGCGGGGATTTCCCGGAATTTGCGCTGCTGCGGTGATCTTTAATACATGAAAGTGAGAGGATGATTCGTTATGAAACATATTTATCTGAACCTGAAACGCTTTGATGTGCCGGTGGAGCTGGGCGGTGTGAACCGGCTGGCGCCGGTGGCGGACTGGGGAAGGACTGTCGTAGAGTCTACCCAGGAAGGCCTTAAGAAATATGATCCGGCGCAGGTGGAATTCGTGCAGTTTCTGCCGGAAGCCCATCTGCTTGGAGCGGCCGCGGCGCTTGGCGAAGACAGTCCGGTGATACTGGGCAGCCAGAGCGTGTTCCGCGAGAATACGGCGGTCGGCGGCAACTTCGGCGCGTTCACGACGAACCGGCCCGCTTCCATTGTGAAGGCATTGGGCTGCGGGGCGACGCTGATCGGCCACTGCGAGGAGCGCAATGACAAGAAGGGGATCCTGGCGGAAGCCGGAGTTACCGATATGTCCGCGGTGAACCGTCTTCTGAATAAAGAGATCAAGTGCGCTATTGCCGCAGGACTTAAGGTGGTCTACTGCATCGGCGAGACCAGCGACGAGCAGCCCCAGTGGCAGCAGGTGCTGGGGGAGCAGCTGAAGGCCGGTCTTGACGGCGTGGACAAGTCTAAAGTCGTCATTGCCTATGAGCCGGTCTGGAGCATCGGCCCCGGCAAGACCCCGGCGGGGAAGGACTATATTACGATGATCGCCTGTTTCGTGAAGGAGCAGACCGGAGGTATGGACGTGGTCTACGGCGGCGGTCTGAAATCCGATAACGCGGCGATGCTTGCGTCCATCGAGGAGATCGACGGCGGTCTGATCGCGCTGACCAGGTTTACCGGCGAGATCGGCTTCTACCCGGATGAATATCTGGAGATCATCCGGCTGTATCTTGGAAAGTAATATGAGGCTTTGTGCCGTGCCGTCCAGCGGAAGTTGGACGGCACGACAGCGCATGAGATCACGCCCGGATTATGTGGGCGAAGGTATGAATGCCGTGGTCGCCGGACGGCGCGGCGCATGAGATCACGCCAGTATGCGAGAATGAAAATGAAGGAGAGATAAACAAGATGAAACTGGATTTTGAGTATGGAAATGGTTTTATGACCGCGGAACTTCCGGATACCACCGACGTATTTATTCCCGGTGAGACGGTTCCGGATCCGCCCTGTCTGCCCCAGGACTGGGACAGCCTGTATGCGGCTACCCTTGACAGCATCCGCCATCCCATCGGCATGCCGACCCTGACGGAACTGGCAAAGCCCGGCGATAAAGTAGTCATCGTGATCCCGGATATCGTCAAGGGCGGCAACCAGCCTACCTCCCACCGCAAGGTGGCGATCCGTGCCTGCTTAGACGAGCTTTACAGCGTGGGCGTCGAGAAGAAGGACATCCTTCTTCTGTTCTCCAACGGCCTTCATCCCAGGGCTACGGTGCCGGAGATGCGGACGATCCTCGGCGAGCAGTTATTTAATGAATTCTATCCCAGCGGGCAGATCACCAGCCACGACAGTGAAGATTACGATCATCTGGTGGATCTGGGCTATACGGAGGAAGGCGACCATGTGATCATGAACAAATACGTCTTCGACGCGGACATTCCGATCCTGATCGGCCATACCCAGGGCAATCCCTACGGCGGCTATTCCGGCGGCTACAAGCACTGCGCTACCGGCATCAGCCACTGGAGAAGCATCGCGACCCATCATGTGCCGGATGTGATGCATAAGCCGGATTTCGTGCCGGTATCTACCTCCAGCGTCATGCGCCACAAATTCGACCGCCACGGCATGTTCATGGAAGAAAAGATGGGGAAGAAATTCTTCTGTTGCGACGCGGTTTTGGATACCAAATCCCGCCAGATCGAGATCAATTCCGGCTACGCCGCCGAGATGCAGCCGATCAGCTGGAAGACGGCGGACAAGCGCACCTACGTTCACTGGGCGGAGAAGAAATACGATGTGGTGGTCTTCGGTATGCCGACCAATTTCCACTACGGTGCCGGCATGGGAACGAACCCGATCCAGATGATGCAGGCATTGTCAGCACAGGTCATCCGGCATAAAAGAGTGCTGGCGGATCACTGCGTGTTTATCGTGCCGAGCATCTGCGACGGCTGGTTCCACGATGAGAGGTGGCCTTACCTGCGGGAGCTTTACGAGATGTTCCAGCATGATTCCATGAACATCCTGCCGGATATGAACCGCTACGGCGAGTATTTCGCGACCAATGAAGAATATATCCGCAAATATCGTTTCGCCAACGCGTTCCATCCGTTCCACGGCTTCTCGATGATGAGCTGCGGCCATCTGGCGGAGGAGCACACCAGCGCCATCTATATCGTGGGCGCAAGGGAGCCGGGCATTGCCAGAAGCATGGGGCTTAAGACCAGGGCTACCGTGGAGGAAGCGCTGGCGGACGCGATGAAGAAGTATGTGGGTCCGAACCCGAATATCCTGGCGCTGCCTAAGACGTTCACGACGGCGGCGGTTCATCTGTGCATGAAGGATCCGGCGGAGAACAGCCATACCAGAGACGGACAGGACCATCCCTGCTGCGGATGAGAACTTATGGAGGGAACGGAAACGATTATGAAGCATGATTATTACTACTATACAAAGGACCAGCTTCTGGCGGCGCCGAAGATCCCGGTAGAGGTCATGGCGGATAACGCCGCCGTGTTTTCAGCCATCGCCAGGGAAATGGCGGACGAGATCATCCGCAAAAACACTCTGGGCGAGCGGACGGTATTTATTTGCCCGGTGGGGCCTGTGGGCCAGTATCCGTATTTTGTGGATATCGTGAACCGGGAAAGGATCAGCCTTAAGAACGTCTGGTTCATCAACATGGACGAGTATCTGACCGATGCGAAGGAGTGGATCGACGCGTCCGAGAAGCTGAGTTTTCGCGGTTTTATGAACCGGACGGTCTACACGAAAGTCGATCCGGAGCTGGTAATGCCGGCTGAGCAGCGCATTTTTCCGGATCCGAAGGATGTGGAAAATGTACCCCGGATGATCGAGAAGCTGGGCGGCGTGGATATCTGCTTCGGCGGCATCGGCATTAACGGTCATCTGGCGTTTAACGAAGCGCAGGACGAACTGACGCCGAAGCAGTTCAAGGCGCTGAAGACGCGGGTGCTGACGATCAGCAGGGAGACCCGGACCGCCAATGCCATCGGCGACTTGAACGGCGCTTTGGACGATATGCCCCATTACTGTGTGACCATCGGCATGAACGAGATCTACCATGCGAAGAAGATCCGTCTGGGATGCTTCCGCGACTGGCACAGAAGTGTGGTCCGGCACGCGGTGTACGGCGAGGTATCGGCGCATTTCCCGGTGACGCTTCTGCAGGAGCATCCGGATGCGTTGATCCGGATCACGGAATTTGTGGCGGAGCTGCCGGAATGAATTGCTGAGAAGGCGGAAGAAAGTTCTGCAGGCTCATCCGGATGCGTTGGTCCGGATCACGGAATTTGTGGTAGGACTGCCGGAATGAACTGTTGAGAAGGCGGCGGAAAGTTTTGCAGGCTCATCCGGATGCGTTAATCCGGATCACGGAATTTGTGGCGGGACTGCCGGAATGAATTGCCGAGAAGGCAGAGGAAGGGCGTATGCCGCATACAGCGGCATATAAAGGAGAGAAATGAATAAGGACGAGTTCTATATTGTAAACGGCGAAGTATATATCGAGGGACATTTTATAAAAACGACCCTTCATATCGCTGACGGAAAGGTCTTTCTCTGCCGCGAGGACGCGCCCGCAGGCGCAGAGTGCGTGGACGCGGCGGGCAAAAAGATCGTTCCGGGATTTATCGATATTCATACCCATGGCGCGGTCGGTGTCGATGTCAACGGTGCGACGGCGGAGGATTTAAGAAAGATCGGCCGCTTTTTTGCCGGAAACGGCACCACCTCCTGGCTGATGTCGGTTCTGACCGATACGAAGGAGCAGACGGAGTGGTGCATCGACCAGTTTAAGGAGATGGATCAGTCCCCCTGCGACGCGGCGCAGCTTCTGGGCATCCATCTGGAGGGACCGTTCCTGGCGAAAGAGTATAAAGGAGCCATGCCGGAACATCTGCTTAAGAAGCCGGATGCGGCGCTGGTGCTTGATTATCAGAACCGGGCGGAAGGCAATATCCGTTACATTACCATCTCGCCGGAGGTGGAGCGTGCTGTGGAACTGATCCCGGAACTGACGGCCCAGGGTATCGTGACGGCCATCGGCCATTCCGGCGCGGATTATGCGACGGCCATGGCGGCCATTCAGGCCGGTGCCGCCTGCAGCACCCACACATTTAACGCTATGCGGCTCCTGCACCAGCATGAGCCGGCCATTCTGGGAGCGGCGCTGGAGAGCGATATCTACTGCGAAATGATCTGCGACGGCTTCCATCTGCATCCGGGGATCGTGAGGCTTCTCTGGAAGGTGAAGGGGCCCCGCAGGCTGATCGCCATTACGGACTCCATCATGGCGGCCGGGCTTCCCGACGGATTCTATCATCTGGGCGTCAACGAGGTTGTCGTCAAGAACAGCGACGCGAAGCTGGTCAGCGATGGAACCCGGGCAGGCAGTACGCTGAACCAGAACCGGGCACTTAAGAATATCCTGAAATTTACCGGGCGGCCCCTGGAGGAGGTTCTGCCGGTATTCACCGAGAATCCGGCCCGGCTGATCGGCGTGTGGGACAGAAAGGGTTCCATCTCGGACGGAAAGGACGCGGATCTTGTGATGCTGGACGGGGAGATGAACGTGGCGGGAGTTTTCCTGCGCGGAAAGAGATTCGAAGCTTGAGGAAATGCCTGTTTCTGCCGGATATTGGCGGGGACAGGCATTTTTGTGCGATTCGCGTTTCTGCATTGACTTTAAAGAGGAGGAAAGCTATAATTGGAGAATACTGGGTTTTTATGAGGTGATGGCATGTTTGCGAAGATCTGGAAGAAATTCGTCAACCGGGAGTCGGTAACCTATATCATATTTGGTGTACTGACGACAGCGGTTGACTGGGTTACCTACGCAGTGCTGTGGCGGCTGGGAACGGATTACCGGGTCTCCACGGCGCTTAGTTGGGCGGCCGCGGTTTTGTTTGCGTTTGTCACCAATAAGCTGTTTGTGTTCCGAAGCTTTGAATTCCGGCCGGCCCTTCTGTGGAGGGAGTTTTCCGGATTTGTGGCGGCCAGGGCGGCGACAGGCGTATTTACGATGGTGGCCATGATCGTCATGGTGGATGGTTTAAGATGGAATGAGTTTCTGGGGAAACTGGTGGTATCGGCCATTTCCCTGGTGTTAAATTATATATTCAGCAAGTGGTTTATTTTTAAGAAGACGGAGAAGAAGACCGCAAGTGCTGGAGAGTCTGGAGGGACAGAAAGACCTTAAGCCACGGGGAAATCGGCGTGGGGGAGGAGATCGCAAGCACCGAAGAATCCAACGTGGGGAAAAGAATGTAAACGTCAGAAAATCCGGCGGAGAGACAGATGGGGAGCGTGCCCGGAGGGCATGATTAAAGAAGATGGAATCGGATGAGATCAGGAAAACATCGGAGGAACTGGAAAAATTGCTGAAGGAATATGAGGAAGGCGCCTTAAAAGAATATTACGATCTGGATAAGGTGAGCGCTTCGGACGAGGATTATGAAGGCGATGAGACTTCAGAGCCGGAGGCAGACGGCGCGGATACGCGCGGCGGTTTGAAAGCCGGCCGGGAATCGGAAAAATTTGAGAAATACCACGCTTTTGAGGAAGAATTTGAATCGAAAAAATTTGAGAAATACCATGCTTTTGAGAAAGAATTCGAATCGGAAGAATACGAGGCGGAAGATGATTTTGATCCAGAAGCGGAATATGATCCGCAGACGGATCGTGACGCAGAGGATTCGTATGATTCGGAAGCTGCGTCAGATACAGACGGATCAAAAGCGGTTAAGGAAGAGGGCTTTAAGGAACCAGGCAGTATTCCGGCATCCCGCAGCAAAGAGGCCCGAAAAGAGCGTAGAAAGGCCGGACAGACCGACACGGGCCTTCTGAATCTGTCCGGCGGCATGGGGCTGGCGGCAGCGTTTCTGATGCCAGTGTTGGTCATGATACTCGTTTTTGTTCAGAGAGGGATATTTCCTTTCGGCGACAAGTCTTTTCTGCGCACCGATATGTATCACCAGTACGCTCCGTTTTTCTCGGAGTTCCAGTACAAGCTGACGCACGGTGGCAGCCTGCTCTACAGCTGGGACGTTGGCCTTGGCGTGAATTTCTCGGCGCTTTTCGCCTACTATCTGGCCAGTCCCTTAAACTGGCTGCTGGTTCTGTGCCCGAAGCTGTATGTGATTGAGTTTATGACCTATATGATCGTCTTAAAGATCGGGCTTTCCGGGCTGTCCTTTACGTATTACCTTCACCGCCACAGCGGACGCAGCGATTTCGGCGCGGCGTTTTTCGGTATTTTCTATGCGCTGTCCGGCTATATGGCGGCCTATAGCTGGAATATCATGTGGCTGGACTGCATCCTGCTGTTCCCATTGGTCATGCTGGGACTGGAGAATCTTGTAAAGAAACGCCGCGGCATACTTTACTGTGTGTGCCTGGGGCTGTGCATTCTGTCCAACTACTATATCTCGATCATGATCTGTATCTTCATGGTGATCTATTTCGCGGCGCTTCTGATCCTGGAACACAGGAAAGGCAAGGGCTTCAGAGACTATGCTGTGAATATCGTCCAGTTTGGCGGCTGCTCCCTGGCGGCCGGCGGTCTGGCGGCCGTAGTGCTGCTGCCGGAGATCTATGCGCTGCAGGCGACGGCTTCCAGTGATTTTAATTTCCCGAAGACATTTACGTCTTATTTTTCCATTTTTGATATGTTCGCCCGCCATATCGGCAATATCGATGTGGAGATCGGACTGGATCACTGGCCCAATATCTACTGCGGAGTGGCTGTGCTGATGTTTTTCCTGCTGTATCTGGGCTGCAGGCAGATATCGGTGAAGCACAAGGCGGTGTACCTGAGCATGATGCTCTTCTTCTTCGCCAGCTTCTCCATGAATACGCTGAATTTTATATGGCACGGGTTTCATTATCCCAACAGTCTTCCCTGCCGCCAGTCTTTCATTTATATCTTCCTGATGCTATATGTCTGTTATGAGGCCTACAGTCATCTTCACGAGATGGAGGAAGGACAGATTGGCCGGGCCTTCTTCGGTTCCGTGGTCTTTGTGATCCTGGCGGAGAAGCTGGTGGAGCAGGAACATTTCGAATTCTATATGTTCTATCTGGCGATCATTCTGCTGGCAGTCTATGCAGGACTGGTCTGGCTGTATAAGCAGGGGAAGATGGATCTTAGTCTTCTGCTTCTGCTGGCGCTGGCTGTGGTGACGGAGGAAGCGGCGACCAATACGATGTTTACCAGCGTGACCACCACCAGCCGTTCCGCCTATATCCGCGACAACGAGGATGTGCGGACGCTGGTGGAGCAGATCCCTGCGGATGAAGGTTTCTACCGGATCGAGAAGGTGACCAGGAAGACGAAGAATGACGGCGCATGGATGAATTTCCCGACGGTGTCCCTGTTCTCTTCCACGGCTAATGCGGATCTGACGGCGTTTGTGAAGACCATGGGCTGTGAGGGAAGCGTTAATGCCTACAGCATCACAGGCAGCACGCCTCTGGTGGATTCGCTGCTCGACGTCCGCTACGGACTGTATTCGGAGGAGCAGAACACGGACGAAGACAGGCTGCAGCTGGTAGGCCAGTCCGGAGACACCTGGCTTTATAAGCGGTATTTTACGCTGCCGCTGGGCGTTATGTTCCCGGATTATTTCGACAGCGAATGGGTTCGCGACCAGAATAATCCGGCCCTGGTGCAGAATTCTTTCTGCAAAGGCGTCGGCGCCGATCCCGTGCTGGTGGATGTGGGCGGCGAGAATATGGGGGACAATTTCCGGTTCACGGCGGATATGGACGGCGATTATTACGTCTATATTTCCAATAAAAAGGTAGAGAAGGCTGAAGTCAGTAAGGACGGCGAAAGTCTCAGCTTTGACAATGTGAACCGCGGTTATCTGCTGGAGATCGGCTGGTGCAGATCCGGACAGACGGTTACGGTCAACGGCGAAGAAGGCGGCGTAAATCTGGACGCTTACGCCTACCGCTTCTCGAACGACGCGTTGAAGCAGGTGTATAATACCCTGATCCGCTATCCGTTCGAGGTGACGGACTGGACGGATAACACGGTAGACGGCGTGGTCACTACGGAGAAAGACGGAGTTTTGTTCACCAGTATTCCTTATGATAAGGGCTGGACGGTGCTCCTGGACGGTGTCGAGACAGAGACGGAGAAGATATTTGACGCTTTCTTAAGCTTCCGCGTGCCGCCAGGGACCCATACGGTCAGCATGCGCTATGTGCCTCAGGGACTTACGGCCGGCGCGGCGGTGACCGTCGTGAGCGCGGCGGCGGTACTTGCGGCGGCGCTGATCGGATATGCGGCTGGAAAAAAGAAGAAACGCCTGCGCGGCAGAGGAGACGCGGACGAGGAGTAGAACCGCGTCGGAAAGGTTACGGACGAGGAGCAGGACCACCGCGGAGAAGATGCGGACGAGGAGTAGGACCGCCGCGGAGAGGACGCGGGTGAGGAGCAGGACCACCGCGGAGAGGATGCAGGTGAGGAGCAGGACCGCCGCAGAGAGGATGCGGATGAGGGGCAGGCCATCAGGAAGAACCGTCGCGGGGATATGACCAGGCAAAGGAAAGACGGAGAGGAGAATCACACCATGAAATTATGGGGCGGACGTTTTACGAAGGAAGAGAATCAGGCGGTACATGAATTCAACGAGTCCCTGTCATTTGACCGGAGGCTTTACCGCCATGACATCATGGGAAGTATCGCCCATGTGAAGATGCTGGCGAAGCAGGGGATCGTATCGGAGGAAGACCGGGATGCGATCATTGCCGGACTGGAAGGAATCCTTAAGGATATCGAAGAAGGAAAACTGGAATTTACGAAGGAACACGAGGATATCCATTCCTTCGTGGAGGCGAACCTGACGGAGCGTATCGGCGAGGCCGGGAAGCGCCTCCACACGGGGCGCAGCCGCAACGACCAGGTGGCCCTGGATATGAAGCTTTACTGCCGGGATCAGGCGGATGAGATAAGCGGTCTGGTGAAGGAACTGGAGCAGGTCCTTCTTGGCGTCATGGAAACGAATTTGGAGACCTATATGCCGGGCTTCACCCATCTGCAGAAGGCCCAGCCGGTGACCCTTGCCCACCATGTGGGAGCGTATTTTGAAATGTTTGAGCGCGACCGGGGAAGGCTTGCCGATCTCCGGAAGCGGATGAACCAGTGTCCCTTAGGCGCCGGCGCCCTGGCCGGGACCACCTATCCGTTGGACCGGGAATATACGGCGCAGCTGCTGGAATTTGACGGCCCTACCTATAACAGTATGGATTCGGTGGCGGACCGGGATTACCTGATCGAGCTTTTAAGCGCTCTTTCTGTCATCGCCATGCACCTGAGCCGTTTCTGCGAGGAGATCATCCTCTGGAACAGCAATGAGTACCGGTTCGTGGAGATTGACGACGCCTACAGTACCGGCAGCAGTATCATGCCCCAGAAGAAGAACCCGGATATCGCGGAATTGGTCCGCGGTAAGACGGGGCGGGTTTACGGGGCGCTTATGTCCCTGCTGACTACGATGAAGGGTATTCCGCTGGCTTACAATAAAGATATGCAGGAGGACAAGGAGGTGGCCTTCGACGCCATTGACACGGTGAAGAACTGCCTTACGCTTTTTACCGGCATGATCTCGACCATGACCTTCCGAAAGGATGTGATGGCCGCCAGCGCGAAGAACGGCTTTACCAACGCCACGGACGCGGCGGATTATCTGGTGAATAAGGGCGTGCCTTTCCGGGACGCCCATGGCATTGTGGGCCAGCTCGTACTGTACTGTATCGATAAAGGGATTGCGTTAGACGATATGAGCCTGGAGGAGTATAAGGCTGTCAGCCCGGTATTTGAAGAGGATATTTACGACGCGATCTCTCTTAAGACCTGTGTGGAGAAGCGCACCATCATAGGCGCGCCGGGTCCGGAGGTTATGAAAAAGGTGATCGAAGCCTGTCGGGAACGGCTTGCCGGAGAGTAACAGCGGAACCGCGGAAAAAGTTATAGCGGAACCGCGGAAAAATTAACAGCGGGACCGCAGAAAAAGTAATAGCGGAATCGCGGAAAAATTAACAGCGGGATCGCGGCTACATCGGTTTCAGGCTCTTTGGCGTTTTTTCGCCGCCGACTTTGCCGGAACGGTTCATCTGCCGGTATTTGGCCGGCGTCATATGGAAATTCTTTTTGAAAGCCCGGATGAAATTCTCCGGGTTTTCGTATCCCAGCGTTTCGCTGATCTGATTCACGCTCATATCCGAATTCAGCAGGTAATCCTCCGCCGCCTGGAAGCGCATCCGCCGCACCAGTTCCGAGAAGGTGCAGCCCAGATGCTCCTTTAAGTATTTGGAGCAGTAGGGAACCGTATAGTGGAGGTGCCTGGCCAGGTCGGACAGGGTGATCGTGGAGAAATTCTGCCGTATCATATTAAGAAGCTCCAGATCAAGAAGTTTCGCCTTCGGGGGGGTGCTCTGGACACGGACCTGGGGATAGAGATTCATCCGGGCGAAAAAGGAAAGCAGCTGGGCGCCCAGGACCGGATTCGACATCTGATCGGAACCTACCATCAGCTGGAACATGAACATGGCCATCAGCCGCAGGGCACGGTCGTCGCCGGTGTGGAAGAGCAGATACTGCTCATGGTTGCCGTTATAGAGGCTGTCCAGCAGGAAATGGCTGACGGTGGTGTCCCCGTCCAGAAGCGGGGCGCAGCAGCCGGAAAAGATCGCCGGGTGGATGGAGAAATAGAAAACCAGGCTGTCCGGAAGGAACTCATAGTCATGGCGCGCTCCCGGGGGCAGCAGGCAGAAATCGCCTTCCTTCAGGTATTCCAGATGGTTGTTGATCACATTGGTGCAGGCCCCGGAGAGAATATAGCAGGCCTCGTAGTAATCGTGGCTGTGAATGACGGAGGGAAGACCCGGATGGCGCGTGACGATGATCTGGGCGTCCTCCGGAATATGGACTTCGGACGTCCTGTTGGTAAAATCGATATAATTCGTCCAGGTGAGCAGGGGAACGCCGCCGTTCTCCCCCTCCTTCATGTCCTCGAAGATCCAGTCGGATGCGTTCGGGAAATGGGTACGGTTCAGCTGTTCTATCATTATTTGCTCCAGAAATCGGTCTTTTCGTACGTATGTCGGATCCTGCTTGTAGTCCATGGCAACCCTGTCCTTTTTTCATATGGTAAATTTGTGGTCAATTTCTATTAAGTATATCATGATTTGCGGTGATTGTTAATAAAAATATTGTGTGAAAGCAGGAAAAATGTTCCGAAAATTGTGTAATTATCACATAAATATTAAAAAGTGATAGATGCATTGCTTAAACGAGGTCATATGCGCGTAAGGTATCATTTGTTATACTTATTATCCAGAAATACCAAGTTGAGTAGGGCGGAAGCCTGAAAAAATATAAAAAATCACAAGGAGGTTTGAGAGCAATGGCAAAAAAAGGCGCAGCTACAGTGCAAAATAAGCGAAAACTCTCATGGGACCTGATCTGGAAGCAGCGGTATCTTTTTTTCATGTCTTTACCGTTCGTTGTCTGGATCATTATTTTTAAGTACATACCCTTGTGGGGATGGACGATGGCTTTCCAGGAGGTCAAGCCGGCGACCTTCGCGATCCCGGTGTGGCAGAGGGAATTCACCGGCCTGCAGAACTTCATGGACGCGTTCAAGGACCGTATCTTCATGCAGACCATGATCAACACCCTGGGCATCAGCATTCTGCAGATCGGGCTGGGTACCATTGTTGCCATCCTGTTCGCCGTATTTCTGAACGAACTGGTATTTACCAAATTTAAGAAGATCACGCAGACCGTATCCTATCTGCCCCACTTCGTATCCTGGGTCATCATCGCCAGCCTTGCGAAGAATATCTTTAACGACGGCGGCCTGTTCGACACGCTGACCCACACCAATCTTCACCTGATGAGTACCAACTCGCCTCTGATCTGGTTCGTCATCGTCCTGATCGACTGCTGGAAGGAGATGGGCTGGAACGCCATCATTTACCTGTCCGCCATGGCGGGCATCGACACCGGCCTTTACGAGGCGGCCCAGATGGACGGCGCCAACCGTTTCCAGAAGATGTGGCACATCACCCTGCCGGGCATCCGTCCGACCATCATCGTCCTGCTGATCATGAGCATCGGCGGCGCGCTGAATGTCGGCATGGAGCGGCAGATGCTTCTGAGCAACCCGCTGGTCCAGGATCACACCATGGTTCTTTCCTGGTTCTCCTACATAAGAGGTATCGGAAGCAGCAACTACGGTCTCGGTACCGCCATCGGCGTCTTCCAGTCGATTGTCAGCGTTACGCTTCTGCTGATCGCCAATAAGCTGGCCGGTCTGGTCGGCGAAGACAAACTGATTTAGGAGGTGGCATAGATGAAGAATCTGCATAAAACATGGTTTGATTATCTGCTGATAGTGTTTTTTGTCTTCATCCTGATCATCACGCTGTATCCGTTCATCAACGTGCTGGCGATCTCGTTCAACGACGCGACGGATACGATGAAGAACATTAATTTCGTCATTCCGCGGAAGTTCACGATCACGAACTATAAGTACGTGTTCGAAGAGGGCGGGATCGTGATGCCGCTGTTCATCTCCATTGCCAAGACGGTCATCGGTACGCTGCTGGGCGTCATCTGCACCGCGATGCTGGCCTATACCCTGAGCCGTCAGGATTTCGTCGCCCACAAGCTGTTCACGATGATCTTCGTCGTGACCATGTACGTCGGCGGCGGTATGATTCCCGAGTACCTGCTGATCATGCGTACCCTGCACCTGGGCAATAACTTCCTGGTCTACATCCTGCCCGGTCTGGTCTGGGTCTATAACATGATCCTGGTCCGTTCCTTCATCGACGGCCTGCCCCTGGCCCTTCAGGAAGCGGCCCGTATCGACGGCGCCAACGACTTCCAGATCTGGTATCAGGTGGTAATGCCGCTCTGTACCCCGGTTCTGGCGACCATCGCCCTGTACTACGCGGTAGGCCAGTGGAACTCCTTCATGGATACCTACCTGTACGCCAAGGATTTAAAGACCCTGCAGTTCAAGCTGTATGAGATCATGTCCCAGGCGACGATGCAGCTGGATACCCACAATGTCAACAATACCAACCAGGCGGTCACCCCGATGGCGATCCGTATGGCGGTCACCGTCGTGGCTACGGTTCCGATCATCATCGTGTATCCGTTCGTACAGAAGTATTTCGTCGGCGGCATGACGCTGGGCGCGGTGAAGAACTGACAGAAAGCATGACGCCGGGCGCGGTGAAGAACTGACAGAAAGCATGACGCCGGATGCGGTGAAGAACCGGCAGAAATTATCTCGATATATTGTCCTGCGGAAGCGGGATCGTATATACATATTTTTTAATCCAATCAAGGAGGAATGATTTATGAAAATGCGTAAAGTTATGGCACTGTTCATGGTCGCTTCCATGACGGCTGGCCTTCTGGCCGGCTGCGGCGGCGGTTCCGGCAGCAGTTCCGGCAGCGGCAGCGGTACGACCACGACGGCAGCGGCAGGCGGCAGCGGCGAGGCGGCCGGCGGCGAGGCGGCGGCTGATGATTTAACCCCCATTACCTTTGAGTATTACAACGCGGACGGAAGAAACGACGTCTGGGATAACCCGGTAGGCAACGCGATCACCGCGGCGACCGGCGTTACCCTGAAGATCAGCTATCCGGTATCTTCCACCGGCGACCCCGGCGAGGACATCGCCCTGATGATCGCGAACGACGATTATCCGGATCTGATCTATTCCAAGCAGTCCGTTACCGACCTGTATGAGGCCGGCGCCCTGATCGATATGAGCGATCTGATCGACCAGTACGGACCCAACATCAAGAAGATGTACGGCGACGAGTATGACAAACTGAGATGGGGTTCCGGCGACGACGGTATCTATCAGCTGTCCTATGCAGGCGTTCGCGCACAGACCTTAACCTCCGGCGGTACCTGCCAGATCCAGTTCGCTGTTCTGGCAGAGAACGACTACAAGTATCCGACCACCCTGGACGAGTATGAGAAGATGATCAAGGATTATCTGGCGGCTCATCCGACGACGCCTGACGGTCTTGACATGATCGGTATCAGCCAGGTGGCTTCTGACTGGCACTGGATGATCACCCTGGGCAACCCGGCCGGCTTCATCGCCGATGCGCAGCCGGACAATGGCCAGTGGCTGGTTGATGAGAACAACAACGTTACCTACAAGCATGCGAGCGACGACGAGAAGGAATACTTCCGTTGGCTGAGCCGTATGTACGACGAGGGCATCCTGGATCCGCAGTTCGCGACCCAGACCGAGGAAGACTACATCGCGAAGCTGGGTACCGGCCGTGTTGTAGCTATCACCGACGCCAACTGGCACTACGGTCCCGCTGAGCAGGTGCTGATCGCCGACGGAAAGGTCGATCAGACCTACTGCGGTCTGCCTGTGACCTTAAGAGCGGATCAGAAGGCTCCGTCCCTGTTATATCAGGGCCTGCAGGTTGGCTACGGCCTGGGCATCTCCAAGAGCTGCGAGGATCCGGTTCGTGCCGTCAAGTTCCTTGACTACCTGTGCTCCGACGAAGGCGCAAGACTTTACAAGTGGGGCATCGAGGGCGAGAACTACGAGATCGACGAAGAAGGCAACTGGTATCGTACTCCCGAGGAGATCGCTGCTTCCCAGTCTGATCCTGACTACTCCAAGAAGACCGGTATCGGCAACTACACCGGATTTCCGATCTACGGCGACGGCGCTGTGGATGAGAACGGCAAGCCGTATACACCGAATACCCGCGAGTCTGTAGCTGCTGAGTACAATGCGGCGCAGAAGGCTGCCTGCGAGGCCTGGGGCGTGGAGCTTCTGGTCGACATCTTCCCGCAGGCTGACGAGTTCGAGACTCCCGAGTTCTCCCCGCTTTGGGCATACGCGACTCCGCAGGAGATCGTAGATCTGCAGAACAAGCTGGATGAGATCGCATGGCCGGGCATCGTTAAGTGCATCACCGAGCCGCTTGACAACTTCGACGCCAACTGGGAGACCATGGTTCAGACGCTGAAGGACAACGGTCTGGATGAGGCGAACGAGAAGGAGACCGCGTTCCTGGCTTCCAAGCTGCAGTAATTTACGGCCTCTTATTCGGACAGCATCTGTAATTACATAAGATAAGACCTTGGGGCCTGATATCATAATGGTGTCAGGCCCCTTTTACTAACATTTTATCAGGTATTTCCGCGGTGCATGGTATTGATCGATATGACATGGAAAGAATTCGCCTGAGAGAGGAGAACCGTGATGATGAAGAAAAATACACCGTTCTGGGATGCGTCGCTGCCGATCGAGAAGCGTCTGGACTGGCTTCTTGCCGAAATGACGATCGAGGAAAAATTAAGCTGTCTGGCGTCCAGCGTTCCGGATCTGGAGCGGCTGGGGATTCCCGGCATGAACGTGGGCGGCGAAGCCGCCCATGGCGTGGAGGCGAGAAATGACCAGAACGAACTGAAGATCCCGGAGCCGACCACATCCTTCGTTCAGCCCATCGGCATGAGCGCGACCTGGGATCCGGAGATCATCAAGAAGGCCGGAGAGGTCACCGGGACAGAGGCAAGAGTGATTTATCACCGCCATCCGGACCGGGGCCTGAGCCGCTGGGCGCCGACCATCGATCTGGAGCGGGATCCCCGCTGGGGCAGGAACGAGGAGGGCTACGGCGAAGACCCGGTGCTGACCGGCGCCATGGCGTCCGCCTATATTCAGGGCATGCAGGGCGATGATCCCCATTATCTGCGTATTGCCAGCACGCTGAAGCATTTCTACGCCAATAATGTGGAAGTGGGGCGTGGCTGGAAGAATTCCTCCGTGGATCCCCGCAATGAATATGAGCTCTATCTGGAGCCGTTCCGCCGCGCGATCCAGGACGGCGGCGCGGAGGCCATTATGACGGCTTACAATAAGATCAATGGTACGCCGGGAATCCTTAACCGCGAAGTGCAGGATATCCTGAAAGACCAGTACGGCTTAAAGCACGCGGTCAGCGACGGCGGCGCCATGAGCATGGTGGCGGAGGCCCACCATTACTACGGAACCCACGCGGAGACGGTGGCGAACGCGATCCGGGCCGGCGTGGACGCCATGTCCGAGAATAAGGACGGCGTTACCGCGGCGGCGAAGGAAGCCTGGGAACTGGGGCTGATGACCGAGGCGGAAGTGGACCGGGCCGTCCGCAATATGTTCCGCAGCAAGCTTCGTCTGGGCATCTACGACGAGCCGGTGCGCAATCCCTATGACAATGTGACCGAGGCGGATCTGTGCTCGAAGGAGAACGAAGAGATCTGCCGCCAGATGTCGCGGGAGGCGGTCGTTCTTCTGAAGAATGAAAATGGCGCGCTTCCGCTGGACGCGTCGATGCCGGCGAAGGATCTGGCCATTATCGGGCCGCTTGCGGACGCCTGGTATCAGGACTGGTACGGCGGAGAGCCTCCGTATAAGAAGACGCTGAAGGACGGCGTGGCGGAGATCCTGGGAGAGGGAAGCGCCTGCGTGGACGGCTGGGACCGGGTGGTATTTAAGTACGGCGATAAGGCGGTGGCGGTCGCTGACGACGGGACGCTGACGCTTTCGGACGAGCCGGATGTGTTCGTGAAGGAGGCCTGGGACGGCGGATTTTTCGCGCTGCGCAGCGTCCGCACCGGGAAGCTCTGGAACTTGCGGATGCCGATGGGGCCTGGCGATGCGGCGGAAATGGGACGGATCGCGGCGGAGAAGGAGCAGGCGTTCGACTGGTTTGTGGTGGAAATTTTCCATCTGTTTGAGGAAGATGACGGGACGGCTTCCGGGACCGCGGACATGCAGAAGGCTTCGGTGGCAGGTGGCTGCGGAGTGACTGTCGGGACTGCGGACACTCAGAATGTCTCGATGGCAGACAGCAGCGGTGCAACCGCTGGCCGGAAGTGTGTGCCGGTAACGATCACCGACCGTTTCGGCGCGCCATTGACCGTGGACGCGGCCGGCGCTGTTCGTTCCGTACGCGGAGCGGAGCCTGCGAAGTTTGTCATGGAAGTGGTCTCTTCCGGTATCGAGGAAGCGAAGAAGGCCGCGTCTGCGGCGAAGAAGGTGGTGCTGGCGCTGGGCTGCCATTCCCTGATCGACTGCAAGGAGACCCTGGACCGGGAGTCCATCGCGTTCCCGGCTCCGCAGCAGAGGCTTTTTGACGCGGTGACGTCGGTAAAACCTGATGCAGTGGTGGCTTTATTTACCAACTTCCCCTATGCGATGAGCGAGATTCAGGAGAAGGCGCCGGCGATCCTGATGAGCGCCACCGGGGCTCAGGATATGGGCTGCGCGATGGCGGAGACGCTGTTCGGACTGAACGCCCCGGCGGGGCGGCTGAACCAGACCTGGTACCTGGACGACAGCCAGCTGCCGGATATCGATGATTACGATATCATCAAGGGCGGAAGGACCTATCGGTACTTTGAAGGAGAGGTGCTGTATCCTTTTGGCTACGGACTGACGTACACGGAGTTCGATTATTCGGATCTGAGCGTGAGACTTGTGAATTTCAAAGATCTGAAGGTTTCTTTGAAGCTGACGAATACGGGGAAATGTGTGAGCGACGAGGTGGTGCAGATCTATGGTTCCGCTCCGGCGTCCAGAGTGAAGAAGCCGATCCGGCAGCTGCTGGCATTTAAGCGAGTGAAGGCGGTGAAGCCCGGGGAGGGCCGTGCGGTGGAGTTCACGGTGCCGGTGGAGGAGCTGCGTTTCTACGATACGATCAGCGGGACGCTGATGGTGGAGGAAGGATGTTATCAGATTTTTGCAGGATCTTCCAGCGGTGACCATCGACTGACGGCGGAAGCGGAGGTTCCGGGTCTGCATCCGGGAAAGCGTGATCTGACGAAGAAGATCCGTGCCGACCATTATGATGATTATGAGAATATGCTGCTGACCGAAGGACAGTTCTCCTTTAAGGCAGTGACGCAGGCGGATCCTTCGAAAGAGGGCGTGCTGCGGTATGGCGACTGCGTGCTGGGAGGCGGCGTGAAGGCGTTTGTGCTGCATTTGAAGAGCGGCGAGGGGTGCAGCGTGAAGGTGCTGGTGGACGGAGAAGTAGTGTCGTCCTGGGTAGGCAATACGAGGGAGTACCGGCAGGGAGGATTCCCGGCGATGGATGAGAAGGGGCGGAGAGAGGCCGCTCTGCAGGCGAAGACCTGGCCGGTGACTTATACGGATGTGGTTATGCCGATTGTCGGCTCGATTCCTGAAAAAGATTGCCATACGGTGGAAATTCGGGTGGCGGGGGATGTCCTTTTGTGTTATTATTATGTTCGATAGCAGTTATGCACGACAGCCGTTATATACGTTAGCGGTTGGTTGCAGAGCCGCGCTAGGCTTTTCGGCAGCTGAGAATGAGGTGCGGAAGCTGTGAATGTAGGAAAAGGAGATCGGTAAGTATGAAATTCCATAATGGTTGCTGGCTTATGAAGGAGGGCGTGTCGTGGTTTGGGCCGCAGCACGTCTATGAGACCCATATTGCGGAGAAGGAGGTGCGCCTGGTGGCGCCGACCTCGCGGATCCGGGGAAAGGGGGATACGCTGGGCGGGATCAATCTGACGCTGCGGATCACTTCGCCGGCGCCGGAGGTTCTGCGGGTGCAGACGTATCACCATAAGGGTGTGCAGAAGAAGGCGCCGGAGTTTGATCTGCAGAATAATGAGGAGAAGACTCTGGATGTTGCAGAACAGGGGAATCTCCTGACGGTTGGAAGCGGAAGCTTAAAGCTTGTTATCGACCGGGAGAACTGGTCTATGACGTTTTTGCGTGGCTGTAAGCAGGAAGCACTGGCTGCGACGGCTGCGTGTGCGCAGGCCGCGCAAACAGATGCCTGCGGCACGGCGGTTCCTCAGATGGAAGTCATTACGAAGGCGGGCCAGAGGGATCTGGGCTACATAAAGACAAACTGGACCGGCATGGCCTATGATAAGGGCGGGGACGCCTGGATGTGCCAGCAGCTGGGGCTTTCGGTGGATGAGAATATCTACGGCATGGGCGAGCGGTTCACGCCGTTCGTAAAGAACGGCCAGTCGGTCTCCATCTGGAATGAGGACGGAGGCACGAGCACGGAGCAGGCGTATAAGAACATTCCGTTCTATCTGTCCAGCAAGGGCTACGGCGTCTTTGTCAACCATCCGGAGCGGGTGGAGTTCGAGGTGGCTACGGAGCAGGCCAGCAGGCTGGCGTTTGCGGTGGAAGGCGAAAGCCTGGATTATTATTTCTTCAATGGTCCGACGATGAAGGAAGTCCTTATGCGGTACACGGATCTGACCGGGAAGCCGGCGCTGCCGCCGCAGTGGACCTTCGGGCTGTGGCTGTCTACGTCGTTTACGACTAATTATGACGAGCAGACGGTGATGAGCTTTATCGACGGCATGCATGAGAGAGGGATTCCGCTGTCGGTGTTCCATTTCGACTGCTGCTGGATGAAGGAGTTCCACTGGACCGATTTTCTGTGGGACAGCCGGGTATTCCCGGACCCGAAGGGGATGATCGCCCGGATCAAGGAGAAGGGCGTGAAGATCTGCGTCTGGATTAATTCTTATGTGGGTCAGGAATCGGCGCTGTTCGACGAGGGTGCGGAGAAAGGCTATTTCTTAAAGCGGCCTAATGGAGACGTGTGGCAGTGGGATATGTGGCAGCCGGGGCTGGCGATCATTGATTTCACGAATCCGGAGGCCTGCCGCTGGTATCAGGAGAAGCTTGAGGAGCTTCTGGATATGGGCGTGGACTGCTTCAAGACCGATTTCGGCGAGCGGATCCCGACGGACTGCGTCTACTATAACGGTGCGGATCCGGTGAAGATGCACAATTTCTATACGTATCTGTACAATAAGACCGTGTTCGACCTGCTGGAGAGGAAGAGAGGACACGGCGAGGCGGTGCTGTTTGCACGGTCGGCGACGGCGGGCGGGCAGAAGTTCCCGGTTCACTGGGGCGGCGACTGCTGGTCGGATTATGAGTCCATGGCGGAGAGCCTGCGGGGCGGCCTGTCGCTGACCAGCAGCGGATTTGGGTTCTGGAGCCATGATATCGGCGGTTTCGAGAATACGTCGACGCCGGATGTGTATAAGCGGTGGGCGGCGTTTGGCCTTCTGTCTTCCCACAGCCGGCTGCACGGAAGCGGGTCTTACCGGGTGCCGTGGCTGTATGACGAGGAGGCTGTGGATGTGGTGCGGTTCTTTACGGATCTGAAGCACAGCCTGGTGCCGTATCTGTACAGCAGCGCGGTGAACACGTCACGGACCGGCGTGCCGATGATGCGCAGCATGGCGATGGAATTTACGGACGATCCCAACTGCCGGTATCTGGATAAGCAGTATATGCTGGGAGACAGCCTGCTGGTGGCGCCGATCTTTAATGATCAGGGGATCGCCCAGTACTATCTGCCGGCGGGGAAATGGACCAACTATCTGACCGGAGAGACGGCGGAAGGCGGCGTGTGGCGGAAGGAGAAGCACGGGTATCTGTCGATTCCGCTGTGGGTGAAGGCGGGAAGCGTGATCCCGGTCGGGAAGAAATATAAGCGGGCGGAATATGAGTTCGCGGGGAATCTGGAATTTAAGGTGTTCGGGCCGGTTGAGAATGTCGAATTTTGCGTTATGCAGAAGGGGGCGGAAGCGGCGCGATTGAAGCTTGCGGTGAATAACGGGCGGCTTGCCGGTGCTGTCACCGGGGCGAAAGGGTGTACGGTTCGGCTGATAGGCAGTACGGCTGAAGGCGCGCTGACGGTGGACAGTGTTTCGGCGATTGATAGTGTGACAGCGGCGGCGGATGGCGGCGATATTGTGCTGTATATTGAGAAGGATGAAGTGAGGTTCTGAGATTGAGGGTTTGCAGGCGTGATGTGGTCGCGGACGGTCCGCGTCCGGCGGACTGTCTGCATGTTCCTCAGGATTCAGGACGGAAGTGCTTCTAAGTTCACAGCAATTTGTTAAAAGCATCACGAAAAATGAACAACTCGCTTCGCTCAAACAAGTCCATTTTTCGTGATAACACAAATTACTGTTCACTAAGAAGCACTAACCGTTCTGAAATTCGGAACCTGTAGACAGTCTGCCGGGCGCTGGGGATCGGCTTGCGGATGGTCTGCGGGATGCCGGAAGATCGGCTTGTAGACAGGCTGTGGAACAGCGAGGATCGGCTTGCAGGCGGGCCGGATGTGAAACAAAAGATGTAACAGAAGCCGGAAGGCAGAAGAATAATTAAAAACAACAGGAGGGTAACAGAATGGCGAAGTTTCATGCATCGACGTCCTCGGTGGTAAGTGAGCGCGAGGTCAGGAACATGGAGAGGGCGAGGAAGATCGCGTCGCAGGGCATGGTGCTTCTGGAGAACGCGGGAGCGCTGCCGCTTAAGGCGGAGACGAAGAAAGTGGCGCTTTTCGGAAACGGCGGACGCAGAACCATCAAGGGCGGTACCGGATCGGGCGACGTGAACAGCCGGGAAGTGGTGAACGTGGAGCAGGGGCTGGAGGCCGCGGGGCTGACCGTTACCACGAAGGACTGGCTTGACCGGTATGACCGGGTGGTCGAGGCGGCGCGGACGGAGTATTTCGCGAATTTCGCGAAGAAGGTCGCGGCGGAAGGCGGTTCTGCGGTGATGGAGCTGTTCAATAATCCGTTCATGGAGCCGGCGATCATTCCAGTGACGAAGGAGGATATGGATGCGTCGGAGACGGACACGGCCATCTATATCGTGTCCCGCAATTCCGGCGAGGGTAAGGACCGGGCTCCGGTCAAAGGCGATTTTGAGTTGTTTGAGGTGGAGGAAGAGGCGGTCAGGGCCCTGACTTCCTGCTATAAGAACGTGATCGTAGTGCTGAACGTGGGCGGCGTGCTGGATACCCGCTTCCTGCGCGGTACAAAGGGAATCGGCGCGGTCCTTCTGATGAGCCAGGCGGGGAATATCGGCGGCTATGCGCTGGCGGACGTGCTTCTGGGCAGGGTGACGCCCAGCGGACACCTGGCGACTACGTGGGCCGAGCAGTATTCGGATTATCCGGGAGCTATGAATTTCAGCCATGTGAACGGAGATGTGAACGACGAGTATTACAAGGAGGGGATCTACGTCGGATACCGGTATTTCGATACGTTCGGCGTGGCGCCCGCCTATCCGTTCGGTTATGGAAAATCGTATACGGATTTTGCCATAGAATGCAAATCCGTAACCGTAGATGGCAATCAGGTTACAGTTACCGCAGAGGTTACCAACATCGGCGCCGTTTATTCCGGCAGGGAAGTGGTGCAGGTTTACTATTCGGCTCCGCAGGGTGCGCTGGAGAAGCCCTATCAGGAGCTGGCGGCCTACGCGAAGACGAAGCTTCTGGCTCCCGGCGAGGCGCAGACGCTTACGATTGGTTTTAAGGTGACGGAAATGGCTTCCTACAGCGAGGCAAAGGCGGCCTATGTGCTGGAGCCGGGCACTTACTATGTGCGCGTGGGCGATCACTCCCGGGCGACGAAGGTGGCGGCGGCCCTTGTCGTTGAGAAAGAAGTGGTGACGGAGAAGCTGGCCAACTATCTGAAGCCGGATGTGGAGATGGAAATGCTCTCCTCCGCGGGCGCGAAGCCTTACACCTATGAGGGTGAGGAAGCGGAAAAGGCAGCGGCCCCGAAGCTGGCAGTCGATGCGGAGAAGCTTCCCTGCTTCACAGCGGTCTACACTCCCATCGGCGCAGGAGAGCAGCCGGAGCCGGATACCAATGGACACAAGATCACGATGGATGAGGTGAAGGCCGGAACCTACACATTGGACGAACTGGTAAATCAGCTGACCGTGGAGGAGATGGCGACGCTGTGCGTTGGTACGGCGAGGGGCGGCTTCGGCGGCGAATCGGTGATCGGCTCCGCGTCGGCGGCATGTCCGGGCGCGGCCGGCGATACCACATCCCTGATGCTTCCCGACCGCAATATCCGCAATATGATCCTGGCGGACGGACCGGCAGGACTGCGCCTGTCTACCCATTTCGTCGTGGATCACGACGGCAGCCAGATCCCGGGGACCGGGGACGCGCCGATTCCGGGTATGGAGCTTCTGACCGCGGGTGCGCCAAAGCCGGAGATCCCGGACGACGCGACCCATTATTACCAGTACTGTACGGCGATCCCGATTGCCACGCTTCTGGCCCAGACCTGGGATGTGGAAGCGATCGCGGCGGCCGGAGACATTGTGGGCGAGGAGATGGAGGAGCTGGGCGTGACATTGTGGCTGGCCCCTGGCATGAACATCCACCGCAACCCGCTGTGCGGCCGGAATTTCGAGTATTATTCCGAGGACCCGCTGGTCGCCGGAATGTGCGCGGCGGCGGACACGCTGGGCGTGCAGAAGCATCCGGGCGTGGGCACGACGATCAAGCATTTCGCCTTCAATAACCAGGAGGATAACCGGATGCATACCAACGCTCATGTAAGCGAGCGGGCGGCCCGCGAGATCTACCTGAAGGGCTTTGAGATCGCGGTGAAGCGTTCCCAGCCCATGTCGATCATGACATCCTATAACCTGGTCAACGGCCTCCACACCGCCAACAGTTATGAGCTTCTGACGGCGATCGCCCGCCAGGAGTGGGGCTTTAAGGGCTTTGTGATGACCGACTGGGGCACCACGGGATCCATCGAGATGGAGCCGGGCAAGACCTTCAAGTACGGCTGCTCCAACGCGGCCGGCTGCGTGAAAGCGGGCAATGATCTGACCATGCCGGGCAGCCAGAACGACGTGGACGAGATCGTGAAGTCCGTGGGCGCGGCGGAAGGAGAAGTAGAATACCCGCTGACTCTGGGCGAGCTGCGCGCGGCGGCGAAGAGGATCCTTTCCGTCGTCATGGTAAGTTCGGTGTATGAGGGAGCAAAGCCGTACACGGGCTGACATAGATCGGCGGCTGGCTGGTTATCACATTGATAAGCAAGCAGGAAGGTGCAGCAGTCGTGTTGGAAGATAGGCCGCGCTATAGGATACTCGTATACAAGAAGAAAACGTGACGGCATCCGCAGCAGAAAATGTGTCCGCGTCCGGGCGGGCGAACGGCTGCGTTAGCGGCAGGAAACAGAATGATTCCCCGCCTGTCGGTATTTCGGCAGGCGGGGATATTTATCTGCCCTAAACTTGTCGAAACTTGCGATAGAATCCATTTGCACCTGCATTTCTGCAAGTTTATAATCGAAATATCACCGTAACTGTCCCCGATAATTATTTTGCAGTTACAGACTAACCCAAAGGAGGACAAATCATGACACCAACTCTAAGCGTAGCAATCGCTGAGGACAACCCGAAAACATTAGATCTCCTGAATCAGATGCTGTCTGGCGAGGATGGCATCCAGATCGTAGGGAAAGCAGAGACAGGCGATGAAGCCTATGAGATGATCGTCTCCACCAAGCCCGACGTCGTCCTCCTGGACGTGATCATGCCGGGCATGGACGGACTTACGGTCATGGAGAAGGTGAAGAACGAAGAGAAACTGGCTAAAAAGCCGTCATTTATCATGGTTTCCGCGGCAGGAAGCGAAAATGTAACGGAGGACGCGTTCCGTCTGGGCGCCAACTATTTTATCATGAAGCCGTTTACCCGCGAGGTGGTCGTGGACAAGGTCCGCCGTCTGGCCGGCTACGCGGCGAAGCCCAGGGGACTTGCCCTGCCGCATTCCCGCAAGATCCGCCCTTACGAGAATCAGGTGGAATACATGGAGCAGAATCTGGAAAATGACGTTACCCAGATCCTGCACGAGATCGGCGTGCCCGCACATATCAAGGGCTATCAGTATCTGCGGGACGCGATCATTTCCTCCGTCTGCGACCAGGATATGCTGGCGTCGGTGACAAAGGTGCTTTATCCGAATATCGCCAAGAAACATCAGACTACGCCCAGCCGCGTCGAACGCGCGATCCGCCATGCCATCGAGGTGGCCTGGAGCAGGGGCAAAATGGATACGATCAATGAAATATTTGGCTACACAGTCAGCAACGGCAAGGGCAAGCCGACCAATTCTGAGTTTATCGCATTACTGTCCGATAAGATCCGGCTGGATTATAAACGGATGTAATTCATGACAGCAGGAGGTCTGCCCGGCGTACCTGCTGCTGTTGGAAAATCTGACAAACTTCACATAAAACTTCTAAGAATGTACTTCCTAATTCGGAAAAAGTATTGTATACTATATCTGCAAGGGGTTTATATCGTACTGCGCGGCATAGCTGCGGCTTTTTTGCCGCGCAGTGTTTAAACCGGTCCGTGGGGTAAAGGGCCGGCGTCAGTTTTTTCCAATCACAGGAGGGTTCATTCATGAAGAAGATCTTATTTGTCGCGTCTGAGGCAGTTCCATTTGTTAAGACCGGAGGGCTGGCGGATGTAGCCGGTTCTCTCCCGAAGTGTTTCAATAAGGAATATTATGATGTCCGCGTCATGCTTCCCAAGTATATGTGCATGAAGCAGGAATGGAAGGACAAACTGAATTATATCGACCATTTCTATATGGACTATCTGGGGCAGAGCCGTTATGTAGGCATTCTGCTGTACGAGTACGAGGGCATCAAGTTCTATTTCATCGACAATGAGTGGTATTTCAACGGCAGTACCCTGTACGGCGACTGGCTGTACGATCTGGAGAAATTCTCCTTCTTCTGCAACGCGGCGCTTTCGGCGCTTCCGGTCATCGGTTTCCGGCCGGATGTGATCCACTGCCACGACTGGCAGACGGGTCTGATCCCGGTGTACTTAAAGGACCGTTTCGCCGGCGGCGAGTTCTTCCGCGGCATCAAGAGCGTCATCACGATCCATAACCTGAAGTTCCAGGGCATCTGGGACGTGGATACGATCAAGAGGCTTACCGGCCTGTCCGATTACTATTTTACGCCGGATAAGCTGGAAGCGTATAAGAACGGCAATCTGTTAAAGGGCGGCATTGTCTACGCCGACGCGATCACTACGGTCAGCAACACCTACGCCGAGGAGATCAAGATGCCGTTCTACGGCGAGAACCTGGACGGCCTGATGCGCGCTCGGGCCAACAGCCTGCGGGGCATCGTCAACGGTATCGACTACGAGGAATTCAATCCGGAGACCGACGAGTATATCGTGGCCCATTATAACGCCCAGACCTTCCGCAAGGAGAAGATCAAGAACAAGAAGGCTCTGCAGAAGGAACTCGGGCTGGAAGAGGATGAGAAGCTTATGATGATCGGCATTGTCTCCAGGCTGACCGATCAGAAGGGCTTCGATCTGATCCAGTATGTGATGGACGATCTGTGCCACGACGCGGTCCAGCTGGTGATCCTGGGTACCGGCGAGGAGCGCTATGAGAATATGTTCCGCCATTTCGCCTGGAAGTATCCGGGCAAGGTGTCGGCCAATATCTACTATTCGAATCCGCTGTCCCACAAGATCTACGCGGCCTGCGACGCGTTTTTGATGCCGTCGCTGTTCGAGCCCTGCGGCCTGAGCCAGTTAATGTCCCTGCGGTACGGGACGCTTCCTATCGTCCGGGAGACCGGCGGACTTAAGGATACGGTACAGCCGTACAATGAATATGAGGGCACCGGCACCGGGTTTTCCTTCGCCAACTATAACGCCCATGAGATGCTGGGCACGATCCGCTATGCGGAGCGGATCTATTACGACAGGAAGCGCGAGTGGAACAAGATGATCGACCGGGCCATGGCCCAGGATTTCTCCTGGAACGCATCGGCGCTTAAGTACCAGGAACTGTACGACTGGCTGATCGGATAGATTCGGCAGGAGAAGCGGGGGCGGCGTTCGTGCCCCCGGCGAGACATAAGAGAGATGGTGGGATTATGGGTGTATGGCAGGAACTCTTAAGCAATCAGATTCTGGTCAGCGCGGTGGTGGGCTGGACAGTGGCCCAGGTTCTTAAAACATTGATCGATATGGGATTTAACAGGTCCTTCCGGCCGGAGCGGCTGGTGGGTTCCGGCGGTATGCCCAGCTCCCATTCGGCTACCGTATGCGCCCTGACGGTGGCGTCCGGCATGAAGTACGGCCTGTCCTCGTTTGAATTCGCGGTCAGCTTCGTGCTGGCGAGCGTGGTCATGTATGACGCCATCGGCGTTCGGCAGGAGACCGGCAAGCAGGCCAGGCTTCTGAACCTGATCGTGCAGCAGGATTGGTTCAGGCTGGACAATCAGGAGGTAGAGAAAAGACTGAAGGAATTTGTGGGGCATACGCCGCTGCAGGTATTCGCCGGGGCGCTGCTGGGTATCCTGATGGCGGTCCTGGTGAATATGGCGTATTGACCGCAGAGTTATTCTTAGGAGATTTTGATGATCAGGCTAATCGCTTCAGACATAGACGGTACATTGGTAAGAGACGGTTCCCACGAGATAAATCCGCGGATCTATGACGTGATCGCAAAGCTGCATGCCGGCGGCGTCCAGATCGCGCTGGCCAGCGGACGCCAGTGGGTCAGCATTGAGAGGCTGTTTGCGCCGGTGAAGGAGAAGATTTTTTATATTTCCGACAACGGCGCCTATGTGGGCTGTCATGGCCGGCGTTTGTTTCTGAATTATTTCGACCGGGAGCTGGCTATGGAGATGGTGGAGGATATCCGCCGGCAGCCGGGGCTGGAGTATATGGTCAGCGGCCCGGACGCAGTGTATCTCGATACGAAGGACAGGGATTTTCTGGATCTGCTCACTTATGGTTACCGTTTCGCCATGGAGAAGATGGACGATGTGACGGAGATGACGGAGCCGGTCATCAAGATGGCGGTCTACTGCGGCGCCGGCGGCATCGAGAAGAAGACGGAACAGCTGAGGGGGAGATACGCGGACCGTCTTCATGTTATGGTATCCGGTGATAAGTGGGTGGATTTTGTGATGCCCGGCGTCAGTAAGGGCTGGGGGATTGAACGGCTTCAGGAGGATCTGGGAATCAGTCCGAAGGAGACCATGGCCTTCGGGGACCAGCAGAATGATGTGGATATGCTGAAGAAAGCCTACTACAGCTTCGCGGTGGGGAACGCGGTGCCGGAGGCGAAGGCCGCGGCCCGGTTCGCGGCGGATAATAATGTGGATGACGGTGTGCTGAAGATATTGAAACTGCTTGTATGAGACGCAGGAAAGAGTCCTGGGGCTGCGGGATATCGAGTACCTGAATATTGAAACTGCTTGTATAAGACGCAGGAAAGAGGGAGCCGGTTCATGAAAGATGAACGTGTGAGGCTGAGTATACGGCGCTCGGAAGGGCGCCTTGATGATAGATGGAAACGCCGCCTGCCAAGAGGCGCGGCGATATTTCTTATGGCGGTCTCAATGACGGCGGCGACCGGCTGCGGCGCCGGCTTTCCGTTTGCCGAGGAAGAGACGGTGTCCGGAGAATATACGAAACCGCAGGCCATGATCATCGTGGCTACGGAGAAGAACCGTTATGAGAAAGTGTATACGGATCAGATATGGAGCGTCGCCCTGGAAGACGGCAGGACATTTGAAAGCTATCTTCTGGATCAGGTGAAGGAGTTCCTTACGAATCTGAAGACTATGGATCTTCTGGCGGAGCGGCAGAAGATCGTGCTGACCAGCGCGGAGCAGAGCCGTCTTAAGACGCTTGCCGGGAGATATTATGAGGGGCTTACGGAAGAAGACCGGGAGTACATCGGCGCTGATGAAGAGGATGTACTGGCCCTGTACACGGATTATTATACGGCGAATAAAGTGGTAGGCATCCTGACCGACGGGATCGATCTGGAGGTCAGCGACAGCGAGGCCAAGGTGATCACTGTCCAGATGATCCAGATCTCCAGCAGGGAGGCGGCGGAAGCCGTCTACCGCAGGGTCAGCCAGGAAGGCAGCGATTTTCTGTCGGTTGCCAGAGAGACAAGCGAAGGGGAACAGACGGAACGCCAGCTTGGCAGGGGCGAACTGCCGGAAGTCGTGGAGAACGCGGCGTTTGCTCTGGCTCCCGGAGAGATGAGTCCGCTGGTGGAGAGCGGAGGCTGGTACTACATTATCCGCTGCGTCAGCGATTACGACGCGGAAGCCACAGAATTAAGAAAGACCCGAATCTACGAGGAACGCAAGAATCAGGTCTTTCGTCAGATTTACGAACAGTTTGAACCGGAGGATCCGGCGGCCTTTACAGAGGATTTCTGGCCGGAGATCCATTTTGACGGGGATGACGGTTCGACTACCACGGATTTCTTCTCGTTATATCAGGAAGAATTCGGAAGCTAACCGGTTAATGGCGGTCTGATCGGCGCATGCCATCAGCTCCCTCGCGGAGTGCATGGCCAGGATCGGAACGCCGATATCTACGGTTTTCATAGACAGTTCCGCAGACGAGATGGCTCCCAGTGTGGAGCCTCCTCTCATATCTGAGCGGTTGGAGAACTTCCGGTAAGGGATCCCCGCGCCGCGGCAGATGCTCTCAATGACGCCGATGCAGGAAGAATCGGTGGCGTAGGACTGGCGGGAACTCATTTTCAGCACGACGCCGTCTCCCATGCAGATCTTGTTCTTGATATCGCATTTCTCCGGATGGTTGGGATGTATGGCGTGGGCCACATCCATCGACAGCAGGAAGCCGTCCATCACCGCGTTCAGATAGGTCTCCCGGTCATATCTTAAAGCCAGGTATATCTTCTCCAGAATACGCTCCGTCACGGAGGAGAGGGCGCCCTGCTTGGTGCGGCTGCCGATCTCTTCGTTGTCGTAGAGCAGGATCATGTTGATGCCGTTTCCGCGCGTGCCGGCGGTGATGCCGTGCAGGCAGGCCAGAACGCTCGTCAGGTTGTCAAGCCTCGGGGCGCTTAGGAATTCGCCGTTTAAGCCTGTGACCGCGCAGGGATCCGTATTGTAAATGCTGATCTCGTAATCCAGGATCTCTTCCGGCGCACAGCCGGCTTCCTCAGCCAGGCGGTTCAGGAAGAAATGATCCTTGTCCAGAGCGTTTGTCACAGCGGCCATGAGAGGCAGCATATCGATCTGGGGATTCAGCTTCATGCCGTCGTTGGCTTCCGGATTCATATGGATCGCCAGATTGGGGATTGTCAGAAGCGGATCTTTGAAATCGACAAAGCGGGTCTCCGGCTCGAACGGCTTTCCGCCTGCGATGCTTAGCCGGCCCGCCATGGACAGCGGACGGTCCAGCCAGGTGTTAAGGACCGGCGAACCGTAGACTTCCACATTCAGTTTGGCGTAGCGCTCCGTTGAAACTTCGGGGGAGGGCTTTACGCGCAGACACGGCCAGTCCGTGTGGGCCGCTTCCAGACGCAGGGAAGGACGGTCGGTCAGGTCATCGCCGATCGTGAAGGCCGCCAGCGTCGAGTCAAAGAGCGGCAGATAATAGCCCTGGCCCGGCTGCAGATTCCAGCGGTCCGTCAGCGCCAGACGCTCGAAGCCGGCGTCAGAAAGGACGCGCTCAGCCTCAAGCACGCAGTGAAACGGGGATACGCCTGCGTTTAACAGGGTGATTAGTTGTTTGGTATCTTCAGAAATGTTCATGGTATGCTCCTTATGATCATCGGGATCGTTGCCGCTGATGAAAGTAAAATTATAATACCATATTTTCATAAAAAGAGAAAGTATGCTGCGCAAGTTTTGGTTGAAATAGGGCGGATATTAGGATAGAATAATGGCAGGGGGAAGACAGATGGTCGCGCTTAAGATCGAAGATAAGAAAAAGTTCACATCGGAACTGTTCATCGGCGGGCTGTTCGACCGCTTTTTCCTGCGGGAAGCGGTGATCGTTACCTTCAATTCGTTTACGGTCGACGGCAGGATCCGCCAGGGGTATTTTACGGAGGAGGAACTGGAACAGGAGCGGATCGAGGAGTATTCCCTGTGGTCCGCGGTGAAGCCGTTCTGCTGCTCTCTGATCAAAGGAAAGAAGCTTCCGGAAAGCTTCCGGATCGTGCTGCAGTATCCGGCCGGGGCCGTGGAGCGGTTCCTTGCGGACAACGGCCTCGCGATGCGGGCGGAGCAGGTGAAGGGACTGTATCTGAATATACGCTACGACGAGGGACAGATCCTGTGCGTGACCGGTACGGCGGTGGATTATTTCACGCTGGACAAGAGCCTGGAGAGGGCCTGGGATGCGGCGGTGGAGAAATATTTTAAGGCAAAACAGATTCCGTTTGCGTCGGAATAAGAGATATCCGCAGGCGGCAGAGAGGAGAACATATGGCGAAATTATATTTCCGCTACGGAGCCATGGGCAGTTCAAAGACGGCGAACGCCCTGATGGTCGAGTATAATTATTTCGAGAGGGGCAAGAAAGCGCTTCTGGTGAAGCCGAAGCTGGACAGCCGGGACGGCGATTACACGATCCGTTCGCGGATCGGTCTTCAGAAGGAGGGCATCCTTCTGGAGCAGCTGACGGCCATGAGCGACGACGCGCTTAGGAAATATGACTGCGTGATCGTGGACGAGGCTCAGTTTGCCACCAAGGCCCAGGTGGAATTCATGGTCCATATCGTGGACGACCTGGAGGTGCCGGTGATCTGCTACGGGCTGCGGACTGATTTCCGCCGGGAATTCTTCGAAGGGAGCCTGTGGCTGATGGCCTGGGCGGATAAGATCGAGGAGATCAAGACCGTCTGCTGGTGCGGCAAGGCGGCTACCTGCAACGCCAGGATCGGCGAGGACGGCCATATGGTCCGGGAAGGCGAGCAGGTGATGATGGGCGGCAACGACCGGTATATCTCCCTGTGCCGGAAGCACCATATGCTTGGGGATCTGGGGCCGGGCCGCGGCGGCTCGCCGGAGCGCTGACGGGCGGAGCCCTGACGGTTCATTGGAATATATTGGCGGATGAAGACATGGCGGTCTGACAGAATACAGGTGAACTGACAGAATGGCTCTGGAGGCCGGCCCGCAAGAATTTTCTTGAAGATTTATCCGGCGTCGTGTAGAATTAGAAACAGACAGGCAGATGCGGGGCATTTGCCGAATATATATCACACATTGGAGGAAGCAGCATATGAAATGCCCATACTGCAATGAAGACAACACGAAGGTGATCGATTCCCGTCCGGCAGAGGAGAATTCCGCGATCCGCCGCAGGCGCCAGTGCGAGAGCTGCGGGAAGCGTTTTACCACCTATGAGAAGCTGGAGACCATGCCGCTTATGGTGGTCAAGAAGGACGGAACCCGTGAGGTCTACGACCGGTCGAAGATCGAGGCTGGTATCCTGCGGTCCTGCCACAAGCGTCCGGTGTCGCCTCAGCAGATCGACGCGCTGATCGATGAGGTGGAGGCCAATGTGTTTAATCTGGAAGAGAAGGAAGTGGCAACTTCGGTCATCGGTGAGCTGGTCATGGCGGGGCTTAAGGAACTGGACGAAGTCGCTTATGTGCGGTTTGCGTCCGTTTACCGGGAATTTAAGGATGTGAATACATTTATCGACGAGATCGGGAAGCTTCTGAAGAAATGATGTGTTTCCGTGCGGAGGCAGCATGCTTAGACAGTTTTATCCGGACAAATGGGTGGATTCCGCCTATGAGATTCCGTATGAGGATTTATATGAACAAGGTGTCCGGGGGATTATCTTCGACATCGATAACACCCTGGTTCCCCATGGGGCCCCTGCCGATCAGAGGGCCCTTGCGCTTTTTGAGCGGTTCCACAGGATGGGCATGAGGACGTGTTTGCTGTCCAACAATAAGGAGCCGCGGGTGAAGCCGTTCGCGGAGCAGGTGGATTCCCTTTATATCCATAAGGCCGGGAAACCGGGAGTAAAGGGGTATGAACGGGCCATGACGCTGATGGGAACGGACCGGGAGACGACGGTATTCGTGGGCGATCAGATCTTCACGGATGTGTATGGGGCCAACCGGGCCGGGATCAGGACATATCTGACGAAGCCCATCGATCCTCACGAGGAGATCCAGATCGTTCTGAAGCGGTATCTGGAGGCGGTGGTGCTGTTCTTTTATAAGAAATATCGGAACTTGGAGGAGAGCTGAATGGTTACAGGCAATGCGAAAGTCTGCGGCGTGATCGGGAACCCGGTGGGGCATTCCCTGTCGCCGCTTATGCATAATGAGATCGCGCAGGCTTTAGGACTTGATTATATCTATGTACCCTGCCCGGTGGCGGAGGGCGTGGCCGGCGACGCGGTCCGCGGCGCGTATGCGCTGGGATTTGAAGGGCTGAATGTAACGGTTCCCTATAAGCAGCAGGTGATCCCATTTCTGGCGGAGACCGATGAATCGGTGCGGTGCATCGGCGCGTGCAATACGCTGGTGCGGCTGCCGGAGAAGGAAACGGATACCGCGCCGGATGAGAAAGGTTTCAAAGGTTACAAGGGTTATAATACGGATGCTGAAGGTCTGTTCCGCACGATGCAGGAGCAGGAAATGGAGATTCGGGGGCGGGACTGCCTGCTGATCGGTGCGGGAGGAGCGGCGCGGGCCGCCGCCTATCTGATGGTCCGCGAGGGGGCGGCCTCGGTTACGATCCTGAACCGGAGTCCGGACAAGGCGGAAGCGTTGGCAGAGGATATACGGAGAATGGCGGAGCAGATGGAATGGCGCGGTGATTCTCTGGAGCGCGGGACACGGATTCCGGACAAGGCGTCCTTGGAGCGAGGAAAGCAGCCGCAGGGCGATGCAGCTCTGAGGCAGGGAAAGCAGCCGCAGATGAGTGCAGCTCTGGAGCGAGGAAAGCAGCCGCAGGGTGATGCAGCCCTGGAGCAGGGAAAAAAGCCGCAGGGCGACGTGCTTACAGGGAGAGAAATCGTCGTGTCTGCTTTTCCGCTCGACCAGTGGCGCCGTCTTCCGGGCAGTTCCTATCTGGCGGTGCAGACCACCAGCGTGGGGATGTACCCGCATACGGACGCCGCACCCATTGAGGACGCGGAATTCTACAGGAAGATCGCCCAGGCGGTGGATATCATCTACACGCCGTCGGAGACGCGTTTTATGAAGTATGTGAAACAGGCCGGTGGCCGCGTCTGCGGCGGTCTGGATATGCTGATCTATCAGGGCGTGGCGGCGCTGGAATTGTGGAATCCCGGCGTGGAGGTGCCGCGGGAAGTTGTGGACAGAGTCCGCAGGGTCATGGAGGAACGGCTGCATGGGTGAACATATTGTCCTCATCGGATTTATGGGAGCCGGTAAATCCACCGTCGGCAGATGGCTTTCCCGGAAGCTGTCCAGACAGCTTCTGGATACGGACGCGATGATCGAGGCCAGGGCCGGCATGACGATCAGTGAGATCTTCGCGGCGCGCGGCGAAGAGGCGTTTCGCACTGCGGAGACAGAGGTACTTGCGGGACTTGCGCAGAGGCGGCAGCCGGTGATCGTTTCCACAGGCGGCGGGATGCCGATGCGCGCGGAGAACCGCGAGGCGCTGCGGAAGCTGGGCAGCGTGGTTTATTTGCGGGTGAAGCCGAAGACCGTGTGCGAACGGCTGACAGGCGATACGAGCAGACCGCTTCTGGCCGGGGATGACAGGCAGAAGAAGGTGGAGACGCTTCTGGCGCAGCGGGGCCCTGTTTATGAAGAAGCGGCGCATCTGACTGTAGATGTGGACGGCCGGGGACCGGAAGAGATCGCAGAGGAAATTCTGCATGTATTACATATCGCTTAACAGCCGGCGGAAAAGCGCGGAGCATAAAGGCCGGAGGAGGATCAGACGCGGAATATCCGGATCCGCGGACAGAAAAGGAGGCGGCAGTATTTATGAAACTTTTGGTAATTAACGGTCCAAACCTGAATTTCCTTGGCATCCGTGAGAAAGGGATCTATGGGACAGAGGACTACGAGTATCTGGTGACTATGCTTAAGAACAAAGCGCAGGCGGAAGGCCACGAACTGGAGGTGTTCCAGAGCAACTGCGAGGGCGCTATCATCGACAAGATCCAGGAAGCTTATCACACGAAGGTGGAGGGCATTATCATCAATCCGGGGGCTTTCACCCATTACAGCTACGCGGTCCGGGATGCCTTAGCGTCGGTGGAGATCCCGAAGATCGAGGTTCATATTTCTAATGTCCATAAGCGGGAAGAGTTCCGCCATACCTCTGTGACCGCGCCGGCCTGCACCGGGCAGATTGTGGGACTCGGCCTGAAGGGTTATGTGCTGGCCATGGATTATCTGACCGGGAAAGCGTAGCCTTTTGACGGGATTTTCCGCGCGCAGCGCGCATTTATTTCCCGTAATTTGCAAAAAGTGGTTGAAAGTACGGCTTATTTAGTATAGAATGAAATGGATCAAACACCGCAAAGTATAGTCAGTATTTGAAGGAGGAGCTACATTTATGATATCAGCAGGTGATTTTAGGAACGGCGTGACACTGGAGATCGACGGGAACGTATACCAGATTCTGGAGTTCCAGCATGTAAAGCCCGGCAAGGGCGCGGCGTTCGTCCGCACGAAGATCAAGAACGTGATCAGCGGCGGCGTGGTTGAGAAGACGTTCCGTCCGACCGAGAAGTTCCCGGCGGCCAGGATCGACCGCGTGGACATGCAGTACCTGTATCAGGACGGAGATTTATACAATTTTATGGATACGAATACCTACGAGCAGATCGCTCTGAGCAGCGAGCTGATCGGCGACGCGCTTAAGTTCGTCAAGGAGAACGAGATGTGCAAGGTCTGCTCCTACAACGGCAAGGTGTTCTCCGTAGAGCCGCCGCTGTTCGTAGAGCTGGAGATCACGGATACCGAGCCCGGCTTCAAGGGCGATACCGCTACCGGCGCTTCCAAGCCCGCGGTCGTGGAGACCGGCGCGACCGTATTTGTTCCGCTGTTCGTCAGCACCGGCGACCGGATCAAGATCGATACCCGTACCGGCGAGTATCTGTCCAGAGCATAATCGGAAGCTGAGAATACACGAGATATTGCCCCTTCGGCCTGTTTGGCCGGAGGGGCTTTCCTGTTTTATGTGAATAGAGTAACAGTGATGTCCTGTTCCTATCTCCGTTCAGAAAATGTGACAGTGGAACATTTTCTGTATTATCTCTGGAGCAGTGCATACGTTTCGGAAACAGTTGCTTTTTTCAGCATTTTCCTGTATAATTAAATGCCAATCACGAAGACAGATGCTTATTATAGAAGGAGAGTTTATAGCTGTGAAGAAGATACTTGATCTGATCGAGGAACAGATGCGGGCGGCGTTTGCGGGCTGCGGATATGCGGCGGATTACGGGAAGGTGACGCTTTCTAACCGGCCGGATCTGTGTGAATACCAATGCAACGGCGCCATGGCGGCGGCGAAGGCGTACCATAAGAAGCCCATTGATATCGCAAATGATGTGGTGGCGGTTCTGAAGGACCAGACGTCTCACGAAGAATCGGAGAAAGCTGTGATGGATGGCAGCGGGAACGGTGTGGCGGCCGGCGCTGGCGGTTGTGAAGCCACTGGATCCGCGATAGACGGCAGCGGGAACGATGCGGCGTCCGGGACGAGCAGGCTGGCGGCCAGCGCTGCAATGGTTCCGATGTTCGAATCTGTCGAGGCGGTGATGCCGGGATTTATCAACCTGAAGCTGAGCGGCGAATATCTGGCGGCCTATCTGGACGGCATGCGCGGCGAGGACAAGCTGGGCGTGGAGGAGACCGGCGAAGGCAGGACGATCATCGTGGATTACGGCGGGGCCAATGTGGCCAAGCCTCTGCATGTGGGACATCTGCGTACGGCTATCATCGGCGAGTGCATCAAGCGGATGGGCAATTATCTGGGATACCACATGATCGGCGACGTTCATCTGGGCGACTGGGGTCTGCAGATGGGCCTGATCATCGAGGAGCTGCGGGACCGGAAGCCGGATCTGCCGTATTTTGATGAGACATTTACGGGAGAATATCCGCAGGAGGCTCCCTTTACGATCAGCGAACTGGAGCAGATCTATCCGGCGGCCAGCGCCAGATCCAAAGAAGATGAAGCATTTAAGGCCAGAGCGCAGGAGGCCACGTTTAAGCTGCAGAGCGGCTACGCGCCTTTCAGGGCAATCTGGAAGCATATCATGAATGTGTCTCTGGCGGACCTTAAGAAGAATTACGGCAATCTGAACGTGACCTTCGATCTGTGGAAAGGTGAGAGCGACGCCCAGCCTTATATTCCGGGTCTTATTGAGGATCTTACGAAGCGGGGGCTGGCCTATGAGAGCGAGGGCGCGCTGGTAGTGGATATCGCCCGGCCGGACGATCCGAAGGAACTTCCGCCCTGTATCATCCGCAAGTCGGACGGCGCGGCGCTTTACGCGACTTCCGATCTGGGAACGATCATCGAGAGGGAACGGGACTTTGCGCCGGAGGAATATATATATATCACGGACAAGCGCCAGGAGCTGCATTTCATCCAGGTCTTCCGCGTGGCGAAGAAGGCCGGCTATGTGAAGCCGGAGACGAAGATGACCCATATGATGTGCGGCACCATGAACGGCAAGGACGGAAAGCCGTTTAAGACCCGCGCCGGCGGCGTCATGCGGCTGGAGAACCTGATCCGCGAGATCGACGAGGCGGTCTACGACCGGATCATGGAGAACCGGACCATGGAGAAAGAGGAGGCGGAGGACGCTTCGCGGATCATTGGACTGGCGGCGCTGAAATACGGCGATCTGTCCAACCAGGTATCGAAGGATTATGTATTCGACGTCGACCGGTTCATATCCTTTGAAGGAAATACGGGGCCGTATATTTTGTATACGATCGTACGGATCAAGTCGATCCTGGCCAAATATGAGGAAAGTCTGGCGGCAGTTCCGGATTCCGGAAATGTATCCGCGGCCGGGAAGCCGGCGCAGACTCAGGATACCGCGGCCGGCGCGGCTGCCTCGCTGTCCTGCAATATGCGCCCCGCGCAGTCGGCCGAGGAGAAATCTCTGATGCTTAAGCTTTCCGCGTACAACGACGTAGTGGCGGCCGCGTTCGAGGAGAAAGCGCCTCATAAGTTGTGCCAGTTCATTTACGAACTGTCCGACGCTTTCGGAAGCTTCTACAATACGACAATGATTCTGAAGGAAGAGGACGAGGAGAAGAAGGCCGGCTATATCCGTCTGATCCGCCTGGTAAAAGATGTGCTGGAAAGCAGCATCCATCTGCTTGGCTTCGAAGCGCCGGAACGGATGTGAAGCAACAGCTCACCCGCCGGTAAGTGGCCTGGCAGGTTTATGCTTGCATAAGGACCTGCCGGGCCACTTACCGGCGGAGGGAGCGCAGGAACATGAACAAAACGGAGCTGCGAAGCAGCGGAGAGCCCCGCAGGGGCGGGTTTTGCGAATGCTCCTGCGCGGGTGAGCGTAAACCGGCAGGCACCCCACGCAAAGAGCCCCTCCCAGGGGCAGATTTGCGTCACTCCTGCGTCACGCGCATACAGTGGAGGCCATATCCATGCGTATCGAGAGCATGCAGACCCGGAGCTTCTGGAAAGGCGAGACCGGCGTGGAAGGCGTCGTGGAGGATCTGGGTTTTAAATATCGTGTGCGTCTGGAAGTCAAGGGCAGCGAGATCTACAGCTGCTCTTGTTCTTGTGGAGTAAGATCCACTTACGCCCGTCCCTGCGTCCATGAAAAGGCGCTTCTCAAATATTATCTGGAGCACATCGACGATAATCCCCGGCGGCCGGTAACCACTTCCCCGCAGGTCCGCAGTATGATCCGCGAGTATACCAACCGGGAGGTGGCCGGCATCGCCCGGAACGAGCGGGAGAAACAGGTGGAATTGATCCCCCGCCTTTTGCTGCGCCGCCAGGAGATCCGTGTGGAATTCCGGATCGGCGTCGGCCGCGGGTATGTGGTTAAGGATCTGTCGGCTCTGGCGGAAGCGGTCGAGAAGGGCTCCTATGTGGAGTATGGCAAGGGTCTGGCGTTCTATCACAGCCGGGAGGCATTTTCCGAGGACAGCCGGGGCCTTCTGGATATGGTTCTGGAACTGGCCGATTCCTACAGGGAGCATTATTTTGAGTTCAAGAAGAACATGTACGCGCCGGTACCTCCGATCCGGGAACTGAATCTGAGCCGGGTGCGAAGGGACCGTTTCTTCGATCTTTTGATGAACAGAGAGGTGGAAGCGGAGGACAGTCAGGGAAGCAAACGCCAGCTTCTGGTATGCCGGGAGAATCCGGATTTTGTCGTGGAAGTCCGCAGAGCCGGAGCCGGCGGAATCCGCGTGTCCATCGATAAGGATATTGTTACATTCAGCGGCGAGAAGCATCTCTATGTGCTGAAACGCGGCAGGCTGTACCAGTGCGGCGAGGCGTTCAGCCGGGAGATGGAAGTATTTTTCAGCCAGATGACCCAGGGCTACGGCGCGCCGTACGAGGTAACGGTCAGTGAGAAGGATGTGCCGCTGTTTTACGAGCGCGTTCTCCGCAAAATGGAGAATCTGGGCGTCCTTCATTCCGAGGGAGTGGAGTTGGAGAATTACCGTCCGGCGGCGCTTAAGGCCCGGTTCGAACTGGAAAGCCCGGAGCCGGATAAGGTGGTGCTGCGGCCGCGGCTCAGCTACGGTTCCTGCACATTTCATCCGCTGGAAGACGAAAAGGTGCCGCCGACCGTGGTCCGCGACGTGCCGGGGGAATTCCGTATCAGCCAGACGCTTACGAAATATTTTCCGTACCGGGACCAGGTGACCAATGATCTGGTGATCAAAGACGACGAGGCGGCAGTCTTTAAGCTGCTGTCGGAAGGCATCGGCGAACTTAAGGAACTGGGAGAAGTGTATCTGGCGGACAGCATGGCAGGTCTTAAGGTGATTCCGCCGCGGGAGGTATCGGTAGGGATTCAGGCCGCGGGCGGCTGGCTTACGCTGACGGTGGATGCCGGCGACTTAAACGGCGCGGAGCTGGGCCAGATCCTGGCGGCATACCGCGAGAAGAAGCCGTATTACCGCCTGAAAACCGGCGAATATCTGCAGCTTGCGGATAACGGCCTGCTGACGGTGGCCCGCATGGCGGATTATGTGGGCGTGTCTGGTAAATATACAGCGGCCGGGGACATTCGGAGCGGCGGTGCGTCCGGTATAACTGGCATGACTGCCCAGGACGGAGGTACCGAAAAAACGATCTTCCGGGTACCGGCATACCGGGCGCTTTATCTGGACAGCCTGTATCGCGAGCGCCATGATATCCGGCTGGAGAGAGATTCCCGTTTTAAGGCCATCGTGCGCGGGATGAAGTCGGTGGAGGACAGTGATTTCGAGGTGCCGGAAGAGTTCGCGAAGGTATTGCGCGGCTATCAGAAGATCGGTTTCCGCTGGCTTCGCACTCTGGATTTCTTCGGTTTTGGCGGTATCCTGGCGGACGATATGGGCCTGGGGAAGACCGTGCAGGTCATCAGCGTGATCTATGACGAGGTACGGAAGATTAAGTGCGCCGGAGCGGGAAACGGCGATGCAGGAAGCTATGATGCGGGAAGATGTGATGTAAGAAACTGCGACGTGGGAAACGGCGTCGCAGAAAATTGTGATGCAGGAAGCTATGACGCGGAAGGAAAGAACGAAGAGGCGGCGGATGTATTGGCGAAGCCTGCGGAACCGGTCGTGTCTTTGATCGTATGCCCTGCCTCTCTGATCTATAACTGGGAATGCGAATTTATGAAATTCGCTCCGTCCCTGCGGGTCCTTCTGATTACCGGAACTGCGTCGGAGCGGGAGGAAAAGCTTCGGACCGCGGCGGATTATGACGTGGTGGTCACATCCTACGATCTGCTGAAGCGAGATCTTCCTCTCTACGAGGGGCTCCGTTTCCGCTTCCAGGTTATCGACGAGGCCCAGTATATCAAGAATCCGTCTACCCAGAGCGCCAGGGCCGTGAAAGCGGTTCAGGCGCAGACCCGCTATGCTCTGACGGGTACGCCTGTCGAGAACCGGCTGAGCGAGCTGTGGAGTATTTTCGATTATCTGATGCCAGGGTTCCTCTATTCCTATCAGCGTTTTAAAGAGCGGTTTGAGTCGCCGATCGTGAGGGAGGGGGACGAGGACGCGGTAGGGATGCTGCGGCGGATGACAGGTCCATTTATCCTGAGGCGCCTTAAGAGGGATGTTCTTAAAGAACTGCCGGAGAAGCTGGAAACGGTGGTCTATTCACAGATGGAAGGGGAGCAGAAGGAGCTTTACACTGCGCGGGCGCTGCAGTTAAAGGAGACGCTGGAGGGCCATGAGATGGAGAATACAGGCGGGGCGTCACTGACGCCGCACGCACCTGGAAATAAGATCCAGATCCTGGCGGCGCTTACAAGGCTCAGGCAGATCTGCTGCGATCCGCGGCTGATCTATGAGAATTACGGCGGCGGTTCTGCCAAGCTGGAGACCTGCATGGAGCTTCTGAGTTCCGGCGTGGAGGCCGGATACCATATCCTTCTGTTCTCTCAGTTTACGTCCATGCTGGATCTGATCCGTGAGCGGCTTGACGCAGCGGGTATTGCCAGCCTTCTTCTGGTGGGAGAGACCTCGAAGGAAGAACGCCTGCAGCGTGTAAACGCGTTTCAGCGGGGGGAAGCGCCGGTTTTCCTGATCTCGCTGAAGGCCGGCGGCACGGGGCTTAATCTGACGAAGGCGGATGTGGTGATCCATTACGATCCATGGTGGAACGTGGCGGCGCAGAACCAGGCGACGGACCGGGCCCACCGCATCGGACAGGAGAAAACGGTCACGGTGATCCAGCTGATCACCCGAGGAACGATCGAGGAGAATATACTGAAGCTCCAGCAGGCGAAAGCGGCGCTGGCCGATCAGATCGTGACGGATGAAAATGTGTCGCTGGGGAGTCTGAGTTTCGAAGAGATCGCGAAATTATTGGAGTAGATGGGCGGGCTGTTTCATTTTCTCGAAAAATCCCCTCGCACACATAAAATCATTTGCCAGTCCGGCCTTTCTGCGGTAGAATAGATAGTAACGGAACCTTGTCCCGAGGCAGTCTGCCGGGACGGTTCCGGGAATCTTTGAGCAAGGAGGATATATTCATGAACGAAGTCTATGAATTTCTGAAGAAATGCGGAGTTTACTACCTGGCGACCGCCGAGGGGGACCAGCCGCGCGTCCGGCCGTTCGGAACTGTCGATCTCTTTGAAGGAAAACTCTACATCCAGACCGGGAAGGTGAAACCGGTGGCCCATCAATTGAAGGCGAATCCGAAGGTGGAGATTTCCGGTATGGCGGACGGCAGATGGATCCGCGTGGCAGGGGAAGCGGTTCTGGACGAGAGGATCGAGGCCCAGAAGCATATGCTGGATTCCTATCCGTCCCTGCAGGCCATGTATCAGCCCGGCGACGGCAATACGGAGGTCTATTATCTGAAGAACGTGACGGCTCAGATCTGCTCGTTTACGGAGCCGGCGAAGGAGTTCCGTTTCTAAAACGGACCGGTTTAAGAAAATTTATTTGCACTTCGCATTTTTTCCTTTATTATCCGCGGAAATAATGATATACTCACCATATAGGACAGAGACCGCGTCAGAGGAAAATGTGCGTCTGTCCGGGTAAGGCGGCGCATCGCGAAAGCCATAGCGGCCGCAAGGAGGATCAACATGTATTACCTGATAGGGATCGATGTGGGAACATCGGCGACGAAGACGGTTTTATTTGACGAAAAGGGCACGATCATGGCGTCTGCCTCTGCCGGTTATCCGCTGTACCAGCCTCACAACGGCTGGGCGGAGCAGAAGCCGGAGGACTGGCGGGACGCGGTGCTTAAGACGCTTAAACAGGTGACAGTGCAGTCCGGCGTGGCGGCCGCGGATATTAAGGGGATCGGCATTTCCGGGCAGATGCATGGTCTGGTGATGCTTGATGAAGCCGGAGAGGTGATCCGTCCTTCCATCATCTGGTGCGACCAGAGGACCGGGGCTGAGGTGGAGGATATGCTGAATCTGATGCCCAGGGAAGAGTGGATCGAGATCACGGCCAATCCGCCTCTGACCGGATGGACGGCGGCGAAGATCCTCTGGGTCCGGAAGAACGAGCCGGAGAGTTACGCCCGGTGCCGTCATATTCTTCTGCCGAAGGATTATATCCGTTACATACTGACCGGCGAGTTCGCCACCGAGGTGTCGGACGCCAGCGGCATGCAGCTTCTGGATGTGCCGGAGCGGTGCTGGTCGGACGTGGTTCTTGAGAAGCTGCAGATCCCGAAGGAGTGGCTGGGGAAGGTCTATGAGTCCTGCGAAGTGACCGGAAAGCTGCTGCCGGAGATCGCGAAGGCCACAGGGCTTACGACGGATACCGTGGTGGTCGGCGGGGCCGGAGATAACGCGGCCGCGGCCGTGGGTACCGGCGTCGTGAAGGACGGGACCGCATTTACCACGATCGGAACATCGGGCGTGGTGTTCGCACATTCCAGCCAGGTGACGATTGATCCCAAGGGGCGTGTGCATACCTGCTGCTGCGCGGTGCCGGGAGCATGGCATGTGATGGGAGTGACCCAGGGCGCGGGGCTGTCGCTCAAATGGTTCAAGGACCAGTTCTGCCAGGATTATGTGGCGGCTGCCGATGAGATGCGGGTGGACGTCTATGATCTGATCGATCACGATATTAAGAGCATTCCGGCGGGCAGCGACCGGCTGATCTATCTGCCGTACCTGATGGGAGAGAGGACTCCCCATCTGGATCCGGACTGCCGCGGCGTGTTCTTCGGCCTTTCCGCGATCCACACCAAGGCCCATCTTCTGCGGGCGGTGATGGAGGGCGTCTCCTATTCCCTGGCGGACTGCAACGATATCCTTCGGGAGATGGGCGTGTCCGTGGGCGAGATGATGGCCTGCGGAGGCGGCGGAAAGAGCGCGATCTGGCGCCAGATGCTGGCGGATCTGTACGGCTGTCCGGTGAAGACGGTCCATCAGTCCGAGGGTCCGGCCCTGGGCGCGGCGATCCTGGCCGGCGTGGGCTGCGGCATCTATGAGAGCGTGGAGGCAGCCTGCGGGAAGCTGGTGTCCGCCGATAAGTGCAGCGAGCCGAACCCGGAGCATGAGAAGCTGTATGCGGAGTACCATAAGCTGTACAAGAAATTGTATATCGATCTGAAGAACAGTTATAAGGAGCTGGCGGCATTATAATTTGTTTGCGTTTTACTGGCGGCACAACGGCTTTGGTTTTGGAAAAGCGGCAGAACGAGCAGCCGATTTGTTCCGGGAGGCATACAGAGGAAACGCGTAGAAGTGCTGGTATTTCCGGCGATCCGGCATCAGATTCATGCTGGCATCAGATTTATGCCAATGTCAAATTCACGACGGTGCCGGAATTCAGGAATGGCGAAGTAAGTTAGGCATATGGCAGCTAATACGTGTGCCGGAGTTAATACGTGAGTCGCAGCTAATACGCGTGCCGGAGTTAATACGTGAGCCGCAGCTAATACGCGTGCCGCAGATAAGAAAAATAACCCGCAAGGGTATAAGAAGGAGGGGTTTCCCATGGAGATCAGGAAAGTTACAGATCCGTCATTTGCCGAGTACGGAAAGGTAGTGACCGGCTACGATGTGAGCGAGCTTTTGAAAGCGATGGAGGAGAAGACACCGCTGCCGGACGATGTGGTCTATGTGCCGTCCGTAAAGGAGCTGGAGGATCTGGCGGTATCGAAGCTGATGCAGAAGAACCTGTACGGTCAGATCCCGGTTCAGGTGGGTTACTGCAACGGACATAATAAGAAGCTGAACGCCCTGGAATATCACAGGAGTTCTGAGATCAATGTAGCCGTTACGGATCTGGTCCTGTTGATCGGAAGGCAGCAGGATATCGAGGCCGACTATACTTACGATACGTCGAAGGTCGTGGCATATCTGGTTCCGGCGGGTACGGTCATTGAAGTCTACGCGACGACGCTGCATTACGCTCCCTGCCATACGGACGAGGGCGGATTCCGCTGCGTGGTCATCCTGCCCGCCGGCACGAATACGGATCTGGATCCGCTTGACGAGGTATTTGCCGAGGATAAGCTGCTGTTTGCGAAGAACAAATGGCTGATCGGCCATGCGGAAGGCGG
>CANPZZ010000003.1 GCA_947589125.1 uncultured Lachnospiraceae bacterium
CCGTCAAAATAATGATAGAGCACGCACAGAAACAAAAGAACCGACGCCGCGAAAACTCCCAGCGCCGCATAGCAGATTGAACGAAATATCCGCTTCGTCATGTTCTTACCTCCAGCCGGTACCCGACGCCGCGCACGGTCTCAATATACTCTCCGCAGCTGCCCAGCTTCGTCCGAAGCGTTCCCATATGGACGTCCACCGTCCTGGTTTCTCCGATATAATCATCCCCCCAGACGCTTCGGAGAAGCTGTTCGCGGGTAAATACCTGACCCGGATTTTCCATAAATTTCCTGAGCACATCGTATTCCTTCAGGGTCAGCTGCACCCGCTCTCCTTTTACATACACGGTATGCTCCCCGGTATTCATTACCAGATCCCCGGCCTTAAGGATCCCGGACGTCCCGCCGCCCGGCGCGCGCCGCAGGACCGCGCGCACGCGGGATACCATTTCCATCATGCCGAAGGGCTTGGCAAGATAATCATCGGCCCCCGAATCCAGGCCGATCACCTTATCGTACTCGGTCCCTTTGGCCGTCGCCATGATGACCGGGATATCTGCCGTATCCGCGTTCTCCCGCAGCCGCTTTAAGATCCGGATGCCGTCCTCTCCCGGCAGCATGATGTCCAGCAGAATCAGCCGGGGCTTTTCCTCCTTCAGCACCTCGAAAAGTTCCGCCCCGGACACAAGCCCCCTGGCCTCGAAGCCGGCGGAATTCAAAGCATATATCATCAGATCGCGGATGCCGCTGTCGTCTTCCACACAAAGGATCATATCTTCTTCCTTCTTTCTGCCGCAAAAATAAGGCGGATCTGCACTTATTTTACAGTATACCGCAGAATATTAAAATCAGCAGCCGCAGTAATGTAAAATCTATGTAAAATCTGCGCCGACAGCCGCTGTTTAAGCGATCGGCAATAACGATTCTACCATCAAAGCAGCGGTATTTCAATATTTCATGGCCTGCTGTCCGAAGCTTTCGAGCGAAACACATCCTTCATCTCTCCCACCCGTCGTCCGCATGATGTCCCAAAATGGAGAAAAGTACCCACTGAGCGATATTGGCGGCGTGATCCCCGATCCTCTCGAAATATTTGGCGACCATCAGCAGATCGACGGCGCTCTCCCCGTTCGCCCCCGGCGCTCCCAGCCGCCGGATCAGTTCCTGCTTTATCCGGTCAAAATGACCGTCCACCACATCGTCGTAAGCGAGGACCGCACGGGCCAGCTCCATATCGCTGTGCACAAAAGCGTCTATGCTGTCCGTCACCATCCGGATCGTGGCATCGGCCATATCGTGAATATTCAGCGTGTCCTGCCCTTTCCCGATATGCTCCATCATAACAACTTCCGCGATGTCCCCGGAATTATTGCCGATACGCTCCATATCCGTCACCATTTTAAGAGCCGAAGAAATAGCCCGCAGATCCTTCGCCACCGGCTGCTGCTGAAGAAGCAGCCTCATGCACAGCGTCTCGATATCCCTCTCCTTCTGGTCGATCCGGGCAGCGCTGTCGGATACATCTCCGGCAAGTGCCGGATCACCTTCGTTAAGCGCTCTCGCCGACATGCGGATCGCGTCTTCGCAGAGCGATCCCATGGCGATCAGTTCCCTGTGCAGAAGCGCCAGCTGCTCGTCAAATTTCGAACGCATCATCCAAACCTCCCCGTGATATAATCCTCCGTCCGCTTATCCGCCGGCATGGAGAACATTTTTTCCGTCTCGTCATATTCGATCATCTCCCCCAGCAGGAAGAACGCCGTCCGGTCGGAGATACGAACCGCCTGCTGCATATTATGGGTCACGATGATGATCGTATACTTCTCCTTCAAAGACGACACCAGTTCCTCGATCTTCGACGTGGAGATCGGATCCAGGGCGCTGGTCGGCTCGTCCATCAGAAGCACCTCCGGCTCCACGGCCAGGGCCCTGGCGATGCAGAGCCTCTGCTGCTGGCCGCCGGACAGTCCCAGCGCGTTCTTTTTGAGCCGGTCCTTCACCTCGTCCCAGATCGCCGCGTCCCGCAGGGACCTCTCCACGATACCGTCCAGCTTCATCCGGCTGGTGATCCCGTGGGTCCTGGGGCCGTAGGCGATATTGTCATAAATGCTCATGGGAAATGGATTCGGCTTCTGGAACACCATGCCGATCTCCTTCCGAAGCATATTTACATCGACGGACGGCGCGAATATATTTTCCCCGTTGTAGCGCACCTCGCCGGCAATCCGGACGCCGGGAACCAGATCGTTCATCCGATTCAGCGTCTTTAAAAATGTAGACTTTCCGCAGCCGGACGGACCGATCAGCGCGGTCACCGCCTTATCGGGGATATCCATATTGATGTGATGCAGTGCCTGCGTATTTCCGTACCAGAGGCACAGATCATGGACTGTGATCATAGTTCAGCAATTCCTCCTTCTTTTGAACAGGACTCCCACGCCGGCGGCCGTCAGGTTGACGAGCAGCGTCAGAAGCATCAGGATCGCGGCGGCCGCAAACGCCACCCCGAACTCGCCCCTCTCCTTCGCGTAGACGTAAAGCGCAACCGTCAGCGTCGCGCCGGAACTGGCCAGGCCGTCGAAAAAGCCGTTCAGCACATGGGCGAACCCCGCTGTAAAAAGAAGCGCCGCCGACTCCCCCAGAATGCGCCCTACCGAAAGGATGCATCCGGTAATGATGCCGTCGATACAGCCCGGCAGGACCACTGTGCGGATCACCCTCCATTTGCCGGCCCCCAGTCCGAAAGCGCCTTCCCGATAGCTTACCGGAACCGTTTTCAGGCTTTCCTGGGTCGTCCGCATAATGGTGGGCAGGTTCATGATCACAAGCGTCATGGCTCCGGCCATAAGCGACGTCTGCATATTCAGAAATTCGCAGAAGAACAGCATTCCCACCAGACCGTAAATGATAGACGGGATCCCGGAAAGCGTCTCCGCCGCGTACTCGATGACGGCCACCAGCCTTTTATTGGAAGCGTATTCCGTCAGATAGACCGCGGCTCCCGCCCCTACCGGGATCACGATGCAGAGGGCTGCGGCGATCACATAGACCGTATTCAGGATATCCGGCAGGATTCCGATGCTGCCCCTGCGGTAGCTGGGCGCGGTGGACAGAAGCTCCCAGGTGATATTCGGGATCCCCCTGGCAATCACATATATGGTTATAAAAAGCACCAGCGCGCAGGTCACGGCGGCACACACAAGCATCAGGCCCTTAAGCAGGCCGATCAGAAGCTTTCTTCTGCCTGAGATTCTCTTTCCGTTCATCCTTTAAGCCTCCCTGCTGCGCTTCAGAAAGAAATTCAGCGCCGCGTTGATCATCATGATGAACAGGAACAGCACCAGCGCGATGGAAAAGAGCGCCTGCCGCTGCAGCCCGCCGGAATAGGACATTTCGCTCGCCACCGCCGTCGTCAGGAACCGGACGCTCTCAAACAGCGACGGCATATTCGGCGCGTTGCCGGACACCATCATGACCGCCATGGCCTCCCCGATGGCGCGGCCCACGCCCAGCACCACCGCGGCCGCGATTCCGCTTCTGGCCGCCGGTACGGAGACCCGGAAATACGTCTCCACCGGCGTAGCGCCCAGAGCCAGCGACGCGTCCTCGTACTCCCTTGGCACCGCCTCCAGAGCCGTGACCGACACATTGATGATGGACGGAAGGATCATGACCGCCAGCACGACGATGGCCGCCAGCAGACTGGCTCCGTCCGGAATATGGAACAGCGCCCGGATCCCCGGCACCAGAATCAACATTCCCACCAGACCGTAGACCACCGAAGGGATCCCCGCCAGAAGACTGACGGCCTCCGTCACCACCGCCTTCACCGCCGGCGGCGCAAGCTTGGCCAGATAGACGGCGGTCAGAAAACCGACGGGTACGCCGAGCAGAATGGCGCCCGCCGTTCCGTATACGCTCGTAAGGATGAACGGCAGGATCCCGTAAGCCGGCTCCGCCGCGGTAGAGGCCCATTTCTTTCCGAAAAGGAACGGAACCAGGCCGATCCGCCGGATCGCCGGAAGGCCGGAAACGATCAGATAGACCGTGATCAGCAGGACGCAGCCGACCGTGATCAGTCCCAGCAGAAGAAATATGCCGTGGATCAGAGTTTCCATGAATTGTTTTCGTTTCTGCATTTTTTGCCTACCTCGCCGCCACCACGCCGGCTCCGCCGATCAACTCCACCGCATCCTCCGACGTGGCGAAATCAAAGAATTTCTGCGCCGCGCCGGAAAGCTTCGCGTCTGTCTTCGTCACCAACACAAAGGGACGCTGCACCACATAGCTTCCATCCTTCACCGTGGCTTCGTCCGGCGCCACGCCTCCTACGGAAAGCGCTTTCACATTCTCCTTCACAGCAGACAGGGACGCGTAACCGATGGCGTCCTCGTTCGCCGACACCGTCGTGATCACATCGCCGGTGGACGTCAGTTCCTGCCGGTACTTACAGGCGTCTTCGGTGCCGGTGATGGACTCAAAACCGTCCCTGGTCCCGCTCCCGGCCTCCCGGCCGATCAGCACGATCTGCGCGTCGCTGCCGCCCAGCTCGCTCCAGTTGGTGATCCGGCCCGTAAAGACCGCCGCGATCTGCTCCAGCGTCAGATCCGAGACCGGATTGTCCGGATGGACGATAATGGCGATGCCGTCATACGCCAGAACCGTCTCCGTAAGGCCAGACGCCTTCTCCTCCTCCTTTAAGCTGCGGCTGGACAGCCCGATATCGCAGCGTCCCTCCTGCACCGCCTGGATACCGGAACCGGAGCCGGTGGGATTGTAGGTAAATGTAATACCGCTGTTGTTCTGCATAAATGCCTCTCCCAGCACGCCGATCACCTCCTCCATGGACGTGGAGCCGTCGGTTGAGACCGTCTCCGCCTGTTTCCCGGCGCATCCCGTAAGCGCCCAGGCCGCAGCGCCTGCCGCAAGCGCGGCCATCATTAATTTTCTCTTCATAGTTCAATATCTCCTTCATCATTTTTCGTACCGCTTCCCGGGTACGGTTTCATGGTACATCGGAGATATCAAATCCGTTACCTCGGTAGTGTAAAATGGCTGTAAAATGTTCCGGCGCACATTTTCCCTCCTCCTGCAGTATTATGTACTATCAGCATTTCAGGATCGAGGAGGTTCTTATGAAAAAAATCCTTGCATTTTCCATGGCCGCGGCCCTGGCCGCGGCTTCTCTCACCGCCTGCCGTTCCGCAGGAGAACCCGAGAAAGGACTGACGCCGGTCACTTTAAATGAAGTGGCCCACTCCATCTTCTACGCGCCTCAGTACGCCGCCATTGAGCTGGGGTATTTTGAGGAAGAAGGGATCGATCTGACGCTCGTCAACGGCGGCGGTGCCGACAAAGTCATGACCGCCCTCGTAAGCGGCGACGCCGACATCGGCTTCATGGGTTCGGAAGCCAGCATCTATACTTACGCAAACGGTGCGGAAGACTACGCCGTCAATTTCGCCCAGCTGACCCAGCGGGCCGGCAATTTCCTGGTGGCCCGGGAGCCGGACGAAAGCTTCAGCTGGCAGAAGCTGAAAGGGAAGAAAGTTCTGGGCGGGCGCGCCGGCGGCATGCCGGAGATGGTCTTCGAATATATCCTTAAGAAAAACGGCATCGACCCGGCGGCGGATCTGTCCATCGACCAGAGCATCAGCTTCGGCCTGACGGCCGCCGCCTTCACGAGCAGCGACGCCGATTACACCGTGGAATTCGAGCCTTTCGCCACCAGCCTGGAGCTGGAGGGCAGCGGCTATGTGGTGGCGAGCCTGGGCACCGATTCCGGCTACGTCCCCTACACCGCCTACAGCGCGAAGAAAAGCTATATGGAGAAGCATCCGGATATCATTCAGAAATTCACCAACGCGATCCAGAAGGGGATGGATTATGTAAACTCTCACACCGCCGAGGAGATCGCGAAGACGATCCAACCCCAGTTCGAAGAAACGCCCCTTGAAAATATCACGATCATCGTCGGGCGGTATAAGGATCAGGACAGTTGGAAGGACGATACCATTTTCGAAAAGACGAGTTTCGATCTGCTGCAGAATATCCTGGAAGAAGCCGACGAACTGCCGGAGCGGGTGCCTTATGAAGATCTGGTGACGACGGAGTATTCGGAAGCGGCGAAGAAATAAAACACAGGATACCAGTCGTAATAATGGAAGGAATGAAAAATAATCAAGGGAGTCCGCCCGGACTCCCCTTTCTCAGCTTTATGCATAATAATTTCCCGCGATACCCGCACACTAAAGAGAACTGCCCGAGTGCGTTGCTACAGTCTCTTTCCCAAAAACATATCTTTTAATTGCCTTCTCAACAGAAGCATTCAGCGTATCGCCGTTCTTCATCGCCGTCATCGCCAGCTGCTTATGCAATTCCGGACTGATTCGTATATTAAATGATCCCTTATATTCCTTCTCTGGAGTTTTTCCTACTTCTTCACAAAAATCAAGATAATCTTCAACCGCTTCATGAAACTCCGTTTCAATTTTTTTAATATCTTCACTTTCAAATGTTACAAGATCGCCAATGCCTTCTATTTTTCCTCTTAGCACCTGATCATCCTTGTCGTACTCTATTCTGGCATGATAACCTTTATATTCTAGTATATTATTCGTCATAGTCATTATAATTCCCCCAGATCCGAAAGATATTTGACTAAATCCTTTATGGCTCCCGGTTTCATTGTATCCTCCGGATGGGGTTTGTGCAGTAATATGATCTTTTTATCACTTGCTCTGTAAAATTTCACCCTGGATCCAGAGGTCTTCCCTTTATTGTACTCGACAAATCCCATTTGAGCCAATAACGCTTTTGCCTCAGTATATGTATAATCCTTAGGCATTGATTTTATGCGTTCTTTCGCTTTTTCAGATTTACTCATTATTCAATGGCATACCTCCAGCAACTATTTTATAGTTGCATATTACCGCTCTATTTTACATTTGTCAATATCTTTTTCTCTCACTCCCCCACTCTCCACTCCGCAAAGAACTCCTTCAGATAATCCAGATACCCGGCCGCCTCTATATCTCCATCCGCCAGAATCGGTATCTCTCCGAGCTTCTCCCCACCAAGCATATATTTCAGTGTGCCAACTTGCTGTCTGTCTCCCACCGGAGCTTCAATACTCTCCGGTATAAAAATATTTCTCTCCACCGCAGTAAAATCTTCCCCATGCAGCCCCAGATAGGAAAATGTCCCGCCATATTTCAGCGCCGCCTGATCCTTCACGCCTCCTGTCACTGGCAGAAGCGGCAGCGCCGGCGGCTCCTTATCTTCATAAAGCCGGCAGTTGGCGTAGCCGAAATTCAAAAGCGCCGCCGCGTCCGCGAACCTGGCCTTGTAGTCCGGCGCAGCCATGACCGAGGCGATCAGCCGCACGCCGTCCTTCTCCGCTGTCGCCGACAGACAGTATTTGGCGATGGAGGTGGAGCCGGTCTTAAGGCCGGTCACATTGAAATTCGTAGCCATTTTCAGGAGCTTATTCGTGTTCGCCAGACCGAATTCCTTGGTCCCCTGCTTCGTCACATGGGTGATCGTATCCATCCAGATCGTCGAGTAATTATGGATCTGCGGATAACGATTGATCAGTTCCCGCGACATGATTGCGATATCGCGGGCCGTGATCAGATGAGACGGCGATTCCGTCAGGCCGCAGCAGTCCTCGAAATGCGTCCCGGTCATGCCAAGCCCCGCGGCCCGCTCGTTCATCATCTGCACAAATGTCCCCTCGTCCCCGGCGATAAATTCCGCCATAGCCACGCTGGCGTCGTTGCCGGACGCGATCACGATGCACTTGATCAGCGTCTCCACGGTCTGGACCTCGCCTTCCTCCAGAAATACCTGAGAACCGCCCATGGATTTGGCATAAGCGCTGGTGACCACCTGATCCGTCATGCTGATTTTCCCGCTCTCAAGCGCGTCGAAGATCAGGATCAGCGTCATAATCTTCGTGATGCTGGCCGGACTGCGCTGTACGTCGGCGTTCTTTTCGTAAATGACCTGGCCGGTGGACGCCTCCATCAGAACCGCCGACGGCGCGGCGATCTCCGGACCGCCGGAAAGCGCCGCCGCGGCTTTCACCAGCTGGCTCCCGGCAGGGACGGCGGACGGCGGGGTCTCCGTATGCGTCTCCATTTCTTCCGCTAATTGTCCGAACTCTGCGAACTGATTCGTTTCCTGCGCTATGGCCAGTACAGTGCTGCCCGTGACAGGCAGCATTGCTCCCCAGACCGGTTCCGCCGCGAAACTGTTAACTGCAAGCCCCAGCGACAATATCCAGGCAGCCGCGTATTTTCCATAATTTTTCATGATAACCTCCGTCAAAAATCCTCTTACTAAATGTATGGACGAAACGCAATCTTTTTTCGCATTTCTTTATGACAAGGATTTACTTTGTCTGACAAGATATGGTATACTAAGTATGGTCTAAACGAACGATGTGGGGGTTATCATGAACGGCCAGAACAGATCAGATTTATATCGACAGAAAAAAATAATGCGCCGCAAACGGAACCGTCTGATCGGACAGATTCCCTATCTCCTGATCGGTCTTCTGATCATCGGGATCCTTGGCGGGATCACCTACAAGGTTTCCGTGAGAATCGCCCTGGCTCTGGAAACCAACGAGAAAGGCCAATCCAGCGAAAACGAAGAAAAGGAATCCGAGGATAATGCGGACAGCTCCTCCGCCGAAGACGGCGGGACAAAACCGGATGAGGAATCCGCGTCGGACGAATCGGAGACTGAACCGGAAACCGACTCTTCCATCGACGCTCTTCTGGATCAGGCGTGGCTCCTAGCCGCCGGTTACGATTATGACGCTGCCATCGACCTGCTGACCTCCTCAGAATTCTACGGCGCAGAAGAAGGCGGAACCACCGATTCCCGGATCAGCAGCGCGATCTCTGAGTACGAGCATGTCAGAGAGACCCTGCAGCCGGTAGAGATCACGGAGATTACACATGTTTTTTTTCACTCGCTGGTCATGGACGAGTCGAAGGCATTTGACGGAGACGCAGACGAATCCGGCTATAACCAGGTCATGACCACAAAGGACGAATTTCTCAAGATTCTGGATTCCATGTACGAGAAGGGCTATGTGCTGGTTCGGCTGCACGATGTCGCCACGATGCAGGACGGCAGGATGACCAAAGGCCAGATCATGCTGCCGCCGGGCCGGAAAGCCTGCGTTATGTCCCAGGATGATGTCTGCTATTACGATTACATGGAGGACGACGGTTTCGCCCGCCGTATGGTGATCGGTGATAATGGAAAGCCTGCCTGTGAAATGATCATGGACGACGGCACGGTGTCCGTAGGTTCCTACGATATGGTGCCGCTTCTGGAAGATTTTATCGAACAGCATCCGGATTTTTCCTACAAAGGAGCCAGGGCGGTTATCGCGCTTACAGGTTACCAGGGTATATTAGGTTACCGCACAGCGGAATCCTATCGGGAGACGAATCCGAATTTCGCCGCCGACTGCCAGGCGGCAGCCGCCGTGGCCAAATGCCTGCGGGAGAACGGCTGGGAACTGGCGTCCCACAGTTGGGGGCACAGGAATCTGGGAACGATCTCCTATGAGAAATTCAAGACAGACTGTGACAAATGGGAGAACGAAGTGGAGACCCTGATCGGTCCGACCGATATCATTCTCTATCCGTTTGGCGCCGATGTCAGCGACTGGCACGCCTACAACCACAGCAACGATCGGTTCATGTATATGAAGTCCCTGGGTTTTGACTATTTCTGCAATGTGGACTCCAGCCAGTACTGGGTCCAGCTTGGCAGCGATTATCTCCGCCAGGGCCGCCGAAACCTGGACGGCTACCGGATGTGGATGGACATCGCCGCCGGCGAAGGAAGTTCCAATCGGAAGCTTGACGATCTGTTCAAGGCCGAGGACGTATTCTCCTCCAACCGGCCTACGCCGGTAGAGTGGAAGTAAAACAGCTATTTTCCGGGAAAATGGGTTCTTTCACCTGCCAGTGGGAGTTACAGGATTCCTGCCGGCAGGTGTTTCATCATCAGAAATATCCTCTGCCAGCCAATTCCTGACATACCCGCGCCACCGGCAGCCCGACCACATTGTTATAATCGCCGTGAATGCCCTTCACATAGGCCGCGAAATATCCCTGAATGCCATAAGCGCCGGCCTTGTCCATCGGTTCTCCGGTAGCCACATAACGGCTGATCTGCTCTTCCGCCATCGGATAGACTTCTACTTCGGTGCCTTCGGCAAATGTGATCTGCTCTCCGGATGAAATAAAGATCATCGTCACGCCGGTATAAACGTGATGGGTGCGCCCGGCCAGAAGCCGGATCATGGCGGCAGCCTCTTCCTTGCTCTTCGGCTTGCCCAATATCCGGCCGTCCGCGGCGACTACCGTATCGGCGCCGACGACTACAGAGGGTACATTTTCCGGCGGTGTCTCCATCGCACGGGCTTCAGGACTTTGTGCCAAAACACTCTGCCCTGCGTCCGGCTCCGATCTGCGATTTGTCGCAGACATCTTCTGCCTGACCTCGGCCGTCACATCCTCCGCCTTCCTGCGGGACAGTTCCATCACCATCTGCTCCGGCGTTCCTCCCACGCCGTTCTCATCCACATGGCTGGGTATCACTTCCGGCGCCAGTCCCACCTGCCGCAGAAGTTCCTGCCGGCGCGGGGACGCAGATGCGAGTATGATTCTTATATCCATTTCTGTTTCCTTTCTTCCTGCTTTCTTAAACGCAAACTTCTGCGCGGCCGCTGGCTGTTTCTCACTGCGCATCGTCATCCTTTTATGCAGAATACCGACTCTGCGGGCGTTTAATCCGAAACGGGACGCTGCAGGCATGAGTCCCTGCCGGCATCTCCGGCTGAATCCATCCTGCGGTGTCCCGCCTGCTCTGCTGATGTTCCGTTTTCTCTTCAATCCATTTCCGGCTCAGAACTGCACGATATCCCGGATCGGCTCCGCCTTCTCCACGCTCTCCGCGTAGAGCACCGGGCCGACGCCGTCATAGTCCTGCCATTCCTCATACTCGATACGTGCGCGGACCTTCACCCACTGGCGGGTGGTCAGGTTCTTCGCCTCACGCGCCTTGCAGACATAGCCCAGGAACGACATATCCGCCTCACAGCAGGTCATGGCCATCCGCCCCGGCACGAAATAATTCTTCGGGAACTTGGTGGACTTAAGCACCATGCCGGTGAATTCCACTACCTTGCCGCGGTAACGGTCCGGCTTGTCCATGCAGTCAATGTACCAGATGCCATAATCCTTTGGCGCGATCTCGATCACATCCGCCGACATATCGTAAGGCAGATCCGCTTCGGAAATCTCCGAGATCTCCCCGTCCTCACCCTCGAACACGATCTCCGCCTGGCTGTTCATGGCCAGAAGCGTCCGGCGGTAACCCTCCAGATCCGGCACATCGTCGCAGCGGTTGCAGATGATCAGCTCCGAATTGCGTACCATAGCGCCCAGCAGCGGCTTCATGTTCTTCACGTACAGATCAAAGGTCGAGCCGTCGATGATCGTAATCTGCTGGTACACGGTCCAGTCCTTCGGAATCCGCAGCTCATCCTGGTTCCACATGCCGTTCCATTCCATCAGGACGCGCTCCGGGTTGTACATTTTCTTATACTCGGTCAGCTTCTCCGGCGAGATCTCATCCATGCTGTCGACCGCGATCATGGTCGTGCGGTTCGCCTTAAGATACTTCGGATCATAGTCGGTGTCGCCCTCCTCGCAGACGATCAGAAGCGTCCGGCCGTCTGTCTGGAAATAATCCTGGCTCATGGTGAATTCCAGGAACTGGGTCTTGCCCGCCTCCAGAAAGCCATTGATGATAAATAATGGCGTTACGTCGTCGTCAATCATAGGTCCCATAGTTCTTTATTACTCCCGCTAAATGCTTTTACTCTTCTACTTCCGTCCGAACGCTTTCTCCAGTTCCTCTTCCTTCAGCTGCGCGCCGATGACGCAGACCTTGCCGGTGTAGTCCGGCGTGCCGGTACGGATCTCCATCTCATCGGGTACAATGTCAAAATAGTACCACTCGCCGGCCTTGTCCGCGGAAGGCACCATGCCTTTGGCGCGGAGCACGTCGCCGTAGGCGTTGCCGTTGGCCAGCTCGTCCAAGATCGCCTCCAGAGCGGAACGGGTGATGGCGCCCACATTCTCAAGGCCCCAGCTTACGAAGACCTCGTCGGCGTCATGATCGTGGTCGCAGCCGCAGTCGCATTCACCGTCGTGGTGATGGTGGTGATGATGATGCTCATGCCCGCAGCCGCATTCCTCATCGTGGTCATGATGGTGCTCATGGCCGTCTTCATCGTGATGATGATGCTCGTGCTCATGCTCATCCTCGTCGTCATCATGGTGATGATGGTGCTCGTGGTCATGACCGCAGCCGCACTCCTCATCGTCGTGATGGTGATGATGGTGTTCATGCTCGTCCTCATCATGATGGGCGTGCTTCTCACGCACTTCCTTCATCAGATCCTCAGCCATGGTGTCCGGCTTCTCGATGATCTCCAGAAGCTGCGCGCCGGATAACTGAGCGCATGGCGTCGTCACTACGGACGCTGTCTGGTTATGCTGGCGGATCAGTTCCACAGCCTGCTGCACCTTCGCCGCGTCCAGCACGTCGGTACGGCTCAGCACGATGGTTCCCGCGTTCTCGATCTGGTTATTAAAGAACTCGCCGAAATTCTTCATATACATCTTACACTTGGATGCGTCTACGATGGTCACGGCGCTGTTCAGCCTCACGTCCACGTCCGCCGCCACATCAATGACCGCTTTCATCACGTCGGACAGTTTCCCAACGCCGGACGGCTCGATGATGACCCGGTCGGGCTTGTAGGTGTTCAGAACCTCCGCCAGAGACTTCCCGAAATCACCCACCAGCGAACAGCAGATGCACCCGGAGTTCATCTCCCGGATCTCGATACCGGCATCCTTAAGGAATCCGCCGTCGATGCCGATCTGGCCGAACTCGTTCTCGATTAAGACCACCTGCTCCCCGGCGATGGCTTCCTCCAGAAGCTTCTTGATAAATGTAGTTTTTCCGGCTCCCAGGAATCCGGAGACGATGTCAATTTTAGTCATGATGATCAACCTTCTTTTCCATTTTTTCCTAACATATTATTCTGTCACAAAATATATGTAAAGTCAAGACCGGCAAGTCTTTCGAACCTTACTTTTTTCGGGAAGCAATACGTCCCTCACCGCCTTTTGAACGGTTTAATGCCGGGTTTATAGATACTCATAAAATTTCCCCTCCTACAATAGCGGCGCCACCGCTTTCATTACAAATCCGGTCAGCTTTACGTTCCATTTCTCGTTCTTCACCGTCTCCGGCGTCACCTGACGGCACCTGGCGAGCGTCTCCTGGAAATCCCTCTCGATATCGGGAATGCACCCGGTCTGGTACATGTAAGCCGCGCACTCGAAATGATGGTAGAGGCTGCGGTAATCCAGATTGATCGTGCCCACTACGGCGCGGCAGTCGTCGCTGACGAATACCTTCGCATGGACGAAACCCGGCGTGTACTCGTAGATCTTAACGCCGGAATCCAGCAGGGACTTGTAGTGACTCTTGGCCAGGGCATAGGGCATGGGCTTATCCGGAATGCCAGGCAGGATCAGCTTCACGTCAACGCCCTTCTCCGCCGCGAATTTCAGCGCTGTCTCCATCTCGCCGTCAAGGATCAGATACGGCGACATGATATGGACGTAACTGCGGGAGCGGTTCAGGATATCCATGTAGACCCGCTCGCCCAGCTTGTCGCTGTCCAGCGGACAATCGCCGTAGGGAAGGACGAAACCGGCGGCGTGCGGCGTTTCTGCCGTGTCTGGTTTACCTGCTATCACATCCGCCGCCGGCAGACTTCCGGCTTTCACATCCCTCACTGACAGACTCCCGGCCTCTGCATCCGCCGCCGGCAGACTTCCAGCTTTCGGCGACGGCCCCGCCGCATCCAGATATTTGTCAAATTCCGGCGTCCGCTCCGTGATATTCCACATCTGCAGGAACATAAGCGTAAAGCTCTGCGCCGCGCTGCCCTCCAGCATGATCGCAGTATCTTTCCAGTGGCCAAACCTCTCTCTCTGGTTGATGTACTCATCCGCCAGGTTCACGCCGCCGGTGAACGCGGTGCGGCCGTCGATCACCAGGATCTTCCGGTGGTCGCGGTAATTATAGTGGGTGGACAGAAACGGCGTCACCGGCGAGAACATTTTACACTTGATCCCCAGCGTCTTAAGCTTCTCCGGATAGTTATGGGGCAGCGTCGAGAATTCGCAGGTGCCGTCGTACATGACCCGCACATCCACGCCTTCGCGCACCTTCTCCGCCAAAATCTCCAGGATCTTCCCCCACATGAGGCCTTCCTCGACGATGAAATATTCCATGAAAATATACTTCTTCGCCGATCTCAGCTGCACAAGCATCTGCTCGAATTTGTCCTCGCCCAGCGGAAAATACGTGACTTTTGTATCCGCATATACCGGGAAGCATCCGCTGCGGCGGACGTAGCGCGCCAGGGAAACCTCGTCCGGGTTCGCATTTTCCAACGCGTCCATTACCTCCGGATCCTGCACAAGCTTCCCCTTTGTCTCATCGATCAGCTCCTGCAGCCGCGCATGGACGGCCCGATGGCCGATATCGCTCTGGGTATACCAGAACAGCAGCGCCCCAAATACCGGCAGGAGCATGATAACGACCAGCCAGGTGATCTTGGCCGTCGGATCCAGCCTGCTGTTTAAGAGATACAGCACCATGAATACCGTAAATACCGCCGCGCTGCCCAACACATGGGGCAGAAACTGAGCGAACCGGAAGAACGCCATGAACAGGAACACCACCTGCAGCACCAGAAGCACGATCATGATCCCTACGCGGCTGAACACCGCGTAGAAAAAGCCTTTCTGTCCCTTTTTCAGTAAACTTAAGCCACGATCTGTCGTATCCATAGTCGTCCTCCTGTGATCTTAGATTATCTTTCTCTGAAATACCGGCGTCTTCCGCGGACTTCTTCTCCGCGATGCAAGCTGAACCCGCCCACAGCGCTGACCGTCTCAGCAGTTCCCGTCTTCCGGAAACATTTCCTCTGCAGCTGTACAGGAATCGCGCCGCCAGCCCCTCCGCATACCGCGCAATACTCAGGGCGCCATACCGCAGATGCTTCCCGCACCTGCATACAGCGCCCCTGCTCGTTCTTCATTTACTTCTGCTCCCGGCTCATGAACCGTTTGATCCCCTGGAATGTCTCCTCGCTGATGATGTGCTCCATCCGGCAGGCGTCTTCCTCGGCCGTCTCCGCCGGCACGCCGCTGACCTGCCGCAAAAAAGCGGTCAGGAGCTTATGCCGCTCGTAAATGGCCCCGGCCTTCTGCATGCCCTTCTCCGTCAGTTCCAGCTCGCCGCCCGGCTCCATCGTGATATAACCGTCTTCTTTCAGAATTCCAACAGCCCGGCTCACGCTGGGCTTGCTGAAATTCAGCGATCTGGCAATGTCAATGGAACGAACCGTTCCCTGCTTCTCCTTCAGCATCAGGATCGTCTCCAGATAATTCTCCCCCGATTCGTACATCTGTCCCCTCCAGTTCGATGACGCATCTTCTGTTTCTTCTGACATTATATCCTTATCCCGCGGATTTGTCAAATCAATTGCCTTCGGTATCCGTAATTGACATAACCGCAAGCGGCAATACTGGACAAAAAGGCACAGAGTACAGGGAAATCATCTCTATACTCCGTGCCCGTATTTCCATGCAGGAATGGCGCCAGTGACGCCCTTCTTGTATTCCCACGCAGGGATGGCGCCAGCGACACCCTTCTTGTATTTCCATGCAAGGATGGCGCCAGCGATGCCTTTCTTGTATTTCCATGCGAGCAGAACGCCAGTAGCGTCCTGCTCGTACTATGGGACCGGCTCCTATAAGACATTGGACGTGTTCTTGGGCTTCGGTTTCGGCTGGCCGGCAGTCTTCGCGTTTTGGGTTCCGGAAACAGGCTGGCCTTTCTGCTGCTTCGGGACATCAATGCTTTCCTGCTGTTCCAGTTCCCTGAATGTCGTTTTATATCCTATAGCCTTCCTCCACCCTGACGATACAGCCGCCTCCGCGAGCCATCTTCCGATCTCTGTCGGATCATTATTCGTTGTCCTGCATACATCCTCAATGCCGCTGCGCATCGTGCGATTCAAACCTAACTCATCATAGAACGCCTGACGTCCTTTGGGAGTCATAATCCGCATATCCAAGGCAAACATCTGTGCCAACTCGCTCTTCTTAGGCGTCGTCGTTTGCCTCCCTTTCATTCTTATCCTTTCCGCAACCGCCTGCCGCAGAAGATTCTGTGTATCCTCTGACAGAACCGACGGTTTCGGCTGCGGCGGCTGTCCCTGAACACGCCGCGGTGCAGGTTGCTGTGTCGTCCGCTGCTGCTGAACTGGCTGGGGTGCTGGCTGCTGCGGTGGCTGGGGTGCTGGCTGCTGTTGCACCGGCTGCGGCGCTGGTTGCGGTTGTACCGGCTGGGGTGCCGGCTGCGGTGCCCGTTGCTGCTGCGTCGGCTGCGGCGCTGGTTGGGGTGCTGGCTGCGGTTGTATCGGCTGGGGGGCTGGCTGCGGTGTTGGCTGGGCCGTCGGCTGCGGTGCCGGCTGTCCAGCTATTGGCTGTCCCGGCTGTCCTGTCGTCGGCTGGGCCGCTGTCGGCTGGGCTGGCTGTTCCGCTGCTGGCTGGGCCGGCTGTTCCGTTGCTGGCTGGGCAAGCTGATCTGCTGCTGGCTGGACCGGCTGTTCCGCTGCTGGCTGGGCAAGCTGATCTGCTGCTGGCTGGGCTGGCTGTTCCGCTGCTGGCTGAGCCTGCCGATCTGCTGCTGGCTGGGCTGGCTGTTCCGCCGTTGGCTGGGCCGGCTGATCTGTTGTCGGCTGGGCTGGCTGTTCCGCCGTTGGCTGGGCCGGCGGCTCCGGCTCGGGCGTCTGCGAATTTTGCTGTGCTGCCTGCTGCTCTGCCTGCGCCCTGGCCTGCCGCGCAGCGGCGATCGCCATCTTTCTGTGGTCCTCGTCCAGATATTCCATCGCGGCGCGCTCCTGCTCGTTCATCCCCAGTTCGTCATAGATCAGGGTTCTTCTCTGCTGCGCGAGCGCTTCCTCGAAGTCTCTGCCTTCAAGCACTGACAGATCATTCTCCCTTGTGATCGGCTGGCCGAGAGCCGCCTGTCTTTCAAGTTTGGCGATCCGTCTTATCCATTCGTCCTCCGACAGCTTGTTCAGTTCTTCCTGCAGATCTTCGGGCAGATCTAAAACCTTATGCACTTCGGATTTTATTTCTTTAATATGATCGTCCCATATTTTTTCCAGTCCGTCGTCTTCTTTATCGGAAGTATTCTCCGGCCCGTTATTCTCTTCGGCAGAATCATTCACTGGTCCGCCTCTCTCTTCAGCGGAAGCCTCTTCCAGCCCGCTGTTCTCTCCGAGAATATCTTCTAGCAGTTCATCTCCTTCTGTGACATCGCCTATCTCGATTTTTCTTAACGATCTATAGGTATCAAGATAGGTATCAGGCTCGTCAAGCTCTGCTCCCAACGCCATCAGGCTGTCTTGTATCCTCCTCAGGATACGCTGGTAACGGTCTCGCTCATTCGTATCCAGGTTCCTCGCAATGTCACGCTCCGCGCTGCTTAATCCCACCTGATCATAGAGTTCCGTCTGCGTCTGTTCATTATAAGCCCTGCTCCGTTCCACAAGCGCCTGGAGGTACGCTTCCTCCCCCCGAATCTTCGACAGATCGTTCTCCGGCGTGATCCTCTCTTCGCCAAATGACTGATACTGCGTCAATATCCTCGGCAGCCGCGTCTCCCACTCCTGCTGGGGAGCGGTCAGCAGTTCAGCATATAATTCCGGTGCCAGTTCTACCTCTCTCAGCCGATTCCATCTGGCAGCCTGTTCCGGTGTCAGTCTGCTTCCTATCACCCGCTCTATTTCTTCCTGATGAGTTTCTTCCTGGATAGTCTCTTCTGTGCGGGCCGGTTCCGGCTGAACCGGCGCGGTGGTCCTGACCCTCTGATACGCTTCCATGCGGCCTTCGCGTTCCATCCGCTCCAGGTTTTCGCGCCTGCGCTCCAGATAAGCGGCCCTTACTGCCGGTTCCTGCTCCTCCAGCACGCTGCGCTGCATGTCTCCCAGCCCCAGTTCATCATAAATCGCCTGACGCCCTTCCGGAGTCTGAAGACGGGGATCGGCATCATCCTGCCCGGGCTGGTTCTGCTCTGTCTGAGGTGCATTCTGCGGCTGCGGCGCCTGCCGGACCACTGTCTGCTGCTGCGGTGCGGGCTGCTGCGCATTCTGCTGCGGCACCTGAGGCTGCACGTTCTGCGTCTGCACGTTCCTTGCCTGTGCATTCTGCTGCAGACCATTGTTCTGCCCCTGTACCTGCTGCTGCGCATTCTGCTGCGGGCCGTTGTTCTGCCCCTGTACCTGCTGCTGCGCATTCTGCTGCGGCCCATTATTCTCCGCCTGCCGCGGACCATTCTGTCCTCGCTGCTGCGGATCCTGCGGCCCATTATTCTGCACCTGCGGCTGCCCATCCTCCGCCTGCGGCCCCTGCTGCTGCGGATTCTGCTCCCGCTGAATCTCCTCTTCCTGCTGTCTCCGCACCGCCTCGGTCCGTTCCTGCTCCGCGGCCGCCTGCCGTGCAAGCTGCTGCTGATACTGACCATTCAGCACATTCCGCGGCAGCCTGGCGGCCGTCGCCGCGATAAATTCCGGCGAAACCGCGCCCATTGTCTCCACGGGCCTGCCGTTAAACAACGCCGCCATATCCGCCGGCGAATCGCCGGCCGCATTCAGGACCTGGCCGACCAGCTCCGCGGCCCTGTCAGGAAGCTCGTTGATCTGCATATCGCCAAATACATGAAGCCGGTCGCCAAAAAGCATGAAATTCCCGCCCTGCTTCAGCAAATCCCGGTTCTCCGCCGTTACGTTCAGGCTTCCGCCGTCCGGCTGTCCCACGAAGCTGTCCTGATCAAATACGCGCATCGCGCTCCACGCCTGCTGGCAATAGCCGTAGACAGCCTGCAGCTGGGCCAGGCTCTGGACAATATCCGCGTTCTCCGGCAGCCTCCTGGCAACCATGGCCGCAAACTCCGGATCCGGGTTCTCCCCGCCGCCCATTAAATTATAAAGCGTGGACGCCGTTCTGGACATCCGCACGATCCGGGTTCCGTTGGCCCGGATGCTCTCCGGATCCGCCACGTCCAGCTGCGGCACCTTTCCTTCAGAAAATCTTGTATAGATCCTCGCGACCGCTGCTGCCGCCGCGTCCTTCTCTGCATCTGTGACGGCAGGCTGCGCCGCCTGATCCCCGGCCTGGGCCTCGGCCGCCGGGGCCTCCGTCAGCTTAAATACCTGCGCGAACCGCTGCCCGATCTCCCGCCTCTGCTCCTCCGCCGCACCCTGCAGCTGCTCCGCGGTCATCTCCGCCGACTCGTAAGCCTGCAGCATATCCAGAACCGTATTCGGATCATTAAACCCCGGAAGTCCCAGGGCGCTTCTCATCTCCGGCCGGTAATCCGGAATATAGCGGCGTATCCTCTCCGCCGCCGCTTCCGCCGTCGGAATCCGAAGTCCTTCCACACTTCTTGCGGCTTCCTGAAGCGCCGTCCGCTTCTCCTGCGTGGCAAATGCCTCCCGCACTTTTTCCTTCCTGGCGGGCTCCACCGCGCAGACCTCCCGAATGCGGCTTTCCACAGCCCGCGCCTCCTGCGCCGCCTGGAACGCATTTTCGTTATAGATTCTGAGCGATGTCTGGGCTTTCTGGTAGTCCTCCATCTGCCTCTGATAGGCTTTCCTCTCTTCCTTGTAGAAGCCGAAAATTCCCATGACCTGCTTCCACAATGACAGGCTTTCAGGCCGTCCCACCCCGATGGGAGACGGCGGCTGCAGGGAAGTAACCAGCGGATCCCCTGGATTCTTTCCCAGAAGCAGGACCTGCATCACCTGATCCGGTTCACTGTTCCAGTAACTCTTCGCGATATCGCCGTTGGTGATATTGTCCATCACATGATGGACCGCCGCCTGATAATTATTATCCGTGATCTCGCCGATCTCGTACCGTTCCGCATAGGACTGCCCGTCAATGCGGAGTCTTTCTATCGCTTCCCGCACATTGGCGCCTGTAAATGTAAAATGACCGTCCGAATCTCCAAACAACTGCGCGAACCGCTGGTTCTCCTGCGCTGCCGATCCCCGCCCGATCTCTCTGTTCTCTGCCATGTCCTTACCTCTCGCCGAACTTTTCTCATTGATACCGCTTCATTTTCCCACGCCGATACCTGGCCGCAGTGATATTCCCCTATTTCCTGCCTCTGCGCCGGCGCCGGAACCGCCCTGACACAAACCTTCCCGCCAGTATCCGCTCCGGAACCGCCTGGCGCAAGCCTTCCCGCCAGTATCCGCTCCAAAACTGCCTGACACAAGCCTTCCCGCCAGTATCCGCTCCGGAACTGCCTGGCGCAAGCCTTCCCGCCAGTATCCGCTCCGGAACTGCCTGGCGCAAGCCTTCCCAATCAGTACACCAGTCCCGGATTCGCCTTGATATAATAGAGTCCCTCTCCGTTGGCCGCCTCATACTTCACCAGGGCATCGCCGACCGCTACCCACTGGTCTCTTTCAAGTCCGTAGGCGTTCGTGGACACCCAGCTGGAATAGAGGGCGTCGGCCAGCTTCGGGCCGGTTCGGCTGACCCTGGAAAGCAGCCCGATCAGCACCTGATAATCGTACCAGGCCGCGTTGACCGTCGTCGTTCTCGTTATCTTACTGCTGATTCTGGTCGTCGTGGAGGACGCCTTCGTTGTATTCAGAGGGCATTTCAGACTGACCACATAGCTCTCGCCGTCCTGGGCTTTATAGAAGCTCAGGAGTTCCCGGCTGGTATTATTGTAAATGGCATACAACCCCACTTCCTGCTCTGAAAGCTCGATTCCTCTCACACCGTCCAGATCATCCAGTATCTCAGACATCATATAGGTCATGTCCCGTTCCCAGTTCAGGAAGCTGCCGGCCCGAGCGGGAGTCAGGAATGTATTGGTATTCTTAAGCGTCATCCCCAGGAAATCATATTCCGCCTTCCATATACCGGTACCGTCAATAAAATACCCGTCGGGCGTAAATCCATCCGCAATATAGGAACCGTCCTCCCTCTGGTATTTCCAGTCTCCGTTCTTCTGCTCGATCCAGCCTGCGGCCCGCGCCTCCGACACCGGCACAAGCGCGAGCAGAGCGGCCATTCCCAATGCCGTCATCCGCTTCCCCATGTGCTTCCTTCCCGTCATCTTCATGATCTGATTCCTCCTTGAACTTAACTGTTTATACTCTCCCGTACCCATTCTTACGGGCGCTGCGTTCTCCTGCCTGTCCGCCCCGCATCCGGCGGCCCGGCCGCCTCTGCATACGCTCATTCCAAACGATTCTTCCGTGAACTGTTCCGCGGTGTCCGCCCCCGCACGACGCCGCTCCTGCGGAATGTCATTCCGACGATTCTTCCATGAACTGTTCCGCGGTGTCCGTCCCCGCACGACGCCGCTCCTGCGGAATGTCATTCCGACGATTCTTCCGTGAACAGTTCCGCGGTGTTTGGATCCCACACGATGCCGCTGCCGCAGACCGCCACGATATCCTTCATCTCCGACTCCCAGTCGGTTCCTTCCAGAAGCTTTGCCTTCTCAGCGTCGGCGGCCAGCTTCGTGATGATCTCATGGAACCCGGCGCTCTGGGCCGCCTTCACCCGCTCGGTCTCCTCCTCAAAGTTCTTATCCTGGAATTCGTTATATTCCTTCTGGTAGGGACTGCTCTGGTACTCCGCCGTTTTTAGCTTATATTCCACGATCAGAAGCTCCAGATCCACCACGCGGTCGATCTCGCTAAGCCGGTCCCTGAGTTCCGCTTCCTGCTCTTCGCTCATGATGGAAACGTCGATCTGCGCCAGCCTGCAGAACTGCCCGAAGCTGCGCTCCTGCTGATTCACCGCGTTATCCGGGCTGATGGCATTGAGAAGCTCCTTCATATAGTCTTCCCAACTGACGCGGACCTCGCCGTATTTCCGATCCTGATCGTCCTCATAGGCCTTCTGGGCGTCTGAAAGCACCGCCCGATAGAAATCCGTATTCTCCAGATAATCCAGTCCGTCGTCGGAAAGCCGGTCGCTGACCAGACCTACGTCCTTGGCCGTCACAAATTCATCGTCATAAGTATCCGCCTGCGAGTTCTGCAGCTTATTCTGCGCTTTCTCGGCTTCCTGCATCTGCCGGCGGTACTCCCTGTATTCCGCCTGGTTCGACGCCATTCCCCTGATCGCGTCCTCGGAGAGCTTAAGCGTCACCAGAGTATGCTCTAAGGTACTGGTATAATTCGCGTGGATCAGCGCGCCCTCCTGCTCCCGCAGTTCCACTTCCTTGGGCATCCCGGTCGCGGAATCCAGAAGGCCGGATACATTTCCAAGGCCGCACAGGGCATAGAACTCCTTCAGTTTCTCCCTCTGGGTCAGCAGCTTCTGCCGAAGCTCCGTCGTAAAATCCAGAATCCGCTGGGTGTAGCCGAAGCCAACGCTGCTTACGATCTTATAGAGTTCCTGCTGCATGGACAGTTCGGTGCCAAAGAACAGCCGCCTGGCCTGTTCATTGGCCTCTTTCTCCGCATCGTTGGCCGCTTCATTGATATAAGGCTCCGACGTCTGGCCGTCCGCCGTCTGACCGGCTTCGATCCGGTGGGTCCGGTTCAGATAATTGTACGCCAGGGTCGTCAGATAGGCCTGCATGGCCATATTCTCATGTTCCCGGTTCTCCGCCACCAGATCCATGTCGTAGCACTTGGCCCTGACGATATCCATCGGCTGATAATAATATTCCGTCGTGTCGAAACCGACGAGCATAAAACGCTCCGAACTGCCCTTCTGATAGGAGATCGCGGAATAAAAGGCGCCTGAGCGGAGGCTGACCGCCTGATGGCTCTTAAGGTTCACCATGAACAGCCCCTCGTTGATCGAGGACACCACGATCTCCCGGTCGTTAAGCAGCGACAGGTTGCTGACAGAGAGCGCGTCCATGCCGGCGCCGGTATTTAACTTCTCCCGGATCACCTGGTTCTGCTCCTCGCTCACCCCATCGATGACGGCGGAATTCTGATTATCAAACTCCGCCTGGGAAATGGTATTCAGGCCGTAGTTGGTCGTCCTGGTCGCGAATTCCTCGCTGCTTATAAAGAACCGTTCGCTGGCCACATCGCTCCAGTCGTAGACAAATACGCTGGCCGACCCGCCTGACAGATTCCGCCCCACATACCCGGACAGGAAGCCCCAAAGTATTCCCCCTCCATTCAGATTTCTCCTCCCACTGTTATCTTTCTCCTGCGCCCCGCCGCTTCCGGCCCGCCGGTAGAGCTGCACCCCTTCGTCGGTGATCAGGGTCAGAAGCTCCGTCTCACGGCCGGAACCGTCCTTATGATAGAGGATACCTGCGTCGCTGGCATGTCCCTTGATACCGCTGTCATGAAAGACATCCATTCCGGCGATAGAAATGCTGATCCTGCTTGTGGGATCCGTTTCTTCTTCCTCTGAATCGATATTGGAAACAGAGGCAGAGTAGGGATCGGGATCGGATCCGGAATCGACAGCCGGTTCATCCGCAGCCTCGTCCTCGTAGAAAACCACTCCCATCTCCCCGGTAGGCGCGGTCATCGCCGCCGATTCCATCTCCATCATCATAGACAGCTTCGTCCCGGCCGGAAAGAGGAACTGGTACTTAAGCGGCAGCGGATCGAGGGTCTGCGTATAGGTCGTCGTCGTCTTCTTCACATCATAGATCACATTGCCGGACTCATCCTTCATCTCGTTGCCGTTTGCGTCCGTCCTGGCGGCCTTTTCCTCTGTCTCCTGCTTAAAGGTCCTGGTCAGCTTCTCCGTCCACTCCACCGGCTGCATGCTGTACTGTATCGTTTTCGCATTCTCGTCCCGCCCTTCGATACGGATCGGTATATACTGGAGCATCGTGTCCGAGTCCGCGGTCCCGCTGTTTAACGCGATCTCCCGGCAGGCCAGGATCGCCTCCAGATTATCGTTGTTTTTGTTGTACCCCTCCGCACCCGGAGTCTTCACCTCATAGGGTAGGGGACTCGCATTGATTCCGTCAGCCGCGTTCCAGCTCCCCGGAGTCATCCAGGGAATGACCAGATGCGAATCGGAATTCGGACTGCAGAGCTTCTCTACCGATGATTCCGAATATCTCTTACGGAGCCAGGGCCGCTTCGTATTCGCGTCTCCCATGGCCGCGAGCGCCAGCCCGTTCAGCGCCGCCGGATATATCAGCTCAGAGTCAAATTCATGAAAGAAGTTCTGCATACTGTCACGGTCACTCTTATTTCTGTATTTTGACCGCATGACAGCGTCTACCGTCTGCCCGAAGACATCGTTGGTACGCATGGGATCGTCGGACCAGTATGTGCTGCAGTTGCAGAACAGTTCCCTGAGGCATACAGAAATCGGAGTCATTCGAGTCGTTCCGTCGTCTAAAGTCAGCAGAGAAGCATAACCGGCGTCTATACTCCACAATCCATAGAAGGAGTATATATCCGGCAGATATGCGAGACTCAGCCCCATGGCGCTGTCCTCCGTATGAAAGGCCGGGAAAACATCCGGAACAAGTCTCCTCTTGATCTGATTCATACTCCAGAATTCCGAATTCATATAGGAATCTATATTATCTTTACTGACCGACGATGGGATCAACTGCCCGTCATAGGACAGCCATTTTTCCTTCTGCTTCTCCCAGGCCGTATTCTGCGAATAGAACTTTATCTCCGGATCGCTGCCGCCGATATCCAGCTCCATGCAGACCATGACCGTCTGGTAGACGTCCTCCGCCACTGCCTCGTCCGCCTCATCCCCGTCCATGTCCATGATATCCTTTTCTTCTGTCTCATCGCTGGTCGTCTGATTTGGATCCGCCATGGTGGCCGCCTCGTTTAACCTGGACTTATCCGACAGCTGCAACGTGAACGGGATATAAACATAATAGAACCCATCCATTACCACATTGGAAATGGTAACCTCCCCGTTAAAGACCTTCCAATAGATCTCTTCGTGCCGGTACCAGTATGTGTCGTCGTTACTCGAGATGCCGGATTCCGCCTCGATCTGGCTGACGATATCCTGTCTCTTCTGGAAACAGAACGTATTGATGGCAGTCGAATAATCCCGCGAAAAGATCTCACCGCCGTCCCGGTCATATACATAACCGTGGCCATTATCAAAGATAAAATATTCCTCCGCCTTGACCAGCTTGTTGGCGCTCAGGGTTATCTCCGTCGAAGCCAGCTCGTATTTCTCCTCTCCGGTGACCTGATCCGTCGTGAGTTTCGCCGTTCTGGGAACCGAATTGGCATAGAAAACCTTATACACCCGGGTCTGGGGATCATAAGCCATCAGGACCGTAACCACATCGACTGTTTTGGAATCCGACGGTACATATGTGTCGGGCACATTCTCTTCCCCGTATCCGGCCGGGACCGTAAACTCTCCCTCGCTTGTCGGCTCGTTGAAATACCAGGTCCCATCGCTGCCTTCGTCGGACTGTGAGCTTCCTTCCCACCACTCCGACATATCGGTCGTACTGCGCGCAGCTTCCTCACGGGACGCCTGCTCCCTGGATTCCTGCTCTCTGGACGCCTGTTCCCTGGAAGCCTGCTCTCTGGATGCTTCCTCGGAAGAAACGGCTTCCCAGGAAGACTGGGCGGCAGCCGCCTCCGATTCGACCTCTGACCAGTCCACATGGCCGATCCCTTCCGATTCCCCCGTGTCCCACCACAGATCATCAGCCCTCTGAGTGGTTTGTGCAGCCGCTGTCGTGCCGGACGGTGCGGAAGATGCGCTTTCCGGCGCGGCCGTCGTACCGCTTAAGGCCCCCGTATCCCACCAGATCTCGCCCGGATCGAAGGTATATGTCTCCTGGGCGGCAGTCGTCCCCGCCGCGGAAGACGAAGCGGCACTTTCCTCTGTCACACCCGCAAGGAATCCGCCTCCGCTTAATTCCGGTGAGGACGCGGTCTCCAGCTCCGTCTCCGTCTCAATCTGCACCGATTCCGAAACGGCCTCCGTGGGCGGCGGCGGGAGCGTCTCATCCATATCCTCATCCGCACTGGTACCCGCCGGTTCCTTCGGTACGGTACGGTCCCCCAGCATATCGATAGTAGCCGGTCCGATGGCCCCGTTATCCAGTACCTGTCCGATGTCCGGGTATCCGCGCAGCGCCTCCCATGTCTGGGCAGCGTCTCCGTATGTGATATAGCGGTCCGATCCCGGCACAAATTCCGTCATATACGCGTAAACAAATGTCCCTGCGTCCGTATAGTCCAGCAGCTTGAAATCGAGAACCTGATCCGGATCGCTCACATGACACGGTAAAATAAAGAACGCGTCCGCTCCCTCCACATTGAACCGGTTTGCGTCCAGTTCCTGCTGGACAGAATCCATTTTATCCGAAACCTCATCGTAAAGCAGCGGAACCGTCTCCGGCTCATAGCTTTTGAAATGAAGATTCCCGTTGTAAACAATCGAATGGCAGCCTGTGAGAAAAACACATGCCGCAGCTAAGAAGAGACAGGATGCCCTTCTCACAGATTCCATTCTCATGACGGTTCTGCCTCCTTTCCATACATTCCATGTCCGGCCGCTGCTCCGGGGGAGAAGCCGCGCATCCGCACTTCTCCCCGGTACAGCTTTACGTCATCTGGCCAAACGACATAACTCTTCTGAATTCATTCGCTTACGGCGCGTCTGATTACTGCGGATAAGCGATCGACGTGCCGCTGCTGCCCAAGTTGCTGTTCATCCAGCTCATCAGCGGATTCAGCATCATGTTCATCGCAGCGATCAGCACGAAGATCAGAAGAAATCCGATGATCGCGTTCTTAAGGGCGCCTTTCGCCTTCTCACGATCCTGAGGCTCTTCAGCCTTGGCAAGTTTTACGCCCAGGAATACGCAGTACAGCGTACCGAGCGCCACCACGATTCCCAGCAATGGTCCCGCCGCCATATTGATCAGCTCAATGATGGGTTTTGCCGCTGACAGGAACGGGTTCGCCGTACTGCCTGTAAACGCGGCCATAATCATATTTTCCAGCATACCTTTTCCTCCTTCCATCAGAGATAATATATAGCATCGCGGCACGGAAGCGCCGCGGACTGCTATCGCAGTTAACGTACCCGCATACTTCTTCTCCAGTAAACGAATCCGCCGGCCAGCAGGGCCAGAAGTGCCAGTACGATCACGATCACGCTGCGGATATCGATATCCGCCGACTTCGTGACCGTAAAGTCATAGGATCTCATGTTCCCCGCCGGGTCGGAAACCTCCATATGGTACCGGCCGTTGATGCGGATGATGTTTAAGGACGCCGTCACTTCCGAATTATTGCGTTCCAGATAAATGTCTGCGCCCAGTTCCGACGGTGAAAACGCCACATCCTCACGGATGGGCTCCCCGTCCATGGGAACGTTGAACCGGAGCATCGGCGGAGTCGTGTCCCGCACGAACTCCATACTCCAGCAGATCGTGCCTGAGGAATCCGCGTATTCCAGCGCATACCGGCCATCGCGGGTCAGCTGGATACAGTCTGTATCCGCCACATCGAGCCTCTCGCCGTCCTTTCTGGCTGAAACCAGCTTTAGGCCCATGGGCGTATTGACGCGGGACAGGCACAAATTTTCATTCTTGTACAGACGGAACGTCATTACCGCGCTGTAAGCGGTGCTTCCTCTGCTGCCCAGTTCATTGTCCCGCAGGATGATCTCATAGCCGCCCACCTCGTTGAAATCCAGTTCATCGCCGATTCCCACGATCTCCCCGTCCCGGTAGACCTGATAAACATGAAGCTTATCGTCCGCCGTGATCTGCGCGGCGCCGCGGCTCCATCCGCCCAGAGGCACATTTGTTTCAAACCACGCGCCGTCCGGAAATGAATAGCGGAACACATTCCTGTCCGCGTTCCATCTCAGATCCAGCCCGGGGTTCTTCACCTCCGTCAGATCGGGGATTTCCTCCGGCTCCATTTCATTATATTCATTCTCGACAGTGACATAAAAACTTCCGTAGTCGCCGTCCATGGTCTCGCTTCCATAGACCCGCAGCTCATACCGGCCGGGTTCATAGACCAGTCCGTCGGACTCGATCCGCCTTCCCGCCTGATAAAGAGCCGCATAGCAGCCGTCATACGCCTCAAACACGAAAATGGGGACCACTTCGTTCTCCTGACAGTTAACGGTAAAGGTTCCGATGCCCTCGACCTGATACTCGTAGCCGTTGCCCGCGTCCTCCGCCGACATCACACAATCGAGAGCCTGCCCTTCCGCGAAAGCCGGAACTGTATACAGCACCGCGCACAGAACCGTCAGAACGGCTGTCAGCAGGGCCGAAAGAGCCGACGGCTTTGCGGTACTCATAATCCCGGACTGCTCTTGGCAGCCTCCTGCCGCCTCACAGGCCGCTCCCTGCGCACGCCCGGCTGCATGCTGTTCTGTTCCGGCTGGAGTCCGGTACGGGTCCTGAGCGCATCCTGCTGCATGCCGCCCTGCTCCATCTGCATCCCTGCCTGGGCCTGCCGCGCGGGACGGGCTACCCGGCGGATCCCCTCCGCCTGCCGTTCAATCTCCTCAAGCTGGCTCAGATTGATCTTCCTGCGGTATGGGTTCACCGGCTCCTTAAGCTTCCCTTCATCCCCGCTTACGGGAGCATAGCCGGACACCCTGCGCCGTTCCTTCTCCGCCCTGAGCGCAACCATGGTCTTCTCCCACATGGCCCGGTTCTTCGGACTGTCAAAATATGCCATCTCGGCACCTCGCTTCCTTCTGATCGTCGATATCTACTGCCCGTCAAGATACTGCCTGATCGCTGCATTTAAGTTACCCTGAAGCTCCGTCTGTCCCGGCGCCAGATAGAATACCGTATCCGCCTGCGGACCATTGTATATCTCTATGGCTCTGAGTCCCTGCTCCGCCAGAGCCAGAGCTTCCCGCTCGGTACAGATCAGCGCGGAGATCACATTGCCGCTGATATCCGCCGCCACGCCGGACAGATCGGTGTAATTCACCAGGTTCACGGTCTCGATGTTGGCCAGGTCAAGCCTGACGGTGTCCGGAGTCAGGGCCGAAATACCCACATTCTCATCGGCGAACGTTACCAGGGAATCCACATACAGATTCGCCGGAGTCACCAGATAGAGACCTCTGCGCGCGTAGCTTGCCGATACCAGGTGGCCGCTTGAATAGATCTCAAGCCGTCCAAGCCGGCCGGCCGCCACGTCGATGGTTCCCGCGTCCATCTGATCCATCAGCTCCTGGGTGTCCTTCGCGTCCACATAGGTGATCTGTACGCCCAGATCCGCGGCCAGCTTATTTAAGATGGACGGTTCGATGCCCTCATAACCGCTCTTCCCCTTGGCCGCGAATACATCCTGGCCGTCGATGATGCCCACGGTCAGCACCCCGTCGGCCACGGCGCTCACCTCCGCGGCGGTCTCATTCCGCGAACATCCCGCCAGTACCGTGACCGCCAGGGCCAGGCAGCAGGTTCCGATCAAATGCTTCGCTGTTTTTCTCATAATCCGCACTCCTTAAACTTATTCTTCTTGTTGCCCCGGCCGCTTAAGACCGCTCCGCCCGGCGCGCTTACATCGTAAACAGTTCTTCGATTCCTTCCGCCGCCACGATGTCCACGCAGGTTCTCTCCGACGGACCGGTGATGACGAAAGCGCGGCCGCGGCCATTATTGATGATATCCTCACGCTCGCTCTCATTGATGGCGCCGGACTTCTCATACAGCTTGCACAGATCGTCCATGTCGTTGGGCGCCAGCGGGAAGATGAAGGAATACTGGCTGGCGTTGATGATGGCCGTAGACTTTCTGGCCAGTTCCTCCGTTCCCACGAAGTCCTTCACGTTCTGGGTGATGACGATCTGCATACCGTTGTACTTACGGATACGCTTTGCCAGCTGGAACATGAAATCCAGGGCGATCGGGAACTTGCTGTCGATGAATACGTGGGCCTCGTCAATGACAATGACGATCTTGCGGTTGGCTTTGTATTTTAAGTTGTAGTCCCGGTTCTTGATAACCTCGTTGTCCAGCCATTTCAGCACCAGAAGCATCTGGGCGTTGGCGATGATATTGTTCTTGTTGGCCAGCAGCGACTGGAAGTTGAACACGATAAAGTTCTCATCCGTGGAAATGCTGGACGCGCCGTTCCACAGCGCCGAGTTCCGGCCGCCCTCCGCGAACTTGGATATATAGTTTAAGAGGATAGTCAGGTTGGTCTTAATGTAGTCTCCGGAGCTGGTCTGGATATCGTTGATGATCTTGTCGTACAGGTCGTCAAAGGTCGGATAATCCTCCGGCTGAAGCTTGCTCAGATCCGTGGTCTCATCGATCCCCCGCTGCTCATACATGCGGATCGTCATCGTATTCAGGTACTCTAAAGCGTCCGGCTCCACGCCCGGCAGGATCTGGCGGTAGAACTCCTCCAGAAACTGCAGATGGGTCGCAAAGCTGTTGGCCGTCTCGCCGCCGGCATCCTCGTCCTCATCGGCCAGCGCCGTGATGATATGGAACGGATTCAGCCGCCCCTGAGTGGCGTTGCCCACGTCGATGATCTTGCCCTGCATGTTCTTCGCCAGCTTCGTGTATTCGTTCTCCGGATCCAGGATAAAGATCTTGGAGTTCTCCGCCGCAAGCTGGGTCAGGATCGTCTTCGTCGCGTAGGACTTACCGGAACCGGACTTGCCGATGATCACCGTGTTGCTGTTGACACGGTCCTTATCCCTCTGGAAGAAATTCACGAAGGCGGGAATCCCGGCCGACTGGCCGATATAGATTCCGTTCTTATCGCTTAACGCCTTATCCACATAGGGGAAAGCCGCCGCCACCGAGTTGGAATGGATGCCCCGCTTATAGCGCTTAAACGCGTCATAGCTGGACAACTGCCCGGAGCTGTACGCCTCGAACTGCTGCATCAGCATATCCGTAACCTTGAAACCGCCTTCTGCCAGGTTCCGGCGGATCTGCTTCTTGAAAGCCAGGGCGTTGGTCTTAGGCGGCTTGCCGTTATTCCTGGCCGTAGCCTCCGACAGTTCGTAATCGTTGACCTGTATAAATGTGTTCACATTAAACAGGATCTCGTTCTCACCCTGCAGGAGCCGCATCACTTCGGAGAGGGTGTCGATATGCATATCCACTTCCATCAGCTTACTGGTCTTGCCGGTATTGTTCTGCTGCTCCCGAAGTTCATCGATGGACCGGTCCAGATCCCGGATCGCCTTGTAGCGGTCCTCCGGGGTCATCTTTAACACCACCTTGGTGCCAAGCTGATTGAAGAATTCCGCGCCCCAGGCATTGCCCACGATCATAGGATAGTCACGGAGACGGAAGTTATGGGTTATAAGGTTGTCATAGGTTACCGTTCTTGACGAGAATTTGATCTCGTCAGGCAGGATCCAGTTCATGTACTGATCCGGCTGCAGGGATTTCACTTCCCTCTCGTCGAAACCGGATCCATAATTATACTTAAGGAACACAGCCAGTTCCGGCCCCTTAAGCTGAACGCTCTCGATCCCGGCGGACGCCAGGGTCGCGATCGCGTTCTGGATCTGCTCCGTAATGAGATTCCTGTCTTTATGAAGGAACATCAGATAATGCACCGGACGATAAACCTTCTCCTTGTAATTAAACGTCTCAAGCTGCGCGATCCGGTCCTGAATGATCCCCACGCGGACCGTCAGCTCTTCGTCGGTCAGAAGGCCGTTCAGATATGCCTCCATCAGTTCCGTCTGCTTCACCTGCTCATTCTCTATAAAACCGTCATAAAGCACCGGCTGATCCAGCTTTACCATATCGATGACCTCATCCTGGGTGCAGGTCCGCAGGATCGAACCCAGGCAGCGGTCGATCGTGCTGTTCTGGCGGCTCTCACTGAAGAACCTGAACTCTACCGGCTCGATCCGCAGAACCGTAGCGCTGTAGGAATCGCCATAGCGGATGAAAGAACCTTCTATCGCGGTGAACGGCGTAATATCCTCGACGGAAAACAGGGGACCCGACGCCTTCTTCGCCTTCTTGTCCTTATCCGCACCGGCCGCGCTCTTCGCCTTCAGTTCCTGGGGCGAATGGCCTCTCTTATAGAAATGACGGTACCTGGCAAAATACCGGATCACATTGTAAAGGAGCAGGTAACCCTTATCGTCGTCAAGGGGCACGATCAGAGCGACCACCAGCACCAGCACCGCGATCAGCATGAACCATTTGCCCGGAAGGTTCGATACCAGAAGGGCCGCGCAGATACCTACGCCGACGCTGCCTATCAGTACGTCCATCAGCTCTACGCCCTGGAACAATTCCATTCTGACCTTTGTTCTCTTGGGTATGATTCTCATTCATTTGCCTCCTGTGATCGATCTATCGGCCCTGATTGCCATTGCCGCCGCTGCCGTGCGGCAGGTTATTCCCGCCGCCTGCCGGACGGTTCGGCCGCTGGGCCGGCTGATTGTCCGTTATGTGCGTCGCCGGTCTCGCCGCAGTTCCTCCTGCGAACTGATTCGGGCGCTGCGCCTGCTGGCCGCCCGGCGCTGTTCCTGCCGGCTGCGCTGGCCCGTTATTTGCCGGCGGATTACCTGCCGGCTGCGCGGGTTGATTGCCCGCCGGCTGCGCAGGCCGCGTAAACTGCTGATTGCCCTGCTGCCGCGCGCCGCCTGTTACGCCGCCCTGCGTTCTGACGGTTCCTCCTGCGGCCGCCGGCGCTCCGCCGCCGCTGCCTCCCGGCGCTCCGCCGCCTGTGCCGCCCCTTGGCGTTCCGCCTCCGGCACCTCCCGGCGTTCCGCCGCCTGTACTTCCCGGCGTTCCTCCGTTCCCTGTCGAAGCGGAAGTTCCCGCCGGGCCGCTATGTCCGTCATAGCCCTGGGATTCGCCGCGCTCGTAGATGGATCTGCCGCCGCTGGTTCCAAACGAGGAAACCCTCGTATGACCGGCAGCGTCCTGCTCGAACTGGGCGCTGAAGAGACCGCCCTGGTAGGAAACCGCACGCGCCTGGCCGTCCTCGCCTGTTTCAAATTCCGTTCTGGCACCAAACGGAGAATCAAAGTGCGTAAGCACATATTTTCCTTCGTTGTTCTTGGCCCAGTGGAAACCTCCGGCGCTCAGCGTCTCCACCCTGCCTGTATCGGAATCAAACCGCTGCTTTAAGCCGGCCGGTTTAAAGTCGCTGCAGTACATTTTCCCCATTGTATGCGAATAGGTCCCGTCCGCGTTCCTCGTGACCGTCTCCGCCCGCTTAAACTGCAGCCCGGATGTCAGCTTCACCTTGGATACGCGGTAACTGGAGGTGCCGTCCGCGTTCTGCGCCTTCTTAAGACGCGCGACCGGAAGCGACCATTTCTGCTGTCCGTCGGCGCTTCTCTTATAGCCCATGCCGAGAATATTGACCCGGAAATTCCCCTGCGCATCGTAGCCAACCCGAAGGGCCTTACCCAGATTGATGCCCACGGCGGTCTTGCCCTCAGCGGTCTTATGAGTCGAGAATCTGCCGCCCAGATAGGAACCCGTCTGCTTCACGCCCAGGGCTTTGGTTCCGCCGCCGGTTCCCTCTCCGCCGATCTTCACAGCTCCCTTTCCGGAGATCATCGGCTGGCCGGACTTTCCGACTATGCCTCCGCCTGAGCCGCCCGATCCGCCGGATCCCGAGCTGGCCGGAAGTCCCTGCAGACGGTTCTGGATCCTCTGATCCGACGCCTGCCTGGCCTCTGCCTTCGCGGCCTTATGGCCCTGCCATTTGTTGGCGATCGCTCCTCCGGCCGACGCTACCACGCCCCCGGCCAGCGCCGCGGCGCCCATGGCAAATCCTGCTCCGGCCCGGGCCGTATCCGCTTCCTGGGCTCCCGCCTGGAAGCTCAAAAGCTGTGTGATCACCGGTCCCGTCTTAATGGTAGCCCACGCACCGCCCAGCAGGAAAATGAATTTGATCAGGTAATTGGCCTCCGCGCTGCCTTCGCCGAAGGAGATCTTGCCCCCCATGACGACCGGCACCAGGATCATATATAACTGCATGGCGACCACCAGGCCGTACCCACCAAATAATTTGCCTACAAACATATCCTGCCAGGCCTTGAACTTCTCCCCGTCGTCCAGCGGCTGGATCGACGCGAAGAAGGGCGACACAATGAACAGCAGCAGTACCTCAAACAATCGGTTTATAAAGATCAGCATCCCGATGAACAAAACCACCGCCAGGAAGATGCAGCCGGCGAATCCCAGCAGATAATCGAAGCTGCCGAAGTCAAAGTATTTCTCCACTTCTTTCTTGTCGGCGTAATCCTTTTCGCCCGTATAGAACGGATGGCGGATCTCATCGTTGATCCCGACCTCCACCGTTTCCGTTTGTTTCGCCGACTGGGTGGAAATGTTATATTCAGAATTCTTCGCCGCGTCCAGGGACGCCGTCACAAAGACGATCCTGGAAAGCGTCGTCTCGCTCCCTCCCATTACATAGTTGACGCTGGTTAAGATCGTACCCGCCATGGCGATGGCAAACAGCGACACCGTGGGGATCAAAAACATCTTGAGCATCGCCTTAAATGTGGCCGCCAGAACCTTTGACACCGGCCGCCGGTTCTCCTGCTCCATATCGAAGGTGGACCGCACCACAGCCAGGATCGCGAACAGCATCGTCAGCGCGAACCCGATGGCTGTGATCACCAGGACGGACCTCTGCACGGCGTTCATGCGGAACAGGATCTCCAGAAGCGGCGCCTTTAAGCGCTTGTCATAGGTAACTTCCTGGATGCCCGCGAAGATATTGAACGCTTCCTGCATGGCGTCGATGATCTTTAAAAAGTCAGCCAGAAGGCCGTAGAACACCTCCCCCAGCATCTTCACGATCATGTCCAGCAGCGACTTGAACAGCGGATAAAGTACCGTCACCAGAAGCGGCTCCAGGACCTTATCGAAAAGCCAGCTCAGCACCTTCTCCAGAAGCGAAGACAGAAACTTGATGACCGGACTCAATATTTTATTAAACACCCAGTTAAATATGGTGGAAAATAAACCAAGGTATACAACTTCCGTCTGCATGGTATCTCCTCTCCTTCGGCCTGCGGCAGTCTCAGACTCCGCAGGGCCGCCTGCCTCCGCGTATAGCTCCCCTCACAACCGGTTCTCTCAGGCGCCGGTTCATTTGCCCTTATACGCCTGACTTCCTCCTGAACCGCCGGATGATCCCCCGCCGGAGGAACCGCCGCCCCTGGCGCCTCCGGAGGAACCGCCTTTCGCGCTGCCGCCTCCGCTCTTGCTCTTCCCGCCGCCGGATATGCCTTTCTTCATCGAACCCATCATCTTGGCCCCGATGAAGGAAGCAATGATACCGCTCTGCGCTACCGTGGCTCCCGCCTGGGGACTGATGATCGACACAAGAAGGGTCCGGCTGTTATAAACGGCAAATGCCCCGCCGATCAGCAGAAGCAGTTTGATCGCCTCCGCCAGCAGCGCATTGTCCGTATAGACCATCTTATCCGACATCATGATCGGCACCAGAAGCAGATAGAGCTTCATGACAAGGATCGGTCCGAAGGCCGAGATCACATGGGCTACAAACATATCCCGCCATTCCTTGAACTTGGCCCCGCCGTCGATGGGCATCATCGCGACGAAAAACGGGCTCACGATATACAGCACGAGAATGATGAAAATTCTCTGAATAAACGCCAGGATCGAAGCGATCATCACGAAGAAGAGCATAAAGCAGCTCACGTAAGCCTGGGTATAGTTGATCTTCTTGATATCGAAGCTCCGCTTGACCGCATCCATATCCTCGTATTTCTGGCCGGAGGAAAACTTGTTGATATTCTCCTGCTTCGGCGAATTAGCCGCCGGCCCCGCCACCGTGATAAACAACGTATCGCTCATGGACGCATCCGCGCCGTTGGCGTTCATCGTGGTGTTGATCGCGCGGATCGCCGTCGTCGACATCTGCAGGACGAACAGGCAGGTGAACGGTATGACCATAAAGCTCACCGCCGCCTTGACGGCGTTGGTCAATACGGTGCTCAGAGGATGACGGTTCTCAAAAGGCGCGTCCGCGATGGAGCGGACGACGGCGAATATCGTAGTCATGAACGCAAGCACCACCGCGATGGCCGTAATTCCCAGGAACACCTTCTGCACCGTCTCGAGCTTGAAGAAATATTCCAGAAGAGTGATGCCTTCGCTCACATCCTTTACCTTCACGTTGCTGACGCCGGCGAAGGCGTTGAAGATTCCTTCCAGGAAATTGATCAGCTTTAAGAAAGTGACCAGGATCTTAAGCATCCAGTTGGCCAGAATCGACTGCAGAAGCTCTCCTATAAGGTTTACGATGGCGTTAAACGCGTCGCGCAGGACAGGGGACAGCACGGAGTCGAAGATCGACCCCAGTACGTCCTGTATGATCTCGAGAAAGCTGTCCAGCATTACGTATTCCATACCTGAACCTCCAATCGAAAACGTACCCTCAGATCCGCAGACCGGTTACCGCACCTTCAGCTGCCTGCTGATCCTCTTTACGAACAGAACCCCCGCAAGTACCAGCGCGGCCACCAGAAGTACCACGATAATGGCGCCGGTATTCATGCGGTAGGAAAGCTTAAAGCTCACCGAGCGGTAATTGCCCGCCTCGTCATAGACCGTCAGCGTGTAATCACCCGGATCGGACACCTGGCTGACCAGATTGCCGGAATGGATCACCTCTCCCTTCCTCGTCAGCACGCACTGTACGGAGTCCTCATCCTTATAAGCGATGTTTGCTTCGCTCTTCGTCGTCATCACCATGAACATGGGAGCCGCGGTATCGCGCCGGAAGGAAACCTCCGCCGCTCCGGCCTCCGTATCCATATCGACCGTGTACACGCCGTCCAGTCCCAGATACGCCCAGGTATCATGGACCCACGCGGGATTGATCTCCTCTTCGCCGCACATTACCCTCGTGATCACGGCGTTCTCCGGCGCGGCGTAGACGCCCAGATCCCGAACGACGCTGCCAAGGATGCGGAAGGCGAATTCCGGCGCTTTCCGGTTATAATAGGTGGATGCGTAAACACTGGTTTCCTGGCTCGGAAGAACCACATAGCTGCCCGGCTCCGCGATCGGCGTACCTACCGTATACTCAATCTCTTCGCCGTCCTTAAGCACCCGGAAATCGATCTCGTCGTTAGTCAGGACCGTAACCGAATTGGTGCAGATCATACCGTTGGGGACGTTCGTATAGAAAGAAGCATCGGACGCCAGCGTATGCTTATAATAGCCGGTCACCGTATCGAAAACGGACTCAAGTCCGGTCGAATCATTAAAATCTTCCAGATGATCGGCGCCGTATCCGGGTCCTACGAGAGATTCGATGGTCTGATCCAGCGCCTCCTCATCGACACGGCCGTCGTCGCCCATGATGCCTGCTGCGCCGGAGCTTTCCGTTTCCTCAGCCGCGCTGCTTTCCTCAGCCGCGCCGCTTTCTTCTGCCGCGCTGCTTTCCTCCTCGCCTTCCGGCGGAGGCGGAAGCTCGTCGTCCAGTCCGGGGAGGCTGCCTGTGCTTTCTTCCGGCGCAGTGGTCTCCTCCACGCTATAGCCGGCCCCGCTCACGATGGCAAGCGCCTCTTCCAGAGACATGGTGGGAGATACGGCGCTGCCGGAACCGCTGCCTGTGCTGCTTCCGGCTGAACCTGTACCGCTGCCGCTTCCCGTGCCCGTACCGCCGCTGCTGCCCGCGGCCCCCGAAATGCCGCTGAAGCCGTCCAGACCGCCCTCCGGCGCCGTCTCTAACGGCTTATCCTGAATGCGGAAACGGAATGTGGCTTTATAGATGATCTGCTCGCTGAACGGCTTGGTATCGTCCTCTGTTGTGGTCAGCGTCAGCACATAGGTTCCATATTCCGTGACCGGCGCCGCCGCATCCATTTCATACGCACGGCCGTCTTTCTCAACCGTATAGGAGATGCCGGTAGGAATCTCCAGCCGCACGGGTTGGTCGGTAATGTCTCCGTTGCCTACATTCGAATAGAAGAACCACTGGTTATTCATTGACAGTTCGTAGGTCTTATAATCGCTGTGATAGGTCTGGGAAAGCGTCAGTTCCCGCACGGAAGGACCGATGCCCTGATTGCTGTCCACGATCTGCGTCTGGACGCCGTTTCCGCTGCCCACAGGGCCGTAACCGATCCTGACCGAGCTGCTGGAACTTGCCAGTCCGCTGATCCCGCCAAGCGCAATACCCGCGGCCAGAACCGCGGCCGCCGCCGATATCTTTATGTACTCTTTCTTTCTCATTGATTTACTCCCGATCTCCTGAATTTCTGCTACTGGGCCGCCGCCATCTTAAGCTCCGGTCCGCCCTCGCCTTCCTGCTGGTTGTCAAGCACCAGATAGTTCCGCTCATCCAGATCGTAGAAGATCTCGTCGCCGAAGAACGCGTTGGCTCTTACATCCGACAGATCCATGGTGCTGAACTCATACAGCGGGCACCGGTAGCTGGGTGTGAACTTGGTCTTGAGCGGATGATTTCCGAAGGTCACGATGATGGCGTTGCCGGTGTCCTTCTTGTTGTTCAGCTTCATCAGCTCCGACGGATAGATCAGCGGCCGGTCCTGAAGCTGGTTGGAGTAATTGATGCCGCCGGTATTGTCCGTCGTGGAACCGGATACGCTGGTCGTCGCCACGGACATGTTGCCGCACAGCTTGGAGAACTCCTCGCAGGTGGCGATATCATTGGAACCGATGAACATCTTGATGCCGCAGTTGCTCTTGACGATGTCGGCTACCGTGTCGCCGTAGACGTTATTTAACTGTGCGTAGGACTGGACGACCATATGGAACCAGATCTTACGGCTTCGGCCTACGGTGATCATCTTGTCGAACTTGTCGATCTGCGGCATGTTGCCGAACTCATCAAGCAGGAAATACACGTTTCTCGGAAGGGACAGATCCTCGCGTCCTGACGCCACCTTTATAAGCGCCTTGTAGATGCACAGGATAAATACCGCGGCCAGCGCGTGGCGGGTATCCTTCTCATCCGGGATCTTAAGGAACAGCGCCGTCGGCTCGAAAGCGAACTTCGTCGGGTCGATATCGGTGGCGCTCGTCAGGGCGCACAGGCCTTCGTCGTTGAACATCGACATCTTGTCGAAAGCGATGGACATGTAGCTGGACAATGTCTGATCAGCCGCCGAAAGCACCTGACGGGACAATCCCACGGCCTTGGACAGCTTGGAACGTCCCTTGAAATAATCCTTCAAGGCCGCGAATTCGTTCTCCGAATTGCTGATGGCCTTGCTGATATTGTAGAAGCAGAACTTCTCCCTGGTCATCTCCAGCTCCGGGTTCTCGCTGTCCTCCAGCATCGCCAGGCAGGTCGCCATGATGATGGAGCGGGCGCCTTTCTCCCAGACCGGATCGTCCTTGGACTCTACCGGGCAGATGACGCTGATCAGGTCGTTTAAGTCCTCGTATAATTCGTCGTAGATCTTCTGGCGCTCTACCTTGACCACATTGATCAGCTCTCGGCGGACCGCGTAGGCCTTGCCGTCATATTCATACCAGGTATCCTGGTAATCTTCCGGCTTGTTCACAAGCGTCAGTTCGCTCTCCGAAACCGGATCGGTGCGCTCGTAGATCTCATCGCCGGTGTGCAGGTACAGCTGGTAGCGGTCGTAGATATCGCCCAGCGGGTTCCAGCGGAAGGAGCTGTAGGGATCGCGCAGATCCAGGACCATAACATTGTAGCCGCGCTCCTGCAGGAACTTGGAATGCATCTGAAACAGCTCGCCCTTGGGGTCGGTGCAGATCATGGACGATCCGGCTGAGGTCTTTCCGAGGATCTGGATCACAGGGTTTATAAATGTGGTCGTCTTACCACTGCCGGTGGCGCCGATGATCAGGCCGTGGGCCGGGCTCATCAGGTTGATGTCAAGCTCCTTTTTCTTTGTATTGTAAACGGCATACATGGGGATGCCGTCCTTTTTCTCGTCATTCAATTTCGTAAATTTCTTCTTCGGGAAATATTCGTCCCTCTCCGCGTCGGTCATGAAGCGGGAATTCTCAAGGGCGCCTTCGATCCGCTGGGCCTTGCCCCGCAGCACTCTCTTGCTGCGCTTGGCGCTGGCCGGCGTGAATACCATATAAGCAAGCACCAGGAGAATCACCTCCAGAACACCGTACAGCCATGTGGACGGGCTCGCGTAAACAGTAAAATTCAGGAACCCGCCGCCATTTGTCAGATAGCTGAACGTCATGGCCGTAATACCCCCCAGGACCACTACAGCCAGAAGTCCCAGAAGCACATAGATGCCCACTTTTTTCAGAATCCCGCGGATGTCTAAATCCTTCATCTTCTTGATCCTCCTTTTATTCCCTTACTTCATCGTTCCGTTCTGCCCGGACCGGACCGTCCGGACACTTTCGCCGGACGCCTTATCCGGCTGACTTCACCGGGCCTTTTCTCCGGCTGCTTTATTCCGTACCGCTTCGCCGGACGCCTCCCGCGGCATCAGTCCATACTGCGGTATTTCCGTACCAGAAGCACCACGATCAGCGCCGCGATCAGCCCATAGGCCAGCACCATCCACCAGCCCTCGAAGAGTACCCGCGACGCGGGAACGCTGCTGGTGATCAGCCAGTTGACCATGGACGGCGCGTTGAAACCGATATGCATCAGAATGCCATAGAAAATATTGTCCTCTTTGATCGAAAGCCCGGCCAGCAGAAGCCCCATAACAAACGCGTACAGGATCCACAGGGGCTGTACATGACACAGGGCAAATACGGCGCTGACGATCAGAACCGCCTTCTTCTCGTCAAAATGTTCCAGGAACGTGTTCAGCATGTACCCTCGGAACACGACCTCCTCCGTCACCGGCGACGTGATCACGGTGGTCACCACCGTAAACAGGATATCTCTGCCCCGAAGCATCTTCTGTGTGGCTTCCGAGTAGCTGCCGGTCAGACCCAGCCGGGACAGCAGCGTGATCGCCGAGGAGATCGCGACGGCCGCCGTAATTCCGAACACGAAAAAGCCCGCCGCCTTCTTCCAGTTCACATTCTCCAGATAAAGGCTGGCGTCCTCAAAGAACCGGTGTCCCCTTTTCTTCGACCCGCGGTACAGCAGATACAGCGTGAGCGCCATGCCCACCGCCGTATAGAAATTCCCGCCGTAGGTGAAGAATTCCGTCGCCGTCATATCCGGATGGGCGATCACATAGCCCAGAGCCATGCACAGAGACGGCATCAGGTAATAAAGCACCAGCGGTTTCGCTCCCTTTACAAACGCCGCGATCCAGATCCACAGCTTCTGCTGGAAGCTTTTCTCTTCCTTCATGCTCATTCCTCGATCGTCAGGAATCCGGAAAAGCCGGTAATATCAAGCACCTCATGGACCTGGGGGCAGACGTTGCGCAGTGACAGGGAGCCGCCGCTCTTATTCAGCGACTTCTGCGTAGCCAGCAGAATGCGCAGGCCCACCGAACTTATGTAGGTGGTCGCTTCCATATCGATCACGATCACTTTATGGCCCTGGGCCAGAACGTCCTTGACCTCCTTGTCAATGCCGGGCGCCGTGCTGTTGTCGATCCTCTTAGGTGTACTGTAAACATATTCTTCCATGTCTGAATCCTCTCCTTCTCCTGTCCTGCGCGAAGTCCTTTCTCTCCGCAAAAGCTGCTTCTTGCTATTTCTCTGTCATTCCGTCCGCGCCGTCATCCTGCGGCGGCGGGGGCACCGCCCCGCTCGCTACCAGAGCGGCTGTTGTCGCCTCATCCAGAATATATTCGCCGTTCTCGTCCAGATAGATCCGCACATCGCCGGGACCATAGATGAACAGACGGCCCTGGTCATCCTCGTAGCAGTACTCTCCGGAATCGCCGATCACTTCACGCAGAGCCTCCTCCGTGTCGTACAGGCTGCCCAGATTATACTCCTCCTCCAGCGGCTCATTAAACAATTGCCGGAAGGTATCTGAAACCATCGCGTACTCTTCGTCGTCCGTGATGTCGTCAAAGACCACCTCGTCGTCCGGTCCCGCGTGGAATCCGATCAGATATACATCGCCGTTTTCGGAATCCGCGGGCTGCAGGGCCATATAATCCCTGCCGTTCTCGGCGGTAAAGGTACCGACCACATCACAGGTCAGCTCCTCACCGTACGGCCCCGCCATGGTAATCCGGAAAATCTGATCCTCCATCCGTGAATCCTCCCATCTTCTGCCCGCAGCGCGGCAGACTTCTCCTTCTGAGAATATATGTATCATTTCATTATGCAGCACCATGTACAACAAATGTACAACAAATCCGGTCCGGACACGCAAAATGATCCGGCTTTTTTATTATCACTATAGCAGACAGGGTACAACAAATGTACAACAAGCGCAGCCGATCCCCTATTTTCTCGGTCCCAGAACCCTTGGACCGGACAGCTTCTTATCCTCCGGACGGGCAAGAACCGGCGGCGTATCGTCGGACGGACGGGCCAGTACCGGCGGTGCGGCTTCCGGTGCGGAAGGCTGACCGGGAATATTCTCCGGTGCTGCCAAAGCCGCCGGCTGGCCGGCAGCCGCGGTATGCTCCGCAAACTGTACGATCTTCGCTCCGTCGGCCTGTACGGTCCGTTCCGCCGTATCTCCGGCGGATCTTCCCGCCTCCGCGGCGCGGGTCCTGCGTCTGGCGCGCTCCGCCTGCTCCGGATGGGCCGAGGCTGCTGCCTCTTCCTCCTCTTTCACAAGACCGTCGTAGCCGATCAAACGGCGGTACTCTTCTTCTGACAAGAGGTCTTCATTGGCGCGGAGCAGTTCCTCCTCTGTCACCGGCTCCGGCTCCGAATTGCGGTGCAGGAAATCATCCTCATGCACCGGGACGTAGGGAGCCTCCGGTTTCGAGGTGTTCAAAGTCTCCGGTTCCGGCGTGTCCGCCGCGGAAGCCTTCGGCTCTGCTTCCGCCTGCTCCGGCGCATTCAGTTCGGAAACTGTCTGCTCCAGCGCATCCGATTCCGGGCCATCCATTTCCGCCGCGTCCATCTCCGATCCGTCTGCTTCCGCTTCTTTCTCCGGTTCCGGACCGGAATCCCCGCCCACAACCTGCTTCAATCCTTCATCCACCACATCGACCACCGCCTCTGTGATGGTTTCCGCCAGATCCCCCAGAGAATCCACAAGTTCTTCAAACTGTGCTCCCGCGAAATTCCCGAACAGGCGGCGATAGGGGTTGAACTCGCCGCAGACCATATCGTGAATCTCCAGGCAGGATACTGCCGAAGCCTTCAAAAGCTCCCTGTGTACCTGCTGCTGTTTCAGGCTCTCCTCCCGCATCCTGCGTTTCCGCGCCTCGTCAATCTTCTCCGCGGCCGTACCGGTCAGCCGGCCCCAGTAGGCGGTGTCTTCCTCAAGCCTGGCGTCGTCGCCCAGATCATGGGTTCTCAGCGCGTCCGCCATCTCGTCCAGAACGCTGTCCAAAAATCCCTGGCCCCGGCCCGCAGTCTCGCCTGCGCCCGCCTGTCTTTCATTGGCTTCCAGCGCATGTATGGCCTCGTCCACGTTCATTTCCGTAGTACCCAAAAGATACATGAGTTTAAATCCGTCCGCTTCCCGCGCATGCTCTCCGCCGTCCTTTAATCCCTCGGCGATCTCATGGATCCTTCTCCTTGCGTCTTCTCTGCTCTGATATGCCGGCATACTGCAGCCTCCCTTTCCTTCTCCCGGATCTGTCCGCACGGCCATCCTCCGGCCCCGCGCTCCGGCTCACATGAAAACACCATCTTCTTCCGGCCGGTCCGTAATTCTGCCCGTACGGCAGTGTTATCTGTATTATAATGAATCAGATACAACAAATGTACAACAAACACGAAAGCGCTTATTCCCGCTTACGGGCCGGAACGGATTACCCTGTCCTGGTTCTGAGGCTGCGGATCCTGCACGGCCCGGTTCTGCGGCGTCTGATTCTGCGCCGCCCGCAGATTCCTCGCATTTCTCGCGCTCAGTTCCCTTTGCATTCGGAGATTCTTCTCAAATCGGATCCCTTCCTCATACATCCTCTGCGCCCTGTCTGTCGCGGGCATCTCTTCGCGGGGATTCACGAAAAGCGCGGGTACGACGCGGCTGAAGATATTTTCCGGATAGGCGTGGGCGGTTACGAATATGCTGCCGTCGGAAAGATCCTTTCCCTTCAGGACCAGATCCTTCCAGGCCAGATCGCCCCATTCCTCCGGCTGAACCTTCTTCACCGAATCCTGCTTAAGCCACTGTGCCACCGTATCGATCCGGCCCCACAGGGCGTTGATCTCCTTTTCGCTCAGCAGATCCTTGAATTTGTATTCAATCAGCGTCCGGTTCTCCGGCTTCGCCAGATTCTGCATGAAATCATAGGTTCTCTGATCCACCACCCGGACCAGCCCCAGATGACTGGAATGGAACCCGCGGGTCTCCACGTCAAAAACCCCAAAGGACATGTCGTGGTCGATCCCTTTGATGGAGATCGGATATGTGGTATTGTCCGACTCCCAAATGATGTTGTCGCGGTGACGGTCGCACTGCCCGCAGAGCAGATCCAGGATCTGCAGATCCGCCAGCTGCCTCTTTACATTCGGAGAACAGCCGGAGACCTTCCATCCGTCGATCTGATGCCTCATGCGGAGCCTGCTGCCGCTTCTGCCGTTGGCGGTCTCCATAAGAATACCGTCCACCGCGTTTTCGCCCGTGCCGGCCCGTGCCTTCTGCGCCTGGGCCACCACATCCGGACAGCCCAAAAGGCCCGCCAGGACCGAAGTGGCGATCGACCGGTCATTGAGCCGTGACAGGCTTTCCGAAGGAACGCCGGCCATTCTCTGCGTCCCATACTCGTTCGCCGCCTGCTTATGACAGCGGTCCTGGAATTCCAGACAGGTTTTTTCCAGATCCTCATTTCCTTTTAATGCCTCCGGAATATAGCTGAGGATATTGAACTGCGGACCGGCGATCGACGTCGGCATATGGAGGTTATTGCATCTCTTGTCCGCCTGGACCGCGTCAAACAGGCGTTTCCGCCCCGCCTCCGGAACGTTTGTGTTCCGGTTAATGATTTCTTCCATCTTCGCCCGCGTCATCACCCTCGGGACACGGCCGCTTAAATAGCTGTCGACATCATTGGCCATGCCCTGCCACGCGGCCTTTTCCGCCGGCGCGGCGTTGGGGCCGAGAAACGCATGCCTGTGAAGGAAATCCATAAATTCGTCGCCGCTTTGCATATACTCGATCTCTTCGAACAGCTCGGCGCCCGCCAGCTTCAGAGTAATGGCGTCCTTTATCTCATCAGGAATGCCCGGCTCCGCGTGCAGGCGCCGCAGATAGTCCTCCTTCATGGACTTTCCGAACGGCTTGTTCTCGGTAAAGAAGCCTTTATCCGGTCCTTCCTGGATCTGGATCCTGGAACTCATGGCCCCGCCGACTCTCGGGGCGTTCGCAGGGATCCGAACGAACCTGGCCTCGGTGGCGACATCCAGAAGCGTAGGTTTCTTCCCCTCCTCAGGCAGATTGCCCTGCTGCATGCGGTTTTTGTAAAGCGTCAGCGCTATCTGCTCCTGCCTCTCCGTGTGCAGGATACCGGCAATAATGCTTAAGCGCTGCTGGCCCAGCTTTGAGGAAGCGCCCTTCCGCTGCTGGATATACTGCCGGCAGGCGTAGTCAAGTTCTTTATAGGCGCTGATCATCTCATCAATGTTCTCCGCCGGATCCTTCTCCCAGTTGTCGCTGATCTTCTTAAGGGCGTCGGTTATGTTCCGGTACAGCCGGGAGTCATGGTGGAGCGAGCCGCTCTTCATCTGCGATTCATAGCTGTCCATCTGCGCGACCATATCCTTAAAGGAGAGCTTCCGCGACCGGCCGGCTTCCTCGCTCCGGAAGCCCCGCTCCACGTCCGGATCCGGATTGACCGTATCGTACATCTCGCGGTAGCGCTTCGACGCCGCCGCTTCCGCCGCTGCCGCCTGGCCGCCCCGCTCCAGGTCGGTCTCCCTCGCATCCGCCAGATGAAGATTCTCCTGGCCACTCTGTCCCATCAGATAGAGATGGTTTTTCAGATCCGTATTCTGCGGATTTGTCTCATAAAGCACCGACGAACGAATCCGGAGCATGGCGTAGGCCATCGCCGCGTCTGCGTTCACGATCCTGTCCTCATTTTCGAAAATGGGGAAGGTTTTGTCGTCCTGCCGCAGCTGGTTTAAAACCTCCTGGAGCCAGGCAATGGAGCCGGGCCTGCCCACGCCCGGCTGCAGAGCGAAATTGCCGAATAGGGTCTGGAAATCGCTGCTCAGCTCCTGAATATAGCTTCTCGCCGCTTCCGGAATATCATCGCCGTTTCCAAGCGCCGCGGCACGGATACTCAGTCCGTAGGCCAGACGGGCGCTGTCCCTTGGGTCTGCTGTCAAATGATGAACGCTGCTCATCCTGTTTTCCTCCAATCATCCTTTCGTCGGGCCGGCGAGTACGGGCTGTTTCTTCTGGGCAGGCTGCTCCACGGACTGCTTTTCCGCGGATTTCTCATCAGACTGTTTCTCTACGGACTTTTCCCCTGTCTGCTTTTTTCCGTTCTGATCGACGGTCTGCGTCCCCGTGTGCTTCTCCGCAGACTGCTTCTTCTCCGTTCCGCGGATTTCTTCCAGAAGATCCGCAGCCGGGCGCCGGTTCGGATTCTGGTTCGCTTCCGGCTTCGGTGCAGGTTCGCTCTTCTGCCCGGATTTCTGCTCCGTACTCCGGGACTTCTCAGTCTGCCCGGGCTTCTGCTTCGCATCCGCGGACTTCTCCGTCTGTTCGGGCTTTTGCTTTACATCTCCGCGGATCTCCTCCTGAAGATCCGTAGCCAGATGGCGGTTCGGATTTCCGGACGGCGTCGGAGCCGGCGCTTCCGAGAGCTTTCTGGTTCCGTCTCCGTCAGCCTGCGTCTGCGGCTGCCGGCCTGGCTGTGCTGCCGCGGCCTGCGTACTGCCTGACTGTGCCGCTGCGGCCTGCGTACTGCCTGACTGTACTGCTGTGACCTGCGCACGGCCCGGCTGCGCTGCTGTGGCCTGTGCACGGCCCGGCTGCGCTGCTGTGGCCTGCGTACGGCCTGGCTGCGCCGCTGCGGCCTGCGTACTGCCTGACTGTACCGCTGCGGCCTGCGCGCTCCTATACCGTTCGATCCGGTCCCGCGTCATCGCATCCTCCAGTTCCCCGCGCTCCTGCGCCTCTTCCGCCTGATGCTCCGCCGTCAGCGCCTTGAAAAGCTGCTCGTCCGCGGCCAGCTTGATCTTCTGGTGGCGTTCGCTCCTGCCGGACGCATCTCCGTAGAGTCTCTCCGCCTTCCGGGACGGCCGCGTCTGGTAGAACCGCACCATCCCGTCAAACGGCGACAGATCGATCTGGATCTCCGCGACGCCGGTCTTGTATGCGACATTTTCTCCCCGTTCATTGACCGTCAGGCCGCTCCGGATCATATCCACATGATGCTCGCCGCCCACCAGCACCGACGCCAGGATCGCCTTCCGGTTCGTCTC
>CANPZZ010000004.1 GCA_947589125.1 uncultured Lachnospiraceae bacterium
TTGCGGATGAAGATCCCCTTCCCGGCCGTCTCCTCGCAGCCGGTCATCATGGCCGCCGTCCCCGGCTCCGGGTTCTCGGCAAACGCGATCTGCACATTCTCCATGACTACCTGCTCGATCTTCGACTCCGGCAGCCCGTAGAAATAGATTCCCGCCACATGGCAGTCCTTACAGACCACATTGCGGATCTCCACATTGCCCACGCGGGGCGTCCGGTCGTCGGCCGGCAGCGTCTCCTTCGTGGCCACATACTCCGACTTGCCGTCGGGCCCGCAGTAATAGAAGCTGTTGATCACGAACGCGGAATGCACGCCGTCCATTTTAATATGGTCGAAGACGATGCCGCGCAGATAGGAGTCCTTGCCGCGGCCCCGCCTGGTCTTCACGCGCAGGCCCCGGTCCGTTTCCACGAAATGGCAGTGGCTGATATGGATCTGATCCACGCCGCCCGCGATCTCGCTGCCGATGGTGACGCCGCCGTGGCCCCGCTCCATCAGACAGTGGTGGACCCGGATATCCCGGGAAGGTGTGCGGTATGTCCGCCCCATATAGTATTTGCCGGATTTGATCGCGATGCAGTCGTCGCCCACGGAGAAATGAATCCCCGCAATCTCCACGTCCGTACAGGACTCCGGATCGATGCCGTCCGTATTGTGGGAATTGGCCGGCGACTGGATATGCATATCGTAGAACCGCACATGCTCGGAAAAATACGGATGCATGTTCCAGGCCGGTGAATTCTTAACCGTAATCCCCATGACAGTCACATTCCTGCAGTGATTTAGGAACATGGCCCGCGGTCTGGCCGGACCGCCGGCAATATACTTCTTGTTCCACCAGGTATCGAAATCCGCGCACCCGTCCAGCGTTCCCCGGCCGCAGATCGTCACATCCTCCACATACATTCCCGTGATCAGGCTGGCGTAGGCGTCAAGCGGATCCCCTTCCCAGGATGCCGGAAGGAACTCCGAAGTCTCGTCGTAACTTTCGATCCGCCCCGGCAGAACCGGCAGCTTATCCCGGTCCGGGATCGCCGAAAGCACCGCGCCTTCGCCCAGTTCCAGCGTCAGTCCGCTCTTTAAGAACAGATGGGTAAATTTATACACGCCCTCCGGCACATAGACGCGGCTGTCCGCCGGGCATGTAAGAACCGCCGCCTGGAGCGCCGCCGTATCGTCGCTCTTACCATCTCCGCGGGCACCGAAATCACGGACATTGAGCGTCACGAATTCACGGCGTGTTTTGACGCTTACCGTTCCGACAGATTCCCCGTCCCGGCGTATCTGAATCTCATAGGTACTGTCCGGCGTCAGGTCATAAATAGTCTCCACCGTCCGGTTTGTACGCAGGTACAGCCCGCCATTTACCAGCAGCTCATATTCCTTCGTCCGGTAATCCGCGTCGTCGTCCATCACCTGGATCACGGCGCTTCTCATCGTAACCGCAAGTACACGGATCATGCCTTCCATCTCTCCGACACCTCCCACTTCTTATACAGCAGATACTGGGCGTAGGCCATGCACAGAGCCGCCACGCCTTTGTTATCATCATCCACCACCGGTTCCGAGAAATAATACGCAAGGCTGCCGTCCCGCCGCCCCGGATCCGGCCCCAAGCCCGCCACGGCGCAGGTTCCGGTCATCACCAGCTTCCCGTCCTTCTCCACGATCCGGTCGCGTATCAGGCTGTCCAGGATCTTCTCTGCCGCCGGCAGGTATTTCTCACCCAGGATCAGGCGCAGACGGCTGGCCTTAAAGATCGTGGCCGCGACCATGGCCGAGCCGGAGGTCTCCAGATAATTGCCCTCCGAGGCCAGATCCGCGCGGTCGATCACCTGCCAGAAAAGCCCGGTCTCGGGATCCTGGTATTTCAGAATACTCTGAAGCGCCTCCCGCAGCGTATCCTGCAGCGGGCGCAGATAGTCGTAGACGTGCCGGTCCATCTCCTCCATCGTGTCGATCAGGCTGACCAGATACCAGCCCATGGCACGCAGCCAAAAATTCTGCGAGCAGCCGCTTTCCGGATCCGCCCAGAAGATGCTCTTCGACTCGTCATAGCCGTGGAAATAAAGGCCGGTCTTCGGATCCCGCATGTTCTTCCGCACATTCTCAAACTGATTGCAGACGTCCAGGTACTGATCCTTTGAGCCGCGGCTTGCGTCCAGCGTCATCCTGAACGGCTGCGCCATGAACAGGCCGTCCAGCCACACCTGGTTCGGATAGATCTTCTTGTGCCAGTAATTGCCGGAAGCCGTCCGCGGCTGGCCAGCCAGCTGGGTCCCCAGGCTCTCGATCGCCTTGTGGTACCTCTCCTCGCCGGTCTGCTCCCACGCGAAGAACAGCGCCCGTCCGGGAAGAACGTCGTCCAGCTTGTAATCCTCCTGCCTGTAGGTGCGGATCGTGCCGTCCTCCAGAACATACCGGTCCGCGTAATTCAGCGCATAGTTCTTAAACTGTTCCTTCCCGGTCGCCCTGTAAAGCTGCAAAGCGGCCAGCGCCAGGCAGCCGTCGGCGTAGTTCCATTTGTTCCACTGCAGACGGCTGTCGTCGGCGTAGAACCCGTCGATGAAACGGTCAAGCTTTGCAAAATCCATCTCCTGTTACCCCCTTATCCGTCAGAAAACTGACTGTTATTTTATCTCACCGTACCGTACGTTTCCGCCTTCCCGGCGCGCTCAGTCGGTACTGTAGTTGATAAACCGCACTATTTTCACATAGTTCTCGATGGAAAGGATCTCCACGATCTCATCCGGATTCTTGATCCGCGGCAGTCTCACGGAAATGATCGTGCTGCAGCCGCCGTCCGCGCCGTAGCCGATGATCTCCTTCTCCGTAATATAGCCGCCTTCCCCCTCGATGATGCGGTACGCGACGGGCAGGTACTCGGCGGCCTGGACTTCAATAAAAAGGCCGAAGCAGTTGCATTCCCGCGAAAAATGATATGCCACCGGCTTCAGCCACGATACAGTCAGATATACGGCCAGAGTGCCCAGAAGTCCGCCGGAATAAAAACCCATGCCGATCGCCAGTCCGATGCAGGCCGCGACCCACAGTCCCGCCGCCGTCGTCAGTCCCCGGACCTCCAGTTTCCGTCCGGTCATAATGCTGCCGGCGCCCAGAAAGCCGATACCGCTGATGACCTGCGCGCCAAGACGCCCCGGATCACCGGTCTGATAATACGCGAACATATACTGCCCGGTCAGCATGACGACAGCCGCGCCGATGCACACCAACATATAGGTGCGCATCCCCGCCGACTGGTTGCTCTTCGCCCGTTCGATTCCCAGAACGCAGCCGCAGCACGCCGCCAGAAAAATACGGAATACGATCGATACCATATTCAGGTCGTGCAGAACGGCCGACCACTCTGCAAGCTTTTCCAAAACTCATCCCCGCCTTCTCTTTAACCCCGTTCAGACAGATTCAACCAAATAGTTTCAACTGCCTGTATCATACCATTTTTTCTCCCCGCGTGTCAATGAACAGCCGCCCGCCGTTCCCACTTAGTGGTCGAACATTTTCGAGACCAGTTTCAGGTTCTCAATGACCGGCAGATGCTGCGGACACACGCCCTCACACTGGCCGCAGCCGACGCAGTCCCGCGCCCGGCCGAATTTCAGCGCCAGGACATCGTAGCTGGCGAAACTGGCCGTCCAGCCCTTCTCCTCCATATTCTCCCGCTTCACCGCGTTATACAGGGAGAAATACTGCGGGATCGCGATCTTCATCGGACACCCGGACGTACAGTAGGAACAGCCCGTGCACGGGATCGCGGTCTGGCCGTTGATGATCTCCGCGGCCTTATGGCAGATCTCCTTTTCTTCCTCAGTAAGCGGCTTGAAATCATTCATGGAACGGATATTGTCCTTCATCTGCTCCACATCCGACATACCGGAAAGCACCACCATCACATGATCCAGCGACGCCGCGTAGCGGAGCGCCCAGCTTGGCACGGACTTGTCCGGATCGTGATCCTTGAAAAGTTTCTCCGCCTCCGCCGGCACATGGGCCAGGGTACCGCCCTTCACCGGCTCCATCACGATCACCGGCTTGCCGTGCTTCACAGCCGTCTCATAGCAGGCCCGCGACTGGATCCATTCGCTCTCCCAGTCCAGATAGTTGATCTGCAGCTGGACAAATTCCATCTCCGGATACTTCGTCAGAAGCTCGTCCAGAAGTTCCGCGGAATCATGGAAGGAAAATCCGGCGTGCCGGACCAGCCCCTGAGCCTTCTTCTCCAGGAGCCAGTGAAAGCAGTCGTATTTCTCATACTTCGGCAGCATGGCGCCCTCGACCCCGTGAAGCAGATAATAGTCAAAATACCCGGCTCCGGTCTGCGCAAGCTGCTCGTTAAACACCCGGTCCCGATCCTCAAAAGAATCGAAAAATCCCGCGTGCAGCTTGGTCGCCAGCGTAAAGCTGTCCCTCGGATAGCGGTCCACCAGCGCCGCTTTCGCCACGCTCTGGCTGGCGAATCCATTGTACATAATCGCCGTGTCAAAATATGTAAATCCGTTCTCCATGAACAGATCCACCATCTGTTTAACCTGCTCGATATCCACGTCGGCCGCGTTGGCCTTATCGATGGTTGGCATGCGCATTAAACCAAATCCGAGTTTTTTCATGTTGTTCCTCCTTTTATTTCAGCATCTCCTCCGCAAGCCTGGCAGCCTCCAGATACGCGTACTCAGCAGCCCTCCTGATATTGTCCGCATTAATGTAAAACCTGATGATCTTTGCCGCTTTTACGACCGTACTTTCACTGTTTCCGTTCGGGCCCGCAAAAGAACGATTTTTTTATTGCGTCAGCATGTTGCTCCTACGCTGCTGTCTTTCCGTTTTTCTTCCTCGGTAAGCGCCTGGAATGGCACAAGATCGTGATGTACCTTCGCCAGGTCATTGCGGCTGGCCTTGTCGGTTGAACCGCTGTATACATAACCTTCCGAGCGCATATACGCGTTCCAGCGCCTGTGCTCCAGATCCTCCAGCAGGTCGCGCTCCTTTAGAGTAAGTTCCTCCGTATCCTTGCCCGCCCCCGGCATTTTGCAGGCAATCCTCGCCCTGCGGTGAATCGCCGAAGCGACCGACGAACGGTAATTGTACTCATACCGCCAGAACTCAGCTTCCTCGCCCCATTTTAAGTGACCCTTCAGGGCTTCCGCCTCCAGTTCCGAACTGATAATGACCTTTTCAGACCAGAAGGATCTTTCATCACCGATAAATTCAAGTCGGTAGGGCTGGCCGCGGTAATTCCGGATGTCCTTAAGAGCCTCCTTCCGCTCCGAATGCCCGACCACCGCCACGATCTGCGGATCGGAACCGTAACGGGCCGTCAGCATTCGCATCTCGGCCGCCATACGGATATTGGCCTCATCGGACCCCAGCGACACAAATACATAAGTAACGGCCGGAAGCTGCCTTATCATATCATTAAACTGCTTCGTCTGCACATCAATGCCGGGATGAATCCGTATCGTATACTCTGCCTCTCCCGGGATCTTCCTGCCGTTCAGCCGATCGGAGAGAAGCTCGGGACAGGCCGCTCCGAACCGTTCCTCCGACAGAGGATCGCTGTCAAACGCGTCGATCTCGACCCGGTACCCGTCCATCTGGCAATACCACGACAGAGCCTTCACCATCTCTGTGCCGTAGCGGTCCATTCCCACGATAACGGCGGAAATGAGCTTTTCACCATCCGGCTGCAGCCGGACGTTTTCAAAAAGCCGGTGCCCTTCCTCATAAAGGGTATGGCTGATCAGGGAGCGCACGGGATTGATGCGCCTTACGCGCATCTGCTTCTGCGACGCTTCCATCAGGAGCAGCTCGCCTTCCGTCTCTGTGGAGACTACATACATTTCCGCATGTTCCCAGTCTCCGTACTGTCCGGCAAGCCCCAGGGCGCCGGTCAGATTCTTCTGCTCATCGTCGGAAATGAGGAAAAAGACCAGCTTCGCGTTCCGGTTTCTATAGCCGAAGCGCAGGCTCAGAATATCCTTCCGGAGACACACGGCGTCAATGGCGTGGGCGCCCGTGAGCAGTTCCTGGCTTACGCCGTCCCCGGCATCAGCAAAAGCAATGATATGTTTTTCTTTCGTCCGGGCAAGATCCTCCGCCAGCGCTAAAGAGCGTTCCTCCAGTCCCGAGAACACATACATCGTCTGCGAACGGAACAGCAGGCAGCGGAGATTGGCCGTAAAATCGTTGAAGAACGAGATCACGAACCCGAAGGTCAGGACCGGCGCTGTGATAAAGGCTACTGTCATATAGACGGAATAGGCGGAATAAATAACGCCCGCCCTGCTGCTGAGCGTATCCAGAATAAAGGTGCAGCTTACATTGATCGTAAACACCTGTATGGTATTGTGCACGGAATATACCAGCACCTTCAGCACGCGGCAGGAACTGTCGCCCACGATTTCCGTATAGATCGGCAGGAAGCTGACCGCAACGGAAAGGAATATCCCCGCGAACAGAACCTGGATAGGCGGGAGCAGCCTTCCGTCCTTCCGGTTCGACACAGCGGACAGGACCGCGGCCAGAACCGTCACCGCCGCGATACCGACTGCCGCAAAGAAACAGACATACCAGATCATTGGGACAATGTCCTCCTATTTACGTCATACTTTCTCACTGGAAGCATCGATCATGCGCGGGAAAAGGAATTCCTGCGTCAGGTGCACCGTGCAGGCGTAGGCGACCAGAAGCGAGAACATAACCGTCTCCACAAAGATCAGATAGGGAGCGAAGCTTCGGTTGGTCAGCCAGAAGAACACATGTCCGAAGGCGAATACGGATCCCATCATCATCGACTTGATCCCGTAGGCGTGAAGCTCGGCCTGGCAGTTCTTCTGATAATGATTGTCCAGCAGCAGATAAATATCCGCCGCCGCTACCACCAGATCAATGCTGTCCAGGAACAGGAAATGGGGATAGGCCACCACCGCCATCACAGCCATGATCATCTGCACTGCATAGCAGCATTTGCATTTCCACATCGCCCTTCCGCGGAAGAACTTTACGATACAGTCATACATCCGGCACAGGTAGATCACGCTGATCAGCGTGACGATCAGCGGGAAAAGCGGGAAGTAACTGCCGTACGGATTGGCGGCCGTCCAGACTGTGGTCCACGGATTCCACACGAAGGCTTCCACGAAAAAGCCGATCAGCATCACCACGATGGCCGCGATCGTCGCGTTGCGGAAGAACTTGTCCTGAAGCTCGCGGCGGCAATGGTCGTGCTTCTCCTTCAGGGCATCCTTCAGTTCGGCGTTGCTGTACTCGGACAGGATCAGATCCAGCGAATTCTTTACGTTCCGGTTCATGCCGTGCTCGCAGTATTTGAGGAATTCCTGGGCAATGAAATCATGGGCGATCTCATACTCCTGCCTGCTGCCCTCGCTGCTGCGGCGGATCATCTGCATCGCCTCCAGCTGGTCCAGCGTCTCCATAAAGGACTTGTGGCCCTCCGGTCCGAACTGGTTCGGCAGCACGCCGCTCTCCACGTCTTCCGTTTTCAGGAAGATCTGCTCGGAACGGGCCTTGCTGTATATATACAGCAGCCGGGTCGCGAGGAAATGGTTCGTACACGTCGCCAGCTGAATATCGAAGTACTCGTCCAGCAGCTCGGAGCTGTTCTTCTGGATCATATCCTGCAGTTCCTCATCCGGCAGCGCGTGGACCTTCTGATTGAATTCCGCCATATGGAAAACGATCTGCTTCTCGATCAGGGGTTCATGCTCATGCCGGGCAAAAAAGGCTTCTCCCGCTTTGCCGAAAAGCCGGCGGCATTTGTCCAGGATCACCGAATAGCTGCCTTTGCTTCCGTCGATCTGGACCGAAACATTGCTTTCATTCTGGCAGTAAAACATCGTGATCCCCATCTGCTCCAGGGATACCTGTGCGATCTGGGAAAACGGGGAATTCAGATAGGTCTTGTTGTTGCTCTTGATGCTGCTTCCGGACCAGGACACCGTGCGCGCGGGCCGGATAATGCCGTTCTCCCTCTGATCGGCCGGGTTCCTCCAGATAATGCTCATAAGCTCACGGAAAATACCTTTAGACAGCGAATGCTCCTTCGCCGCCGGATCCGCCTTCAGATCGTTCATATCAAACTGCTTCAGGAAATCGGCGAGATACTCCTCTCTCATGGAAAGGATCACCGCCGTGTTCCGGCAGCAAAGGGCGCGGATGACCCTGCGCACGCTCGACTGTTCCGCGGAATCAAGGAAGAAGAAACGTTCAAACTGATCGAGTATGATCACAACCTTTTGCCTGGCCGCCAGATTCGACAGCTTCACGTCGATATTGGTGCCGAACAGCTCTGTCATCCTCGATTCCAGTTCATGATAGTTACCCGAAAAATCATAGCAGAGATACTCGTCCCTGGTCGCCTCGCGGAAGAAATTCACGATCGTGGATTTGCCGCATCCGGAGGGTCCCACCAGACAAAGGGCCTGCTTGACGGCGCTCTGCGGGAAAATGATCTCCTCCAGCACCTTTATCATACAGGCGACCTCCTCGTCGCGCTGGATCACGTCCGCCGACGCGCCAAGCTCCTCGCCTTTCAGATCATGCAGTCCGAGGAACTGAAATCCCGGCTGCCGGGTGTAGGGCCGGATCCGGATCTCCCGCTTCCGTGAAAAAAGGAAAATGAACAGAAATCCCGGGATCCCGACCGCGGCATAGATCAGTACGCGGTACAGAACCGGAAGACGGCTGGCCAGCACATCCGCCACGGAGACCAGCCACAGAGAGATCAGCACGCTGCTGATGATTCCGAATACGATCTGGGGAACACCGTATATATTATAGTTTTTCTTTTCCGCCTGTTTCACCTCACTGCGAAGCTTCGCATTCATACCGTATTCCTCCTATCTCAGACTGTATTCCTGGCATTTCCGCAGCGCCGGTTCCGCTTCGGCAATGCCGTTGTCTCTGGCCATCCGGTAACAGTTCGCCGCCTGCACGTATTCGCCGCGGCCCTCATGCAGTTTCCCAAGACAGTACGACGCCTCCGGGATCGCGTTCTCGCCGAACGCGATCTTGCGGTATGTCTGGATCGCCTTCTCCGGGCTCGACTGCTCCAGCATACGCGCGTAATTATACAGCGCCGGCGCGTAGCCGCTTTCCGACGCCTTGCTGAAATACCGCAGCGCCTCCGAGTCGTCCGTATCTACGGAAATCCCGTTCTTATAGTAATATCCGATCGCGTTAAGCGCCGGCGGATACGGGTCCGCCTCACGGTAAAGCTCCATCGCTTTCTTGTAATCCCGCTTTTCCTCCGCGAGATTGCCCAGACGGAACGCCGCGGGCTTGAAATTCAGGGCGCGCGCTTTCTCATACAGCTCCTGCGCTTTCTCATACAGAATCGCCTGCATCTCTTCTATCCCGCTTACATGCTCTTTGATCTCAATGCCATAATCCGCCATTCTCGTCACATCGGCGCCGCACCGCTCGTACACATCCGCCAGATTATAGAGCGCCGCCGGACTGCCTTTCTCCGCCGCGCGCCTGTACCACACAAACGCCTGCTGCTGGTGTACGCCCTCATCCGTACCAAGCTCATAACGGAGACCGAGGTCGTTCATCGCCTGCACATTTCCTTCCTCGGCCGCCTTCCGGAGCTGTTCGTTCGTCAGATCTCCGTGGGACGGCGTGCTCTTCAGGAAGGAAACCAGCTTTTCGATCGTCTTATCAAAATACTCATGATTCTCATGCACGCCGTTCAGCTTTGTGATCGGCGCGATATCCGCCGGAAGATTGCTCGGGAATTCAAAGTTCTTCATCATGAACGGAATCACGTTCTTATGATACTCCAGCGAATGGGCAATCTCCCTCCGCACCCAGTCGTCCTCGGATACACAGCGGTCGAGCCCTCTCGGCGGCAAAACGACCACTACGTCGACGCTCTGGTCTATGTAATCATACAGCGCCTCGTCAAACCGTCCCTCCTTCAAGGCTTCCACGTCCAGAAAAACCTTATAGCCGATCTTTTCAAGCCTTTCTTCGATCAGACGGGACAGATTCTCCCCTCCGTCCCTTCTGTAACTGATAAATACCTGATAAGGATCTGACGAAACCATATGCCCTTCACCTGCCTTCTTCTGTATTCTGAATAAATGCCGGGATCTGCTCCGCGGCTTTATAGGCATCCTCATAGAGCTTCTGAAGGATCGCCTTATCTTTCGTCAGCGTTTTCATTCCATAGATCGACTCCGGCGCTATGATAAGCGCTTTCCCCTCTTTCACGTACTGCATAAGCTCCAGCAGCTGCCGCTGGTACAGCATCGCCTGTCTGCGCACGCCGTCCACCATCGCCGGAAATTCGCGCCGGATCAGATTGGAAACAAACTTCCTTGACTCTGTGCCTTCCTCCAGTACCGGCGGCTTGGTCAGAATCACAACAACGCGGCTGCAGCCGTCCGCGAACGCTTTCTTAAAGGGAATCGGATCGCTGACGCCTCCGTCATAATACGGCTCCCCGCCGATAACGTAGGGCCGGTTTACGATCGGAATACTGCAGGACGCTTTCAGGATATCATAATGATCCTGGGAGAGATCGTCTTTTGTAAAATAGACCGGTTTGCATGTACTTGCGGACGTCGCGACCACATAAAGGCGCATGTCCGACGCCGCAACAGCCGGATAATCAAGCGGCCGCTCCCCGTCCTTCCGATACAGCGTTCCGTAAATATAATCCATATCCAGATAGGAACGTTTTCGGAAAAAATTGCCAAAGCCCATGTATTCCTTACGGAAGGAATAATCAATAAAATAATCATAATTCCTTCCGCGCTGCCCGGCCGCATAAGAAACAATATTGGCGCTTCCCGCGGAAACGCCGATCCCGTACTCGAACCGGATCCCGTGATCCATGCAGTAATCCGTCACACCTGCCCCGAAAATACCTCTCAGGCCGCCGCCGACATCCACCAAACCAATCATACTTTTTTACCCATCCTTTCCTGCAGATAATTATACTACCTTCCATCAAAAATGTATAGTTTGATTTCGACATTTTCTTGAAATACGGTCATTTTTATAATATAATCAGTAAGAAATAAAAGGCTCTGGTGTGCGGAAGCCGATGCTCTCCGCCTGTAACAGCTTCATCATATCCGGGCCAAATATATAAGATCGGAAGAGATGTCATGAAAAAGAATGTTCTGAAGAAAACTGCCAAACTTATAAAAGAAATCTGGATGATACTGCCCTTCTTTCTGGCGTTATATTGTTATTACCCTGTATTCCTGACGCAGGCAAACCGCCGGTACCCGCTTTTGGACGCCATATACGAAGCGCTCAGGATCTATCGGGGATTCACCTCAAGCGGCGTGGAAGTCGGCGCACTGCTGGAGATCGCCAGGTATATGGCCCTGGCTGCCGTTGTACGCATTCTGATCGCGCTGTTCAGCAAGGCGGAGGATCTTATCAACTGGCTGAAGCTGCGTACCACACGATCCACTGTGGTATACGGAGATTCAGAATACGCGGGCTACCTTTTCGAGAGCCTTCCTCCCTCGCAGCGGATCCGGGGCGGGAAACGGTTCATCGCGGGTGCGTCCCGTTACCTGCTGATGTTTTCAGAAGATGAGAAAAACATCGCCTTTTTTCATGCGCATTACCGACAGATAAAGGATCAGAACGTGTATATCATGCTCAACGGTGTCTCCGGACAGAATATCGATAATCCCCGGATTACGGCCTTCAGCATCGCGGAGAACTGCGCGCGCTGGTATTGGAGAACATATCCGGTACTCGCGAATGAGAAGATCGCGGTCATCGGATTCGGCGACATCGGCTCTAATCTGCTTCTCTACGGGCTCCAGGTCAATCTGATCGACCCTGCCCAGCATATGGAATACCATATTTTCGGGGACAGCGGCGAATTTCGGAAGGAGCATATCGAGCTCGACAAAATGGCGCCTGATGAGATCTTCTTTCATGAAAGCGGCGTCCCGGACTATGCGCACATGGCCGAATACGACAGGATCATCCTGTGCGGAGACGGCGACGCGAACCGGAATATACGTACGCTCAGCAAACTGCTCGCCGCGCTGCCGCAGACACAGCAGGTCTATGTCTATGCGCCGGACGGCGATATCATTTCCAGCCTGTTCGGGGCAGACCGGGTGACCTGCTTCGGATCTGCCTGCGAAATCGCGACCATCGACATGATCCTGAATCAGAAGTCCATGGAAGCGGCCCGCATGCAGCACGAATACTATACGGCCAGATACGGCGGCCTGCCGTGGGAGAAGCTTGACAGCTTCACCCGGTACTCCAACATCAGCTCGTCGGACTACATGTACGTGACGGACCGTTTGCTCGCGGAAGGCGTACCGGTAGAAACGCTGGCGGAATTAGAGCATATCCGGTGGTGCCGCTTCTACTATCTGCACAACTGGAAATATGCGCCGGAGACAGACGCGGCCAGGCGCCTGCATCGCTGCCTGGTTCCGTTCGCCGAGCTGAGCGAAGAGGATAAGAAAAAGGACATCGAAGCCATCCAGTCCAAGAAACTCCAGAAATAACCCGGAAACCCTTAATAACAAAGTCGGGGATGATTTTCCCGGGGCGACGGCCAGGCAGTGCTCATCCGAAAACGCAAGGAATGGATACACTCTTGTGCCGAAAGGTGAAAAATCATGGGAACGATCATTAACGTAGCCGCCGTGATCGCCGGCGGCATTTTAGGAAAATTTCTCAACGCAGGAGCGGTTAAAAAATACGAGGATTCTCTGATGCACGCCCTGGGGCTCTGCACGCTGTTTATCGGCATCGGCGGCGTACTCTCCCGGATGCTTACATACACCGACGGCGCCTTCGGGACCCGCGGAACGATGCTGATCATTTTCTCTATGGTGCTGGGGACGCTTGCGGGGGAACTGCTCCGCATCGAAGATCATCTGGCAAGCCTTGGCGAGCGCATCAAGAAAGCGGTCGGCGCAGCCAGGGACACCCGGTTCGTAGACAGTTTTATGGCCAATACCCTGGTCATCTGCATCGGCGCGATGGCGATCATCGGTTCGCTTGAGGACGGCCTGACCGGCGATTTCTCCATGCTGACGGCGAAAGCAGCCTTAGACTGCGTGATCACGCTGATCTTCGTCTCCACCATGGGAATCGGCGCGGCCTTCGCCGCCATCCCGCTGGGGATCTATCAGGGAAGCATTACGCTGCTCGCCCATGTGATCTCGCCGTTTCTCACGGAAGCGCTGATCGGAGATCTCTCCCTGATCGGCTCCGTGCTGATCACCGGCGTAGGCATTAATCTGATCTTCCAGAAAGGAATCCGGCTGGCGAATATGCTGCCCGCCATTCTCGGCCCGGTGATCTACCATCTGATCATTCTGCCGTTATTGTGATACGAACGGCCGCGCCGCGGCCCGGCCATTCGAGTTCATTTCTGTTCCGCGGCCCGGTCATTCAAGTCCGCGGCCGGTCAGCTTCGCGATATCCTCTTTGCTCCAGAATTCATTTTCCCAGTAAAAATATTCACTCTTTCTCTTCTTGAAGATCCGGAACGGAATGTCGGTATTATCGTAAATATGGCAGATATCGCATATCTCCAGGAGCTCCGGGATCAGGCCAAGCGCTCGGACATACCGTTCTTTGATCTTGTCCACGGGAACGCTGTGCCCGCCGGAGGCGAACCTGCGCATCACGCGATGAACGTTGATATTCACATCCGAAGTCAGCACATAGATACACCGGATAAAATATCCCTGCTCCCTCGCCCTGCGCAGAAGATTAATGTTGCGGTGCGTGGACATTACTGTCTCAAATGTAAAACTCTTATGAATATCCAGCGCGTATTCGCGCATATCCTCCGCAAGCTCGGCGGCCTCCAGATCTGTGCACGCCGTCGCCCGCTTGATGTCGTCCGCGTTGATGTAGGGCCTGATGATCTTCGCCGCCTTTGTGACCGTGCTTTTGCCGCTGCCGTTCGGCCCCGCAAAGACGATGATCTCAGGTTTCCTCTCCATATACTCGCCTCCCGTCCGGATATTCTATATAGGACGCCTTTTTCTCATAGTCATAGCCTGTGACCGGCAGCCCCTGGCTCCGGTTCGTCTCGTTCTCCTGCCGGATCACCTCGCGGAAACGGCGGACGAACTCGTCGTCGGCGACGCCGCAGGTAGAATCCAGTTCATTGGGCGCGGGCAGATTATTCTCCTGCTCTCTCAGCGCCTCGTAAAAACCCTTAAGGATACTTTCCTTCGCTTCCTGGCCTTTATCCGGGTCGTTCTGATGATCCATGTGCACATCCCCTTCCCATGAAAATACTTCCGTAATTTTCATTATATCTCTTTTTTCTTTCCAATGAAAGCATATTGTGTCTTTATTTTCGCTTACCGCCGTAATACAGACAGGGTGTCACTGGCACTCTGTTCGCACGGAAATACGTGCAGAGTGTCACCATTACTCTGTTCGCATAAGAATACGAGCAGTGCGTAGCAGGCACTCTGCTCGCATAGAAATAAAAAGCAGGCCGGAAGTTGTATCATACTTCCGGCCCACGGTAATAATTGATCAGACATCCAGCCATCAGGATCTTCCGCTCCTCGCCGGTCAGATGGTCCAGTGTACAGGGAATCGTGCGGACGCAGCTTCCGTCCCCATCAAGCACCTTCGCCATCACCTGTTCGCCGCCCTCTTCTAGCGTTCTGCGGATGTCCTTCAGGAACAGATATGTTCCCACAGGAAGCTCCAGTCTTTCTTCCGTCCGCAGCGGAAGGAGGCCCCAGTTGATCAGGTTGGAGCGGTAGCGCTTGGTGGCGTACTCATTCGCCAGATTGGCGAAGCCGCCCAGCACCTTCTGGGAACTGGCCGCCTGTTCGCGGGACGAGCCGTCGCCGATCTGCTCGCTGACCATCAGACCGCCGAAGGTGATGCCGGCCGGGTCGCAGCGCTCAGACGCTGCCAGCCCAGCCAGAAGGGCATCCAGCGCGGCGTCGCCAGATGCGGCGACCGCATTCATCGGCCGGCCGCTTCTATCGCCTCCCACCGGGTTCCCCGCTTCCGTCAGGCTCACCGCCCCGGTCGGATCTTCCGCCCAGCAAACCGCTTCTGCCGTATTTCCGCCCGTTCTCCGTCTCTCCAGTTCCCGCACCTCTTTCGCGCGGCTTACAAATTCCGCGTCCCGGCTCGCCATCATATATCCGGAGATCTTCTCCGGATTGGAGCGGAAGGAGGACGCCTCCCCGGAAGGGATCAGTTCATCGGTCGTCACGGAACCATGGTAGGAGCCAGTCACACGGAGAAGCAGATGACCCTTAAGCGGCTGCATTTCCGGCCAGTCCGCGATGTTCGGTCCCATGACCAGTTTCTCGGACTCGTCGCCTTTTCCAAAATTATCAAACACCTGATTCTCATAAATCTTCCTGTTGAAATGATGCTTAAGCCCCCGGTACTCCACATCCGCCAGTTCCGTAGCCGCCGTCAGCCGGCCGCCGTTTCGCACCGTGGCCGCGATGGAGCGGGCGTCCATCAGGCAAGCCGCCGCCATCTGCCCCTGGCCGGGCTTTGAGCCCTCTCGGTTGGGATAGTTGCGGGTCACATGGCGGATGCTGATCTGGTTGTTGGCCGGTACATCCGTGACGCCAAAGCACGGGCCGCAGATGGCCGGACGCAGGGTCACGCCGCAGACTGCCAGCTCCGCCGCCACCCCCTGGTTCATCAGATCCTCCATCACCGGAAGGCTGGCCGGATTGACTCCGAACGACAGGCCGCTGCCCGGAATCCCACAGCCTTTCAGAATATCCGCCGCCGCCACGATATTTTCAAAAAGCCCGCCGCTGCAGCCGCTGACCAGGGCCTGATCCACATAGAACTCCCCGTCCCTCATATGGGACATGATGGAAAATGGTTCTCCGTGACCGCCTTTGATCCGATTGCCCTCCGCTTCCACCTCCGCCAGGATCTCCGGCATCCTCTCCTTAAATTCCCGGATGGACATGGCGTTGCTGGGATGGAACGGCAGGGCAATCATGCACTCCACGGAAGACAGATCGATCTCGATCATGGCGTCATAGTACGCCCCGGCGTCCGGACGCATTTCCACATAATCCGCTTCACGGCCGTGTTCCGCCAGATACTCCCGGGTCTTCTCATCCGTACACCAGATACTGGACAACGCCGCGCTCTCGGTAGTCATCACGTCGATGCCCATGCGGTACTCCATGGACAGGTTCGCGATGCCGTCGCCCACGAATTCCAGCACCTTATTCTTGTTGAAATTATTCTTAAATGTAGCCGCCGCCAGGGCCAGCGCCACGTCCTGTGGACCTACGCCGGGCCGAGGAGCGCCCGTCAGCTTCACCGCAACAACCGGCGGGGATTTCACATCGTAAGTGCGGCCAAGAAGCTGCTTCGCGATCTCTCCGCCGCCTTCTCCGATGCCCATGGTTCCCAGGGCGCCGTAGCGGCTGTGACTGTCGGAGCCGAGGATCATCTTCCCGCAGCCGGCCATCATTTCCCGCATATACTGGTGAAGGACAGCCCGGTACGGGGGCACGAAAATACCTCCGTATTTCTTCACATTTCCCAGCCCAAAGACATGGTCGTCCTCATTGATCGTGCCGCCCACGGCGCAGAGCGTATGGTGGCAGTTGGACAGCACATAGGGCACCGGGAATCTCCGGATCCCGCTGGCGCGGGCCGTCTGAAGGATGTTCACATAGTTATTGTCAGGGGAGACCAGCGCGTCGAATTTCAGCCGCAGATTCTCCATATCGCCGCCCTGGTTGTGTGCCTTCAGGATGCCGTAAGCCATGGTGCGGGTGCGGCCCTCCTCCGTATCCGGGCGGGCGCCGGCTGGTTCCGCGCCGGGCTGAGCGGCGGCAGACTCTGCGCCGGGCCGGGCGCCGCTTTCAATAACACTATATTTCTCATCCAAAAATACTCCGTGACCGGTTAATTTTACCATTTTCCTTCCTCCGATCTTCTGATTTCTATCTTCCGTTTCTACCTTCTGCTCCCGTTTTTCGCTTCTCTTATAACCTGTTTCGTATGTAACCTATTTATACTTAACCAGCTTATCGCATAGCCTATTTTACCGCATAATGCCGGCGGCCCGCATTTTATTTCAAACGCGGGCCGCCCATGCTTCTATGTCCGTCAATTTCTGATATACAAAGTTCCCTCCATGATCCGTCTCGCTGTCCTCTGTACCGCCACGCTCGGCAGTTTGATCTCACCGCCGTCTTTCTCGATGTAAGGAACCATGGTCATGACACCGCTGGGATGACCGATGCGCACGGTCTTCTGCCCCGCCGCCGGAGCGCCCAGTGTCTGATAAAGCAGCGATCCTTCCAGAAACGCAGCCACGGAGATGGAACTGGCCGACGTCAGTGGGCACGCCTTATGGCATTTGAACACGGAAATAACTCTGGCACAGATATCCATATCCGCAGCTTCCACCGTCTGCCCCGCGATGTCCGTAAATGTCACCGACCTTGTGAAGAATCCCACCTTCGGCACCGCCGGAGAGTTGGCCGTCGCGTCCTCCAGGTCTTTCGCGAACCCCATCATGCAGGCCGCCGTTCCCCGGATCTTCTCCAGGATCTCACAGACTCTCGCGTTGCCGTTGATCTCTTCGGGAAGCTCGGTCCCCTTCATGCCGATATCCTCGGCACGCACCAGAACCATCGGATTGGACACGTCCACGATGGTCGCCTGGATCGTCCCGAAACTAGGAATCACCAGTTCATCGATCACATGGCCTGTCGGCAGCAGCTTCCCGGTCTTTGCCCCGGCCGGATTCAGAAAACTCACCTGCAGCTCCGCCGCCGTACCGTCCACACCCGCGATGGCGCAGTCGCCGTCCTGGGCGAAGGTCTTTGTCTCCGGGTCAATGGGGACAGTTACATTGATGTATTTATCCGTGTTGCGGTTCAGCATACGGACCGTGGTGATGGGCTCCGTGATCTCCACCATGCCCTCTTCCACCGCGTAAGGGCCTACGGCCGCGGTCATATTGCCGCAGTTGGACTTGTAATCCACCTGGCTCTTGCCGACGATGACCTGTCCCACCAGATATTCCACATCCACATCCGGCTCCTCGCTCTTCCATACGACGACGATCTTATTGTTGGACGAAACCGTGCCGCCCAGGCCGTCGATCTGCTTGGGATCCGGATCGCCCATGGCCTGCAGGAAGATGCTGTCCCACTCCGCGCGGTCTGCCGGAAGATCCTCCCGATGGAACATACAGCCTTTGCTGGTGCCGCCGCGCATGAATACCGTTCTGAATTTTCTCATGGAAATGACCTCCTCTTCTACATTCTTGTCCTGCCCATTATCCGAAACCAGTTATTATGAATGTATTATATTCCCGGAAGCTCTCCCCTGTCCAATATTTCCTTTCAATGCGGGTTATACGATATTTTTTATAGATATGAGTTCAGATGATAGGTTTCTTCTTACTCTTCTTCTCCGAGAAGACCGATCTTTTTCGATGAAGACGCTGTCCCGGGATCATATTCCAGCAGGCGGAATTCCCCGTTCTCCAGCGCGATCCGCGCGACAGCGCAGTTTCCCATCGGTTTCTCCCAGAAGCGCTCGACCGGAACGTCTGCCAGGGGATTGAGGATGCTCCGGCCCGCCCCGCCGTGGGCAACGATCAGGACATGGCCGTATGCCGTCTCCAGAGGGCGCAGTTTCTCATTCATGAACTTCCAGGTCCGGCTGTAAAGATTCTCAAAGGATTCCGCGGTTCGCGGCGCGGCATACCGTCCCGGCTGCACGAAGAGATCGTGCAGCGGATGATCCTCGTTCGCCCGTATCTCCTTCAGCATATCTCCCTCCCACTGTCCGAAATTCATTTCTTTTAGCAGCGGCTCATCCCACGCCGGAATGTTCCGCTCCTCCAGTATAATCTGCCGCGTCTGCTTCGCCCGCGTGAGACTTGATGAGAACGCAGCATCCAGTTCGACTTCCGAAAGCTTTCCGCGCAGCATCGCCGCCTGTTCCCTGCCCTTTTCATTCAGTTCAATATCCGTCTGTCCCTGGAGCCGGCCCGCCCGGTTCCAGTCTGTTTCGCCATGCCTTACGAGATATATGATCATGTCTGTTTTCTCCAACTCATTTATTCGCAGCGATCCATTTCCAGCCGTTCCCGTTTGCTTTTCCCTCCGTCTGCCCGATCGTGTATTGTTCCAAAACCATACGGTCACGGATTGATCGCTCGTTATATTATCCAACTTTTCAGAACGGATTTCAACACTTTTATCGCATGGATGCCTCTCCGGATTTGTCGCATGGATGCCTCTCCGGATACCAACATAATAAATGCGTTTCACACGCTCGGCCCGTCATAAGTCTCACGCATGAAACGCATTTCTTCACTTCCGCTTATAGAAACATATTACTTTCCATCTTCCGCCTGTGCTTAAGCCTTATAGATCGACTCGATCGAACGGAGTGCTTCGATGAAGCGAATGTCGTCCCGCAGAACGTCATAACACGGCCGCGAAATATAGTCCTCGACGGCGGTCTGCGCCAGCGGCCGCGTATCGGCGGTATCGCAGAGAGGCTCAAACCGGTCTCCCGCCACAAGCGGCGAGACGCAGACATACGGCTCCGTAAGTTCGCTGTCCAGCTGTAAATACTTCGCGGCGCGTTCGAATGTCTGAAGCGCTGCCTGCGTATCTCCCAGCTCCAGACACAGCGGGATTTTCATCTCAAGACAGATACGGGCAAATTCACCGCACCAGATACGGAAATCCGTCTCGTCGCTGTAGATCATACGCACAATGTTCTCGCAAAGGTCAAGAAACCCAATCTTGTCCCCCGGCGCCAGCGCCGGATCCCCGCTCTGCACGTACCGCCAGATACACCTGATCAGCCGGCTGCAGAGTTCAGCGATCCTGCTGTCATGGTATCATACCTATGGCGGAGAAATCAAACAACCGTTTTCCGCGGGCATTGTAAAACCAATCCTTTTATGATATTATAACTTTAAAGTCACAGAATCCGCGCCGCCGGACAGCTTCCGCCGCGGCGCGGAATGCCGAAGAAGGAGATTATGAAACAATGCCGCTGGTAAGCATTATTGTCCCGGTTTATAACGCCGAGAAAACGATCGGCCGATGCGTAAACAGCATCCTGAACCAGGAATACAGGGATTTTGAACTGCTCTTATTGGACGACGGAAGCACAGATGCTTCGGGGGAACTGTGCGACGACTTTGCCAAAAAGGATCCGCGCGTCCGGGTGCTTCATAAAGCGAATTCGGGCGTTTCCGACACCCGCAACCGGGGGATCGCGCGGGCCAAGGGGAAATACCTGCAGTTCGCGGACAGCGACGACTGGCTTACGCCGGAAGCGACCAAATTTCTGGTACAGGCCATCACGGATCATAACTGCGATATGGTCATCGCCGACTTCTACCGGGTGATCGGGGAACGAGTCTCCCAGAAGGGAAGTATCGACGAGGAAGGCGTCATGGAGCGGGCGGATTTCGCCATCAAGATGATGCAGAAACCGGCGGATTTCTATTACGGGGTTCTGTGGAATAAACTGTACAAACGCTCCATCATAGAAAAGCACCATCTGCGGATGGACAGTTCCGTCAGCTGGTGCGAGGATTTTATGTTCAATCTGGAATACGTCCGGCACGCCAGGACCATTTATGCCCTGCGGGTCCCCGTATATTACTATGTGAAGACGAAGGGTTCGCTGGTCTCCCAGGGGATCAGCGTGAAGAAGACGATCCAGATGAAACGCACCGTTTTCGCCTGCTACAACGATTTCTACAAGGACGTCTTCGACGATATGGATTATGAAAAGCGGAAAGGACAGGTGTACCGCTTCCTGTTCGACGCCGCCAGCGACGGCAGCGTATCTCCCTTAAATATCCCGGGAACCTACCGGCTGGGCAATGAGCGGACGCAGATCGGCACCGGCGCGCTGGAAGGGGAAGGCGTTTTCTTCGACGCCTACCGGGAACAGAAGCTGCAGGAACGGCTGCTTGATATCGTGGCGCTGCGGAACGACCTGGCCACTGTCGACGTGAAGCTGCTGTATTTCCTGGGCCAGTCCCATGAGAAATGCACCCTGAAGGAGACCGCGGACATTCTGCATATCACCAGGAGGGAGCTGTCCGCGTCGATCCAGAAGCTGCTCGGCAAGGAAATGATCGCTGTCGTGGAGAAGGACCGCACAAAGGAATACGCGCTGACGCAGGAAGCGGAAAATGTGATGTCCGAGCTCCTGTTCGTCCTGTGCGATCTGGAACAGGTCCAGTACGAAGGCTTCTCCCCGGAGGAACGAGCTGTCTACGAGAAACTGAATGAGCAAAGGAAACGCAATATTCAGGACGCGCTGCGGAGTTAAAAGCCGTCCGATACGAGTGCCAATATGAAGAAAGCCGCAATTATTTTATTTTCCACAATCCTGATCTGCATCCTGTACCTTTTATTCGGAATGATCCTCCCCTACCGGCCCCAGCCGGCCGTAAGCCGGGAGTATCAGGCCTCCTTCCGCGCCGAAGACTGCTATTCAGACTCTGTCTCCTGCGAAAGGGCCTGCATCCTTGAGGACAATGAGGACGCGCTGCGGGAGCGGCTGCGGATGATCGAACAGGCCCAGGACCGGATCATTCTCTCCACCTTTGAAATCCGCGCGGATGAAAGCGGAAAAGACATGCTTGCCATGCTTCTCGCGGCCGCCGAACGGGGCGTCAGCGTTAAGATCCTCTCCGACGGAATGGGCGCGCTCCTGCGAATGGACCGGAGCGAATATTTTCATGCCCTGGCCGCCAATGAAAATGTGGAGATCCGGATCTACAACCGGATCAGCCTGCTCAGTCCCTGGAAGATCATGGGGCGGCTCCACGACAAATACGTGATCGTCGATAAGGATCTGTATCTGCTGGGCGGCAGAAATACATACGATTATTTTCTGGGCGACAACGGCTACAAAAACTATGACCGGGACGTGCTGGTGTACACCGCCGATCCGGACAGCGCGGAAAGCTCCATCCATCAGCTGGAAGCGTATTTTGAATCTGTCTGGAACTTAAAGGCGTGTACGCCTTTCAAGGCATGGAGTGAAAAGAGGATCGCGGCAGCCCGGACCGAACTGGAAGAACGCTGCCGGACGATCCGGACGCAGGATCCGGCGCTTTCCGAAAAAGCGGATTACGAGGCGATGACCTTCGAAGTGAATAAGATCACGCTTCTGTCCAATCCGACCCACGTCCGTTCGAAGGAACCGACGCTGTTCTATTCACTGGCGGAGCTTATGAAGCATTCCGAAGGCGAGATCTCGATCCACACGCCGTATATCATCTGCAATGACTGGATGTACGACGCGTTTCGGGAAATCTGCGAGACCCATCCTACCAGGCTTCTGACCAATTCCGCCGCGAATAACGGGAACCCGTTCGGCGCCTCGGACTACCTGCTCAACAAAGAAAAACTGATCGGCACCGGTTTTACGATCTACGAGTACGAAGGCGGCGTATCCTATCACGGAAAAAGCATCGCCATCGGAGACCGCATGTCTGTCATAGGCTCCTTCAATATGGATATGCGCAGCGTGTATCTGGATACGGAGCTGATGCTGGCGATCGACAGCGAGGGAGTGAACCGGCAGCTGCGGGAAAATATGCAGACCTACGAGGCGTTGTCCGTGAAGGTCCTGGATCCGGACCATTATGAGATTCCCGGCCATGTGACCCGCCAGACGCTGACCGCCCAAAAGGCGCGGCGGATCCGCATACTCAAGCTTCTTAACTGGCTGCGCTTTCTGATGTGAGATCCGCAGGCGCGCCGGTCATTCCGCCATCGGCAGCGTGATCGCAAACGCAAATCCCCCGTAACGGCTGCGGCCGGCGGCGGCCGTGCCGTGGTGGGAATCCGCGATCTGCCTGACGATCAGAAGCCCCAGCCCGTGCCGCGGCTCTGCCGCGGCCTCATCGCAGACCATAGAATGCGGCGCGTTGTTAAGCTTTTCGATCTGTTCGTCCGACGCGCCGGTCCCGTCGTCTTCTATACGGATAACACAGTTCCCCTCATTCTTTTCCACAGATACATAGATCGTACAGCCGTCTTCATTGTGAACCGCGCTGTTCTGGAGCAGGTTGGCAACCGCTCTCTTTAACAGATCCCCATCGGCGTTTACCCGGCACACCGAAAGTCCTTCGCCGGTCTCCCACCGGACCGGATATTTCCCGTCCGGATCGGCGTTGGCGAAGTCCGCGGCGGCCTGCCGGACGAGCGCCACCGCGTTCTCCTCCCTGAGCCCGACCGGCTGCATGTTGTATTCCAGCCTGGAAGCCAGGTTCAGATCACTGACAAGCTTCCCGATCCGTTCGCTCTGCTTCAGGATAATTCCCGCCTTATGCCGCTCCTCCTTCGTAAGCCCCGGAGCGGTCTGCAGCTGGTCGGCGTAGCCCATGACCATGGAGAGCGGCGTCCGGATATCGTGGGAAATCCCGGCAATCCAGCTGGCCCGGGCGGTCTCCCTCTTCTGCAGCTGCCGCTTCTGCGTCTGCAGAACCTCAGAAGTGGAATTGATATGGAACGCCACCTCGGACAAGAGCCCCGTCTCCCGGATATAGACCGGCTCGCCGGACGGCAGGGACCGGATTCCGTTCGTGATCGGCTTGACAGAACGGAGCAGTTTCGTACTCGCAGACACATAGATCAGCAGGATCACGGCCACATTTACGATCACCACAACGAGAGCGATCTGCGGCACATGGGCGATAAGCTGGTAGTCCCAGCTCGGCCACATATGCTTCCAGAAGCTGGTCTTCGGAAATCCCAGCACCACAAGGCCGGATCCTGTTCCGCTTGTGAAAGTGGGGTATCCGTCGATATAGCCGCGGGTCAGGCCCGCGATGTCCGACAGGGTGTAACCTGTGGGGACGGATTTGGGAAGGTTATCGCTGTGCCACACGACCGTCTTTGTATCGTTATCGATCAGGATCGCCCACGCGCCGGACAAACGCAGAATTTCCGCGCCTTCATCGGACAGACAGAAGCCTTTTTCCGTTTCCGTTAATGCCGCCGCAATCTCTTCCGCCTCCTTCCAGGGCCGGGCGTTCGCCATCTGCCGGGAATCAATCGCCGCGAAGATCAGAATATTGACGAGGATCAGCAAAATAAAGCTAAGAAGCAGCAGCCCGACAAAGCGCCGGATCAGCTTGGGTACGCTTTTCATTTCATTTGTCCTCCACAAGCAGTTTATAGCCGAGCCCCTTGACTGTGACAAGCGATACCGGGGACGAAGGATTCGCCTCGATCTTCTCGCGGATCCTGCAGATGTGCGCCATCAGCGAGTTTTCGTATCCGAACGGATTGTCGCCCCACGCCGCCTCGCACAGCGCGTCGATCGTGACGATCCGTCCGGCTCCCCGCCAGAGCGCGGAAAGCAGGGCATGCTCCTTGGCTGTAAGCGGGATATGCTCCCCGTCCCGGATCACCTCCGCGCGGGAGAAATCGATGACGCTGTTCTTCAGCGGAACCACCGTTTTCTCCTCTCTGTAGGTCCTGCGCAGGATTGCGGCGACCCGGTACAAAAGCTCCCTGGGAAGGAACGGCTTGACCACATAATCGTCCGCGCCGAGACCGAAGCCCCTGAACTTATCCTCCTCCTCGCCGCGGGCGGTCAGAAACAGGACCGGATAATCGCCGTCCTTCCTTAACCGCTCCATCAGGCTGAAGCCGTTTCCGTCCGGCAGCATGACGTCCAGGACCGCAAGCTCCGGCCGGAACTCCTTCGCCAGCCGGACCGCCTCGCCCACACTCTTCGCAGTCGCGATATTCTGATAACCGTCGTTTTGAAAAACGGATACGACCAGATCCAAAAGCGCCTGCTCATCGTCCACGATCAGTATCCTCCTGTTCTTTAAACCGGACATCTCCATAGGGATAATCTCCTTTCCTGTTTCCATTTTCGCGTTTAATTATACTTTCGCGCTCCATTATATTTTCACGCGCAAATATATTCTCACGCGCAATTATATTTTCACGCCATTATATTTTCATGTCCAATTATAACACGTAACCGACGGCTTTTTCTATCGTTCGGTCAAAAGTAAGGGAAATGTAAGGCAGGGAGAATTCTGCCGTAAGACCGGTAAGATACAATAACGGCAGCAAACAAAAGGAGGCGTTCCCTATGAACATCATTGAAACGCGGGACCTGACCAAATCCTACGGCGGCTTTACGGCCGTCTCCGGGATCAATCTTCATATCCCGAAGGGCGCGGTGTACGGGTTTCTCGGTCCCAACGGCGCCGGTAAATCCACCACGATGAAAATGTTTCTCGGGCTGACAAAGCCCTCCGGCGGTTCCTTCGTTATCGACGGAATGCAGTTTCCGGGCAGCCGGGTCCAAATTCTGAAAGAGATCGGCTCGCTGATCGAAGCCCCCGGCTTTTACGGCAATCTGACCGGCGAAGAGAATCTGGACATCATCCGCAGGATCCTGGGCCTGCCGCGGTCGTCCGTATCAGAAGCCCTTGAGACCGTCGGTCTGACTCCGTACAGAAAGCAGCTGGCGAAAAAGTATTCCCTCGGCATGAAACAGCGGCTGGGACTTGCCGGCGCGCTGATCGGCCAGCCGCCCATCCTGATCCTGGACGAGCCGACCAACGGCCTCGACCCCGTCGGCATTCATGAAATCCGGACGCTGATCCGCTCTTTGCCGCAGCGGTTCGCTTGCACAGTGCTGGTGTCCTCGCACCTGCTTTCCGAGATCGAACTGATGGCGGATCACATCGGCATTCTCAATCATGGCCGGCTGCTCTTTGAGGGCACGCCCGATGCTTTGAAGCGCAGCGCCGCTTCCCAAGGATACCCGACCGACAATCTCGAGGATACCTTCCTCGCGCTGATCGACGCCGACAACCGGCAGAGAGGCGGCGTACGATGAATTTGATGAGACTGGAACTGGAAAAAATCAGAAGAACCGGGTTCCTGCCCGCCTTTCTGGGCGGCGGCATCCTGGCCGCGGCGGTTCCCATGGCGAACATGGCCTTTCGTCCGGAACTGTACACCGGCTTAAGCGACCCGCCGGTCAGCATTCTTCTCGGCGCCAACTGGCAGATGATGTCCATGCTGAATGTCCTGCTGATCGTCGCCGGGGCCTGCGTCCTGTATTACATCGAGTACGCGGATAACGCCATGCGGAAAATGGGGACGCTGCCGGTCCGGGAAGGCAGCCTGTTCTTCGGGAAGGCCGCCGTGCTGATCCTGGCCGGCACTCTTCTTCTGGCGATCGAGGCTGTCTCTGTCTGCGGCTGCTCCATTCACTGGTTCAGCCGGGCCGCGGCTCCGTCTGCGGGAATCCTCAAAAGCTTCGGGTTCTTTCTGCTGATGCTGACCCCGGCCGCTCTGCTGTCTCTTACAATCGCGTCGGCGTGCAGGAATCTGTGGACCTCGCTGGGGATCGGCGTTGTATGCGTATTCGCGGCCACCATGATCCCGGCGCAGGATTTTGCACTGACGCTGTTTCCGTTTGCGATGCCATTCCAGACGCTGGGAAATCATGCGGCTGACGTGATACGAAATTATGCGATTGCAGCTGCGGCTGAAACGGCCGTGATCGTGCTGTTAGAAGTTATAATTCTGAAAGTCAGGAGGGCATTTGCATGAGCTTTTATCATTTTCGTAAGTCAGGAGGGCATTTGCATGAGCTTTTTATCTCTTGTGAGAATTGAACATCAAAAAGTACGCCGGTCAAAAATTTTTCTGATCCTGGTCCTGGCCACAGTCATCCTCTGGATACCGTCCGTCCTGAACGCGGATCTCAATTTCGGCATGCAGGCAGTAGGCATATCTCCGGAAAACAGCTTCTTTATCCAGGGATTCATGGCGATGGCGTGGTTTTTGTTTCCGGCCGCTATGGTCGTAATAACCGTTTTGCAGAACCAGACTGAGAGAAACGATCACGGCATTCTCAAAATGCTTTCCCTTCCTGTCGGCACCGCGAAGCTCTGCATGGCGAAATTCGCCGTGCTGGTATCCTTCTCGGCCGTCCAGTTTCTGATGTCTGCCGGCATGTACTATATCAGCGCCGCGGCCGCTTCCCGTACGCAGGGTTACGCCTTCTGCCTGCCGCTGTTTTTTATCTTCAAAGAGACCGGCATGATGTGGGCGTCCGCCATCCCGATGCTGGCGTTTTTCTGGCTGCTGGCCGTCTGTATCCGAACGCCGGTCTTCTCTATCGGAATTGGGCTTGCCTCGATCGTACCGTCCGTTCTGATGATAAATACAAAAATATGGTTCGCCTATCCGATGGCCTATCCGTTCTTCGTGATAACCTCGGAATACGGGAAACTGGCGGAAAATCTGAATACGGCGCCGGTCCGGCTGGTCCCGTGGCTCCCCGCCGCCGCGCTGATCACCGCCGTATGCCTGATCATTTCCTGCCTTTGCTTCGGGCGGGCTGAAAGGAGATAAATTATGAAGAGCAAAATTTTAACACATGCAGAGCGTCGCTGGCGCCTTGCTTGCATGGAAATACGAGTAGCTCGCATGGAAACCGCAATCAGCGCCGTTATAGCGCTGATCCCATGGACGATCCTGCCGCTGCGGATCCATACGCAGTGGGCTTTGGATTACGCGCATATCATGATCCCGTGCTACGCGGCGTTCATGATCCTCTCCGGCATCTGCACGCTCCTCTTCTACACGAAAGGGAAAGTGAAAAATACCGTCATGAAGGTCTGCCTTGTAATCAACGGCGCCTATGCGGTGTTCGGCGCCGCGGTCATCGCAATGATGATCGCGCAGAAATCTATTTAACAGGATCCGGCCCTGCAGGGCATTTCTCTGTCCCGCAGGGCCGGATCTGCTTTCCCGCACTATTTCTTCATCAGTCCCGCACCGCTGTGCCATGCCTGGCCGATCTTCTCTCCCACAGCATAGTAACCGTTCTGCATCTGATCGAAAAGGAACGCGTTCAGCTTCCCGGCGTCGATCTTTCCCTTCTCGTCAAGCACCTTCTCATCTGCCAGGACATTCTCGATCCTGCCCAGCACGCGCAGGCCGTAAGGCTCATCCTCCATCTTCACGACGGTACACTCCAGCGTGACCGGATATTCCTCAATGACCGGCGCGTCCACCCGGCTGCTTTTGACTGCGTGGAGACCGGTGCGCTCGAACTTATCAGCCATCTTATTCGCCGTGGCAATACCAAAGAAATCCGACGCCTCCAGGGTGTCGGTCCCCGGAATCGCCAGCGTGAACGCTCCTCTCGCCCGGATATTCGCGACCGTCTTATGGGCGGCCTCCAGATTCAGCGCCACCATATCCTCGGCGCAGATACCGCCCCACGCCATCATCATCTCATCCACAGTGCCGTCCTCATTGTACGTGCCGATCATATACGTCGGCATCGGGAACAGATACGGCTGCACTCCAAAATCCTTTTTCATAGTTTTCGCTCCTTTAAAATAGAATTGCCTGTTTCCCGGGCCCCGCCTTTACCTCTATTGACTTCCGGTCACCCGAACACTATAATTATAGCCAGAACCGTCATCAAAAACAAGTACATTCATTTAAGATATATACTATCCCGGAGGAAAGCATTGTGAATATTACAAACACGGCTCCATTGCCTTTTCCGCACAGCCGCGGAGCCATTGACCAGCCGACCCACAGATCATCGCCGTCCTTCTGACAAGCCACCTGACCAATGACCCGGTCGCCGTCTGCCAGACAAAACTGTTCTGTCCCCCATGTTGACCTATCCATAAGCCAGCTGTCTGCATCTCCCCTGAAGCTATAAGCGTCATACGGACTTTCATACCTCCAGCCGCCTATTTCTGCGGCAGTTTCTTCAGTAAGCGGCACGAGCTTTTCTCTCCCGCTTGAGTCGAACAACACAGACTTTTCGTATATTTCCATCTTATTCTCCGGCGACCGCTCACCTGTCGCTAAAAAGCCCATTGCTTCCCAAAATGGTCTTCCTGTAACCGGATCAGCCGTCAGATACATTTTATCCGCGCCGTCATTGGTAAACAGCCATTCCAGCCGCCGGTACATCGCCCGGCCATAACCTCTGCGGCGACACTCCGGTTTCACATAAAATTCCCTAATGCAGCCGTACCCCGGTTTAATGAAGCCTTTGTGATCCTCATGGTCGATTTTTCCGTAAAGAAAACCGATCAGTGTCTCGCCGTCATAGCAAAGCTCCAGATGGCGGTCAGACGGTCCCTGCATGGATAGGATACTCTTGATCCATTTTTGCAGGAACCCCTCCGGCATCGGGTCGTGTCCATGCTCGTCCAGTTCTTTGACATAAGCAGCCATCATTTTTTCAAAGACAGCGCATTTTTCCTTGTCGTCAGAAGACAACTGCACATACTTGATTTTGTTTTCCATTTCATTCCTCCAAAGTTATATTCGGAGGGTTAGAAAACGTGAACCCTCGTTATTCTTTTTCCCATCTGCAACGGTAATGACAAACGAAACATTTTCTCGAATAAATCTATTCATAACTCAGTTCTCCATAGGCAAAACAATCAGGATTCAACCATTCCAAAATGCTCCAGCGCCAACCGAATCGTTTGGACAATAGACACACCGTCACAGCGTTTGCCGTCGATGTGGAGACGATGTTTGCAGGCATAATAGAAATAATCCCGGTACATATCCCGTTCCTCTTCATGGAGTTTCCCATCTGTCTTATACATGGCGCGGGGCGTTTCATCTTCCAGATCCTCTTCTTTCACAAGCCTCCTGCCACCAAACAGGAGGACATTAATGATATCGGCTAATGTAAAGCTTTACATTAGCCGACATTTCTATTACACTTTCTTTAAAGTCGTTGCGGAAGCAATCCAAAATTCCGCGAAAATCCGGATCCATCAGTCCATATCCGATGAAAATAACATTTCTGGTCAGAAGAAGCGTTTCCAGCGTCCTGTAGGCATGGTATCTTTTCCCGTTTTTATACATTTCCCTGCCCTGTAGTCAGCATTTGTCAGCACAATACTATCTACATTACCGATATCTCCATGGGCCTTAAAAATAAATTTTCTGCTTTTGACAGAACAAATATTCGCACACTGCTGCGGTTCCGTATTTGTAATGACTTTATAGGTATGTCCTGTTTCTTCCGCTACGGCCTTTTCCAGAAGATGGTCATAATTCGTAGTAACGAAACAAGAAATCCCAAGCTTCAAGATAAGGCGATGGATCTCTGATGGAAACGCATCCTCAGTATGCATCTCTTTCTTCAGAAAACTACTATATTGCTCCTTCGTCAGCTGATCCTTCACGAGTCCTGCTGCTAACAATGGATCGCTTTTCGCGTATTTCTGAATTCCGCGGGTATCTCCGCCACAACTCTCCACAAAATCTGACATATCCTGCAGAAGCCTGCTCCACCCCGGTATCCCCGACCATGCAGAAATACCGGCACCAACAAACATTATCGTGCCGTCTTCCTGAATGGCCTGTTTTATTTTCCGATACACATAAGCATCCATTCTATGTCTGCACTTTCCTCTCTGATTTCAGAACTGTTCTCCGGTGTTACGACTCGCTTCTGCTGAATATAACGTTTTTTCTACAGGATCCCCCCGCACACAATCTTAAACGCCAGCGCGCAGCACCACGCCACCACGCACTGCCACACGACCACGCCGATGGCCCATTTGCCGCCCAGCTCCCGCTTGATGGACGCGACGGCGGCCACACAGGGTGTGTAGAGAAGGCTGAAGATCAGAAGCGCGCCGGCTTCCGCCGTTCCGAGAACAGCCGTGATGCCGCCCTGGGCGCCGAAGAGCACCTCCAGCACGGAGACCACGCTCTCCTTCGCCATGAAGCCGCTGATCAGCGACGTGCAGATCCGCCAGTCGCCCAGACCCAGCGGCTTAAAGAGCGGGGCCAGGACGCCGGCCAGCATCGCCATGATGCTGTCTGCCGAATCCTCCACCAGATTAAACCGCAGGTTAAAGCTCTGCAGGAACCATACGACCACCGTCGCCACCAGGATCACGGAAAACGCCTTCTCTAAGAAATCCTTCGCCTTCTCCCACATCAGCTGCATTGTGCTTCTGGCGCTGGGCAGGCGGTAGTTGGGCAGTTCCATCACGAAGGGGACCGCCTCGCCCTTAAAGAGTACCTTCTTATAGAGGAACGCGTCCAGGATCCCCACAACGATCCCGAACAGATACAGACCGGTCATGATAAATCCGCCCTTTCCCGGGAAGAACGCGTTGACAAAGAACGCATAGATCGGCAGTTTGGCGGTGCAGCTCATGAACGGCGTCAGCAGGATCGTCATGCGGCGGTCCCTCTCGCTGGGAAGCGTGCGGGTCGCCATGACCGCCGGCACCGTGCAGCCGAAGCCGATCAGCATCGGCACGATACTGCGGCCGGAAAGACCGATCTTGCGCAGCAGTTTATCCATAAAGAACGCGACTCTGGCAATGTATCCGCTGTCCTCCAGAAGCGACAGGAAGAAGAACATGGTGACCACGATCGGCAGGAAACTTAAGACGCTGCCGACGCCCTCGAAGATGCCGGAAAGCACCAGGTCCTGAAGCACCTCATTAACTCCGGCTGTCGCCATAGCCTTTGCCGTAATATCCGTAAGCGCGGCGATCGCAATCTCCAGAAGTCCCTGGAGCCATGCGCCGATCACATTAAACGTCAGATAAAAGACCGCGGCCATGATGCAGACAAATACGGGGATCGCCGTGTAACGTCCCGTCAGGATCCGGTCCAGGTTCTCGCTGCGCACATGTTCTTTGCTCTCGTGCGGTTTATTGACGCATTCCTCGCAGACCTTCTCGATGAAGCGGAAGCGCATGTCCGCGATGGCGGCGCTGCGGTCCAGGCCGCGCTCCGCCTCCATCTGGAGCGTGATATGCTCCAGAAGTTCTTTCTCATTCTGATCCAGCGCCAGCTGGTCGATGATCAGCTGATCGCCTTCAATGGCCTTGCTGGCGGCAAACCGCACCGGGATCCCGGCGTTCTCCGCGTGATCCTCGATCAGATGGACCACCGCATGGAGACAGCGGTGAACCGCTCCGCCGAAATCATCCTTGGAACAGAAATCATACCGCTGCGGTTTCTCCTGGTATTTGGCGATATGAAGGGCGTGGGTCACCAACTCCTCGATACCTTTATTCTTGGCCGCGGAGATCGGTACCACCGGGACGCCTAACTGGGCCTCCATGGCGTTGACGTCGATGGAGCCGCCGTTGCCGGTCAGCTCGTCCATCATGTTCAGCGCTACCACCATGGGCCGGTTCATTTCCAGAAGCTGCATGGTCAGATACAGGTTCCGCTCGATGTTGGTGGCGTCCACAATATTAATGATCGCGTCCGGTTCATCCTTCAGAACGAAATTCCGGGATACCACCTCCTCGCTGGAGTACGGCGACATGGAATAGATGCCCGGCAGGTCGGTGATCGACGTCTTCGGATGGCCCAGAATCGCGCCGTCCTTCCGGTCCACCGTAACGCCCGGGAAATTGCCCACATGCTGATTGGCGCCGGTCAGCCGGTTGAAAAGCGTCGTCTTGCCGCAGTTCTGGTTGCCAACCAGCGCGAATGTCAGGATATGTCCGTCCGGCAGGGGATTTTCCGTCTGCTTCTCGTGATGGACGCCGGGCTCGCCGAAATACGGATGGGCCACGGAACGTTTCTTCGTCTTCCGGCCCGCGTCCGTCGCTTTTCCGGCTTCGCCCGCCGCATCCTCCTTTGCTGCCCGGACGCCGCTTACCGTGATCTGGGCCGCATCGTCCAGGCGCAGGGTCAGTTCATAACCGTGAATCCGCAGCTCCACCGGATCGCCCATCGGAGCGAACTTCACCACTGTCACCTCAGCGCCGGGGATGACGCCCATATCCAGAAAATGCTGTCTGAGCGCGCCTTCGCCGCCTACCACGTCGATGACGGCGCTCTCCCCGATCTTCATTTCTTTGATCGTCATGAATATTCTGCCTCTTTTCTGATGCAAATGCTGTATTCCGTTTTTGCCGCGGTCTGACCGCGGCTTTTCTTCTGTAAACCACCGCTATTAATTTACTGAGATTCGCTGCAGTCCGGCAGGCGCCGGCATATCTCCGAGAGACCTCTGCTGCAGCTTCCCATTTTTTACAGCTATCTGACCACGGTTCTCCGCGGCAGATTGCTGTCATAACCTCCCGCTTTTGCCGCTGCCTGCAATTCACTTATCTCTAAATATCCGCAAGCCTCTACACCCGCAGCCACACGGTCATCTCGCCCTCTCCGCGGTTCGCCCACGCATAGTAGGGAATCAGCGTAAGGACCTCATCTTCCTCGACAGGCGGCGCGTAATCGCGATAGAGGGAACCGCATTCCGCCGGAACCAGCTTCTTCGCCGGAACCTTCAGGACAGCCATCGGATGTCCCAGCCGATCCGTCATCTCGACGCGGACGCCGCTGCCGGGCTTTGAAGCCACGCCGCTCCCGCTCTCATCGGACATATTTTTCCCCTCTTCGTCATAACCAATTCTCGCCGTATCCACCCGGTACAGATGCAGATCCTTCCCGTTATCCGCTTCCTCAGCGCAATACGTGACCGGTCCGCGCACGAACGCCACGCGTCCCAGATCCTCGCGCACCCGCGGGTCGGCGGCCTTCATATGAACGTCCATCGGGAATTCCAGGGAAATGGAATCGCCCGCCTGCCAGGAACCGGTTACATACAGATATCCGTCCTCGATCCGCGATATCTCCTGCTTCTTCCCGCCGCAGACGACATCCGCGTGCCACTCCCCGCTCCAGCCGGGAATGCGCAGAGCCAGCGTACACGCGGCCGTTTTGCCCGGCACACCGCATGGATCCGCGCCGCCCGGCACTGTGCCGGATGCGGCTGCGCTGGAAGCGGCGGTTTCGATTCCCGCCTCACAGACCGTTATCTTCACATTTCCGTCCCACGGTATTCCGGTCTCCACCTGAAGCGTGATCCGGGCCGTATGCGGCGCACCGTCCGCTGCTGCCGCACATGCAGCAGCATTTTCCGAACCGGCATGAAAAACTTCCTCCGATTCGCCGCCAGCTTTCGAACCCGGATTCTCTCCGACCCGAACCATCTTCGTCACCCGGCCGCCCATATACAAGTGGAACCACAGCGTATCCTCATTTTCCGTATAGGCGTAAGCGCCCACGGAACTGACGATCCGCGCCAGATTCGGCGGACAGCAGGCGCAGCCGAACCATTTCTGGCGCACCGGCTTCACATGATCCAGACGGCTGTCCTTGCGGCAGGCTTCCGGCTTCACCTCCAGCGGATTCACATAGAAGAAGCTCCTGCCGTCCAGCGCCATGCCCGCAAGCACCGTATTGTAAAGCGCCTGCTCCATCACATCCGCGTACCGGCTATCCGGCCGGATCTGCAGCATCCGCCGGGCGAAGAACGCCAGGGCGATGGCCGCGCAGGTCTCCGAGTAAGCCGCGTCATTGGGCAGATCGTAGGGGTAGGAAAATGCCTCCCCGTGGCTGGTGCCGCCCACGCCGCCGGTGATATACAGCTTTTCCTTCACAATGCTGTCCCACAGGCGCTCGCAGGCCGCGAACATCGCTTCATCCTCCGCAAGCCTCGCCACGTCGGCCATGCCGGAATACAGATATCCGGCCCGCACCGCGTGGCCCACCGCCTCCGACTGATTGCGGACCGGCTGATGGGCCTGATAATAAGCGTAATTGGCGGAAGTCAGAGCGCGGATCCTGGCAGGGAATTCCCGTGTGGCTTTCCTGCCCGCCTTCTGTGCATTTTCCGCGCACTCTGCCTCCGCAGTGCTTTCGGAGGCTTCCATCTCCGCTGCATCGCAAGCGCTTTCCGCAGCTTTCTCATCAGACGTTTCCGAACCCGCCGGGCCGTCTCCTGACTTTATGTCGTCTTCTCCGCCTGCGCCGCTCTTCTCTCCCTGCTCATAGAGCCACCGCTCTTTCTCTTCCTCAATGAAATAATGCGGTTCCGTTCCTCTCTGATCCAGGAAAAATTCCGCCAGCCGCAGGTATTTCTCACAACCTGTAACCTCATATAACCTTACAAGTGCCATTTCTGCGATCTCATGGCCGGGATATCCTTTGCGTTTGCCCTCTTCCGGCCCGAAAACAGAAGCCGCATAATCGGCAAACCGGCAGGCCGCCTTCAGAAGCTTATCCTTCCCGGTAGCCTGATAGTAAGCCACGGCTCCCTCCGCCAGATGTCCCAGGCAATACAGCTCATGGTGATCCTTCAGATTCGTAAAGGACCGGTCCATACCGCTTAAAATATAGTAGGTGTCCAGATATCCGTTCTCCCACTGGGCCGCACAGACCACATCGATGGCTTCATCGGCGATCCGCTCCAGCTCCGGATCCGGATGCCAGGTCAGCGTATAAGCCACGGCTTCGATCCATTTGCTGAAATCCGTATCCTGAAAGACAAAGCCATAGAACTTGTCCGGATCCGGTTTCGCCGGATCTTCCGGCAGCACGTTGAAGCCCCGGTACGAATAGGCCGGCGCCGCGAAGGACGCGCCTGCTGTTTTCTTCTCGCGCATCAGCCGCCCCGCGGCCCGGAAATTATGCATGCAGTAGCTGGGAGCCGCTCCCTCTACCCGGTCATTCAACGCCTCCCACTGATAGGGGATCACCTCTGTGCGCACCAGTTCCTGCTCCCGCTGCCAGAACACGTCGGTGATCTGTATCTGCTTTAAATCCACCGGCCTGCTGAATCTCTTCTTATCCATATCCATCCCTTCTCCGGCCGGAGCCGGTTTGCCCTTTCACCAACACCCGGCTCTCACCGGACGCAGATACAGTCCATGCGCCGGCGTCGCCGGGCGCCACAATTTCTTTAAGCTTCCAGCGCCTGTTCTATGTCGGCAATGATATCCTCCACGCCTTCGATCCCCACGCTCAGCCGGATCATCGCCGGATCCACGCCGGCTTCCACCAGTTGTTCGTCGCTTAACTGCCTGTGGGTATGACTGGCCGGATGCAGCACCGACGTCCTGGCATCCGCCACATGGGTCACGATCGCCGCCAGCTTCAGCTTGTCCATGAACTCCGCCGCCGCGGCCCTTCCGCCCTTCAGTCCGAAGGAAATGACGCCGCAGGTGCCGTTCGGCATATATTTCTGCGCCAGATCATAGTATTTATCACCCTCAAGTCCCGGATAGTTCACCCAGGCCACGTCGCTGCGGCTCTTTAAGTACTGCGCCACCTTCAGGGCGTTCTCGCAGTGCCTTGGCATCCGCAGATGCAGTGTCTCCAGGCCTACGTTCAGCAGAAATGCGTTCTGGGGCGCCTGGATTGGTCCCATGTCCCGCATCAACTGGGCAGTAGCCTTGGTAATGTATCCGGCTTTGCCGAATTTCTTCGTGTAAACGACGCCATGGTACGATTCATCCGGCGTGGTCAGCCCCGGGAATTTGTCCGCGTGAGCGTCCCAGTCGAAATTGCCGCTGTCCACGATGCAGCCGCCCACAGTCATCGCGTGGCCGTCCATGTATTTGGTCGTGGAATGAGTCACGATGTCCGCGCCCCACTCAAAGGGCCGGCAGTTGATCGGGGTAGCGAAGGTATTGTCAACGATCAGCGGCACGCCGTGCTTGTGGGCCAGGCGGGCGAATTTCTCGATATCCAGCACCACCAGGGCCGGGTTGGCAATGGTCTCGCCGAAGACCGCCTTCGTGTTGGGCTGAAACGCTTTCTCCAGCTCCTCCTCCGGCGCATCCGGATCAACCAGCGTACACTCGATGCCGAAGCGCTTAAGCGTCACTGTCAGCAGGTTCGAAGTGCCGCCGTAGATCGTGGCGGCGCTGACCACATGGTCGCCCTTGGAACAAATATTGATGATCGCGAACATATTGGCCGCCTGGCCGGAAGACGTAAGCATCGCGGCCACGCCGCCCTCCAGCCTGCAGATCTTGTCCGCTACGATGTCGTTGGTCGGATTGGCCAGTCTGGTATAGAAATAACCGTTCTCTTCCAGATCGAACAGACGGCCCATCTGCTCGCTGGTCTCGTATTTGAACGTTGTGCTCTGGTAGATCGGCAGCACTCTGGGCTCGCCGTTCTTCGGCTGCCAGCCGCCCTGAATACAGATCGTATCTAAGGATTGATTTTTACTCATATGGAAATAACCCTCCTGTTTAATTTGCTTCTCACAGTCTATCACAGGCGGATTGCAGAATCAATAAGTATGTGAAAATTTCACATGACTGCGTCACCGACGCGTTTTGCATGCCGACGCAATGCAGACAGAATGCCACAGGCGCTTTGTCTGCCTGGAAATACGGGCAAAGTATCCCCAATGTTCCGCTCGTACAGAAACAGGAAAGAGACCTGCATCCGGGCAGGCCTCTCCCTATTGAAGAATATCAGTCAGTTATTCATGATGAAGAAGAAAAGCTGCATCGCATCACCTCTTTTCATATGGTATGTGTTCCTCCGGAGAGCACTATCTATAAAACGCAAAAAACGCCAAAATATAACATAAAAAAGCATGACCATATTCGGTCATTGTCCCGGACACGGCCGTCCATTCTTCTTCACCGGCATTTTCGGAAAGCCCCAAACGCTCTCTTCGCCCATGACCGCGCCATTCTCCGCCCCGCGCCCGCACCAAAGACGGTTGACATATCGGATCCGGCAAATTATAATCATCTGGAAAGCCGAATACCTCCGTTCCGGCCGGATAAGAAATGTTCCCAGGCATTCCGAAACGGTCTGCGGGCGGAAAAGACGCGCCAACGTATATCGAAGAAATGCAGAAAAGAAAGAGGATTCAAAAATGACAGCAGTTTTGGACATCATAAAAGGTATCTTCATCGGTATCGCCAATATCATCCCCGGCGTCAGCGGCGGTACCATGGCCGTATCGCTGGGCATCTACGACAAGATCATCGCGGCAGTCTCCAATCTTTTGAAGGACTGGAAGGCAAGCGTAAAGACCCTGCTGCCCCTGCTCGCCGGCTGCGCTTTAGGCATCGTGGGCTTCACCTACGCCATTGAATTTCTTCTGAGCAGGCACACCTTTGTTACCTGTATGGCCTTCGTCGGACTGATTCTGGGCGGACTGCCCACACTTTTCCTCTCCCTGAAAGGGGAAATGAAGCGCACCGCGTCATCCATCGGTATCGCCGGCGTTCTCGCCTTCGTGATCCTGTTCTGTGTGGCGGTCTTCCTGCCCATGCTGAACGCGGACGACGAGGTCCTGCGGACCTTTACAGCGACCCCGGGAACGCTTATCGCCCTGTTCTTTGTCGGCGTCATCGCGTCTGCCACCATGGTGATCCCCGGCGTCAGCGGCTCCCTGGTCATGATGATCCTGGGCTACTATTACGGCATTATCAACACGATCAAAGCATTTCTGGAAGCGCTGCGCCATTTTGATATCGGCGGCATGTTCTCGGCCGGGATCCTGCTGCTGCCTTTCAGCATCGGCGTCCTGCTGGGAATCATCCTGATCGCCAAACTGATCACCTTTCTGTTTGAGAAATACAGCGTCACCACCTACTGCGCGATCCTGGGTCTGATCATCGCGTCGCCGTTCGCCATTTTCTACAATACAGGGCTGTTCGGGCAGATAGGCAGCCTGACCGCGGGACAGATCATCCTGGGGCTTGTGCTTGCCGCGGGATGCGGCGTATTCACATATATTCTTGGGAAGGAAGATTCCGGGAAATGAATCGCAGAAAGCATGTCTCATTCCTGCGCGGAAATACAAGCAGAGCGTCACTGGCGCTCTATGCGCATACGCATACTGACGTAGTCCGGCCGGGCCGGATCATGGAAATTCTGCCCCGGCCGTACAGACTCCTTTCGGACAATCTCATCTGAAATAACGGCGCAAAAGACCCTGACAGGCGTGATATTACGCTCGTCAGAGTCTTTTTTCTCTCGGTCTCTTATCTTTTTTACTGGTTCTCTATCCGGCAGTTTCCTTTATTCTCCGTAAACTTCGTTCTTCACTTCATCCGCGGCTTCTTCCGCCACTTCCGCGGCTTCCTCGACTGCCTCCTCTACCGCTTCCAGTTCATCCTCAACGATCTCAGTCTCATCGCCGGTTTCTTCAGCAGCTTCTTCAGCCGCCTCTTCCACAGCTTCCTCAGCCGCTTCTTCCGCCGCAGGCTCCGGAGCCGCGGCGCCGCACTTGCCGCAGAAGGAGTTGCCCTTCTTGATCACCGCGCCGCAGGAGGGGCAGACCACGCTGCCGTCCAGCTTGCGGACCTTTTCCTGAAGTTCGGAAACCGTCGCCAGCGTCTTCGTAATCTCGTCCACAATAGACTGGTACTCGTCGTCCGCATCGTCCTTATGGTTCTTGTAATAAAGCTGGCCGATCGCCGTGTAAAGTGCTTTCACTTTGTTCTTCTCGGATGTAGCCTGGGCCTTCAGCTGAACGATCTCCGCCACGTCCTTGGCCTTCTGGGCGGCTTCCTTGCCCTTGCCTGCCAGAGTCTTGCTGATATCGTCAAAGTCAATAAATGCCATGATGAATATACCCCCTTGTCTTTTTCTATATATTACCTTTTTTACGTGGAAATGTCAATGCAGAGCTCAAAAAAGCGGCCGTCCGGTCTGATTTATTTCCAGCCCGGACGGCTGCTTACAGATAATCGCGGGCCTGCCCTAGTTCCACAAACCGTACTTCTGTCTTGTCTCCTCCGACAGCTTCGTCAGATCGATCTCGCAGTCCAGCTCTTCCGTCCACTGGCCTTTGTACTCTCCGGCAGCCGATTTCCGTGTCCCATTCCGGCGGAGCCGCACGGTCACATTTACGCCATCAGCCAGATTGCCGCGGTCATAATGATCCGAATTCATCCAGACGTACTCCGAATAGACAAGCCCCGGCGCCAGCGCCCGGATATCCTCCGGATCCTCGTACTTGACCTCGCCGTCATAATCCAGAGAAGTCTCCTTGGCTGCCGGTACCTTCTGATCGGGCAGTGTTTCTGCAGCCTCCCCTTCTCCGGCGCCAGTGTCCTCAGCATCCGCCTCAGACTCTGCATCTGCTGCTTCCCCGTCCGCCGCGTCCGTAACCTCAGCCTTCACCGTATCCGCCGTGTCCGCAATCTCCGCATACGCTGCTTCCGTATACACCGGCTCCGCCATCTGACGGTATCTCTCCCCGTAATAATAGATATCGATACCAATAATATCCTCATCCGCCAGCGTCCGGATCTCCACCCCTGTTTCCTCAAGAAGCTTAAGAGTCCGCGCAAAGGACGGATACACCGGATAGACGTTTCTCCCGACCAGACCGCCGATATCATAGCCGATATCAGGAGCCGCTTCCTGAAGCGCGTTATTGTACCGGACGGCTTCCTCATGATCCCGGGTCCGGAACTGGATCGTACCAATCGGAAGTTCATGCTCCATGGCGTCGGTCGTCTGATCCAGCATATCCTGCTTAAACGCCGCAAGCAGCTCTTCCCGTCCCGCCGCGTCAAGCCTTACGGCAGTGCCGGAACCGGAATCATCCTGCGCGGAGCCGCCCGTCCCGTCAAATTCCCCGGCAGTTTCGGAGCCGGAATCGGAACCGTTCTGCATAAAGTAGACCGCCGCGGTCTCCTCCGCCGTCTGATTCATGATCGGATAGACCGCCTGCTTATACTCCTGGCTTTCCACGATGGAATTATACAGTTTCTCACTCTCGCCGGTATTCTCTACACAATTATAATGGCGGTAGACCTGCCTGCCGTTTTTCAGCTTCACACGCAGATAGACCGACCGGTAACGCCGGTCATAACTTTGGTCAAAACGCTTGAGCTTCTCCTGTTCCGCGGCGCGTCTTGCCAGTTCCGACACCGTATAGGCGTCCGTCAGTTTCATATGCGTCATCCGGTAATCATTGCTGCTGCCATAACTCCAGGCATAGTGCCCGTCATACTCCCTTCCGGTGTCCCGGATGGCCTCTTCCACATAGTCTGAATAGATTCCTGCTTTCTCAAATACCACGTTCCCGTAGGAGACCCAGTTCGCCGCGCTTGGATCATACACCGCCGCATCCACGATCTCATCCGCCTTCGGATACCAGCTGTCATAGCCGAACAGATCGTAGTATCCTCCTATATTGACCACGATCGCGATCACCGCGCAGAGCACTAGCTGATAGCGGTCGGCGAAAAGTTTCCGGAAATCGAAATGGTAAATGATCTCCATCAGGCAATGGGTCAGCAGAACGCCGCAGACCGTACCGAACGCCAGCCAGCCAACGCCCTCGGCAAAGGATCCGAAAAACATTCCGCCGGCTATGCCAACCGGAATCGCGATCAGAATCCGGATCACTGCCTTCGTCTTATCAAAGGCCATGGCCCGCCCGGCCGCCTCCGAGGCCCGCAGCCGGTACAAACCGTAGGCAACCAGCGCAAGCGCCGCCGTCACCAGAGCCACCGGCAGGGCCCGCCACAGGCTCCATTCATTGTCCGCGAAATCATTCAGGGCCAGAATATAATTGCTAAACGGCGACGTGTACCGCAAAAGCCGCATGAAAAGCCGGTCCGCTGTGTCCGTTATTCCCAGCCCGTAGATCCAGGTGCGAAAATTGGTCTCGCAGAACACTTCTCCCAGGACAACTACAGCCGGTCCGTAGCCGAAGAACACGCCCGCTCCAAGAAGCGCCACCACCACATGGCCGGTCATCATCATGGCGATGATCACGGTGGTATAGATCAGGCAGTAGTAGACCGAATTGATCAGAAGGCTCTGCCACGGCAGGCTGCCGATCCGGTCAAATCCGATCCCCGCCGACAGAAGGAAGCCAATGGCCGCCGCCTGGGCCAGCCCGTAGCAGACAAGCGGCACCAGGATGCCGTTTAAGTACGCCGCCAGAAAAAGCTGGTGACGCTTCACCGGGATGCTGTGATAGAAATCCACTTTCTGCCGGTTATGCAGGTACTGATACCCGCTGACCGCCCAGAGAACTGCCGTAATCATCAGCACAACGATCACGGGAATATTGAACCACAGCGATTCCACAATACGCCGGATCTGCGTAAACTGCTGGGATATGGACATGTCCGCCTGCTTTCTCGTAAAATTGCTGCAGTTCACGGCTATAGGAACGATCAGCGAAAATACCATGCTGACGATGCTCCATGCAACCGTCCACAGCCTGCGCTTCAGATCTTCCCGCATCAGCTTAAAGCACAAGTTTCTTGATGTCATATCCGGCCACCTCCGTTTCACTGATAAATATCTCCTCCAGGGAGAGCGGTATGATCTCCGCGAAAATAGGCTCGCAGCTGTGCATGGCCGCCTCCACCTGATCCCGGCTTCCCCGTACGGTCAGCGTCAGAAGACTGCCCCGCTCCTCGGAATTAATGATCTCAAGCCCCTGGATATCCTCCGCCTTTCTTCCCGGCTGCAGCACGCACTGGATCTTGTGAAGATTCAGCTTCATATCATCCAGATCCTTCGAGAGCAATATGCCGCCCTTGTGAAGCAGACCCACATGGTCGCAGATATCCTCCAGCTCCCGCAGGTTATGGGACGCGATGATCGGCGTCATGTTCCGCTCCTGCATGTCCCCCATGAAAATGCTCTTCACGGTCTGGCGCATCACCGGGTCCAGCCCGTCGAACGTCTCGTCGCAGAACAGATAGTCCGTTCCGGCGCAGACCCCGCAGATCACCGCCGCCTGCTTCTTCATTCCTTTGGAAAAAGTATTGATCTTCCGCCGCCTGTCCAGGCCGAAGCTCTCCATCAGATGGATGAACCTCTCCTTATTAAACTTCGGATACACGGCCCGGTAGAAGTTCATCATCTCCTCCGGCGTCGAATTGCTGAAGAAATACTGGTCGTCGGAAATGTAGAAGAACCGGCTTTTAACCTGTATATCCTCGTAAACCTCTTTTCCATCTATGGTTACACTGCCCTCATCCGGCCGCAGCACCCCGCTCATCATGCGTAAGAATGTACTCTTACCCGCGCCGTTGGTGCCGATCAGGCCGAAGACGCTGCCGTCTTTGATCGTGGCGTTGATATGGTCCACGGCCACGATATCGCCGAACCGCTTCGTCAGGTTCCTGGCCTCTATCATGATGTCTCTCCCTCCTCTCGCAGTTCCTTGCCATAACCGGCTTCATCAGCTTTCGCCTGCCCCGGCTGCAGCTGCGTTCTGCCAATACCCGGCTGTTCCACTGCTGTCTTCTCATATACCTCGCTGATAACCGCAAGCAGCCGCTCCTTCTCTAACCCCAGGCTCCTGGCCTGCTCAGCCAGCGTCTTGAACTCCTTAAGCATCTCCTCGCCGCGCCGTTCCATGATATGCCGGTTCTCCGCGACAAAGCTGCCCTTGCCCTTGACCGAATAAATATATCCCTGCCGCTCCAGCTCCGCGTAGGCCCGCTGGATCGTATTCGGATTGATCGAAAGCTCCACGGCCATGGAGCGCACCGACGGCATCTGGCTGTCCTGGGGCATCACTCCCGTTACCATCAGCTCCACAAACCGCTCCACGATCTGCTCATAGATCGGTCTCCGGTCCCGATAGTCCAGTAAGATCATATCCTGCTCCCTCCTTTCCCCGCCCAGCAGCGGCGGTCTTCGTATTTTCATGCAGGCAGTGCGCCAGCGACGCCCCGCCTGTATTTCCATGCGGGCAGAACGTCAGTGACGTCCCGCTCATATTTAACTGTACTAATACGATTAATACACTTATACCACACTGCCTTCCGAAAATCAATTACAGAATTCTTACGTATTTATGAAGTCACCCCGTGCGTCTGCTGCATACTGACATAGTACAAGCGCAGCACCGCTGTCGCTTCTATATACCGCTGCCGCTTTTCATACAGCCGTCGTCTTTACGCACTGCTGCCGCTTTTACGTACCAACATAGCACAAAAGAAGCATCACGGCTGTTTTACAGCATATTAACGCAAAGAAAAGACCCCGGCGCAGACATGATCGCCCGCTGCCGGGATCTCTCCCTCCCTCAGCACTCCTCAATCTATAGGCTGGCAGAACTTTCCGAGAGTCCTGCCTCTCTGTCGTCCATTCAGAATTTCTTCCGGATCACCAGTTCTACCTTATCAGAACGGATCCCGACCTGCACATCGTCGGCCAGCTTCGCCACGATGGACTTCTCCAGCTCGTCCCATGCTTCCTCCGCCGCGGCGTCGTCAGAATGATGCGCCTCCACATCGTCGCGATAGCGGTCCAGAGACCAGCGGGAATTCGCCCAGTCCATACCGGCGCTCATCATGCCGTAATCATCAAAAGGCATCAGGCTCATGCCGCTGTCCGCCGCGTACTGACTGATATCGTCATAATTCAGAAGGTAGTTCTCCATCATATCCCGGATGTGTCCCATCAGGCCCTTCGCAGCCATATTCTTCCCGGAACTGGACACAGCCAGAAGCTCCTCTTTCTTGTCAATATCCATTTCCACATAAGCGTCCAGATGCAGAGCCACGTTCTTCCTCTCGCCTTCGATCCAGAAATATGCGCCGTAATCTCCGACAATACCGCCCAGCATTCCCAGCATCTCCTCCGCCAGAAGCCGCAGCCGCAGCGTCTCCTTATGGTTCAGTTCCTGATAACTGGCAAATTTCTCCAGTTCATCGAACGCCTGCTTCCTGCCGATTCCATGATCGTTAACCGCAATCTTATTGGTCTCCATACGATTTCACACCCTTTCGCACGCTCACGCCGGTCTACTCGATCGTGAGGATCTCAGTAAAGCCGGTGATATCAAACACTTCCATGATCATCTCATTCGCATGACAAATCTTCATCCCACCCTGACGGTTCATCACCTTCTGAGCATAGAGAAGAACACGCAGCCCGGCTGAAGATACATACTCCAGCCGCTCCATGTCAAAGACCAGACTCTTTACATTCCCGAGACCGCTCTTCAATTCCATCTCCAGATCGGGAGCCGTATTCGTATCCAGGCGCCCGATCAGCGCTATTGTCAGTTCATCGCCGTTGCGCATCTTTTTGATCGTCATATCTGCCTCCTGCTTATTCCTATTAGCGGGTTCCCGCGATTTCCTCTCCGCGGTTCCGCACTCTGATCCACCGCCGCCATCTCACCATAACCGATTCCCCGCGAAGCCTGTTCCATTGCTGATTTCCATCTGGCAGGCGGCATAAGAAACTAACTAAATTATGTCATATTCTCTACAGAAATGCAATGCTTTTCTCATGAATAGTCCGCTGGCAGACATAATACGAGCAGGACGTCACTGGCACCCTGCTCGCATGGAAATACAGAAAGCGTGCCGCCATCGCCCTTTCTGCATGGAAATACAGCATGGCATTCTGCCTGCATACTGACGCACTTAAAAGGAGCGCCGGTTTCCCGACGCTCCCGCTGTATGATCGTCTGCACGATCACGATATACCGCGTATCTGGTGCCGCTTGGGCACCGCATACATCTGATGCTTCCCGCAACTGTACTTCTCTTCGGAACTCTCTTCTTCGGATTATTCCGCTCCGTACAATCCGATCAGCTTCTTCAGGTAATCGTAACGCTCCTTGGCCTCTGCCTCGTTCTTGGCAAACAGCTTCGCAGCTCTCTCCGGATTCTTCATGGCCAGAGACGCGTAACGGACCTCGCCCTTTAAGAAATCCTGATAGCCTTCCATCTTCGGCTCCTTGCTGTCCAGAGTGAACTTGTTCTCCGCAGCCGGATTGAAGCGGAAGTTGTTCCAGTAACCGGTCTCTACCGCCAGCTTCTCCTCGGTCTGAGCCTTGCTCATGCCCTTCTTGATGCCGTGGTTGATACACGGAGCGTATGCCAGGATCAGGGACGGTCCCGGATAAGCCTCGGCCTCCGCGATCGCCTTGATGGTCTGAGCCATGTCGGCGCCCATGGAGATCTGAGCGACATACACATATCCGTAGCTCATGGCGATGGAAGCCATGTCTTTCTTCTTGGTCTCCTTGCCGCCTGCAGCGAACTGAGCCACAGCGCCGGTCTTGGTCGCCTTGGAGGACTGGCCGCCGGTATTGGAGTAAACCTCGGTATCGAATACCATGACGTTGATGTCCTTGCCGGACGCCAGTACATGGTCTACGCCGCCGAAGCCGATATCATAGGCCCAGCCGTCGCCGCCGAATACCCACTGGGATTTCTTCGCCAGGAAGTCCGCGTTGGCGACCAGATACTTGGCCGTATCGCAGTCACAGGTCTTCAGAGCCTCTACCAGAGCGTCGGTAGCGGTTCCGTTCAGAGCGCCCACGCTGAAGGTATCCAGCCATTCCTTGCCGGCCGCCTTCACAGCCTCGGGAGCCTCGTCCTTCGCGATCAGAGTCTCAACCTTCTCCTTCAGCTCATCGCGGATCGCGTTCTGAGCCAGCAACATACCGAAGCCGTACTCCGCGTTGTCCTCGAACAGGGAGTTGCCCCAGGCCGGGCCCTGTCCCTTGGCGTTGGCCGTGTAAGGAGTGGACGGTGAAGAGTTGCCCCAAATGGAGGAGCATCCTGTCGCGTTGGCAATGTACATACGATCGCCGAACAGCTGGGTGATCAGCTTCGCGTAAGGAGTCTCGCCGCAGCCTGCGCATGCGCCGGAGAACTCAAGTAAGGGCTGCTTGAACTGGCTGCCCTT
>CANPZZ010000005.1 GCA_947589125.1 uncultured Lachnospiraceae bacterium
ACCGTTCGACTTGCATGTGTTAGGCACGCCGCCAGCGTTCATCCTGAGCCAGGATCAAACTCTCATAAAAAGTGTTTCTATCCCAGGAACCCAAGATCTTCCATCGCTGGTATCAATCTTTCTTGTCCCGTGATTACTGTTGTTTGGTTCGTATACTTATCGCATACATGTTTCTGAAATTCTCTTAAAAGAATCTTCAGGGTTCTGCATACTGTTCAGTCTTCAATTGTCAAGGTCCGTGTGCTGCTGACTTCCGCCGCAACTTCCCTAGGATATCACACCAGGTTAGCTTTGTCAACAACTTTTTTAAAATTTTTTCACCGCCATTCACGGCTGCCCGCTTAAGCGGTGGAACTATAATATACCATCTTTTCCAGGGAAATGTCAAGGGATTTGTGCTACTTTTTTAAACAATTTTTGAGGCTTTTTTTAGCACCACAAGATATGCGGATTTTCCGTATTTTCCTCTATATTTTGTGCTCCATGACAGACGCGGCAAAGAATGGCCGATCCTCTTTGCCGTGAATTGTGTCTATTCAATATAATATATATGCAAATCAACAAAAAACTCCGCTTCTTATGAAATGATCCCCTTGACGATCCCCAGTGCCAGGCGTGAGACAAGATTATAATGGTAGAGAAACGAGAGCCACGGACTCGCCTCGATCTGATCGAGCACGGCGGACGCCCAGGATGTCGCGGCAAAAGCCGTAACCGGCAGAAACATCAGCCACAGGAAAAAAAGTCCCTGCAGACCGCCCAGCACCGCGCCGGCCAACTGATTCATGCCGGACAGGATCGGCAGCTTCGCCACCAGATCGAGCGCCCCCGCCAGAAGCTTCAGCGAGACATAGATCAGGACGAACAAAACCACAAAGCCGACAAAATTGATGATCACATTGGCCAGATAATTGCCGATATACTCGGCAAAAGCGTCTACCCCAAGCAGATCATAGACCGTATTATTATTATTCTCAATAAGAAGCTCTTTCAGATCATCCGGCAGACGCAGCCCTTCGATGAACTGCCGCTGCGCCGCAGGCATCTGCATATCCGGAAACGACTCCTCGCTAACGCCAAACGCATCGCTGACGCTGTCCGTGATCCAGCCGTAAACCGGAGTTTTCTCCCTGATAAATGTGCCCACATACGGCATGGCAAAATGAACGGCCGCGAGCGTAACCACCAGCGCCACCATAGAGACCGCCAGGCGGATAAGCCCCCGGTAATGACCGTAGAGCACCATACCCAGCAGATAAGCGCCGATCGTTATCTGCAGCCAGTTTTCTCTAAAATATTCCATATACGCTCCAAGTCCCCGTCAATCGGACAGAATGAATTTCTCGATCGCCTGGGCTACGCCGGCGTCGTTATTGCTGCCGGTCACATAATCCGCGGATGCCCTGAGTTCTTCCTCCGCGTTCCCCATGGCAATACCGATCCCGGCGGCCTCGATCATCGAATAATCGTTGCCGCCGTCGCCGAACGCCATCGTCTCCGTGATATCGATATCAAGAAACTGTGCCAGGCGTTTAAGGGCGGGGCCTTTCGAGGCTCCCGCTCCATTGATCTCCAGATTATTCACCACGGAAGAAGTGACCAGAATGTCCGGAAAACGCTTCAGCTTCTCCCGCATAAGCTCCCTCTCCCGCAGATCCGAAAAATACATGTTAACTTTATTCACCACTGTCTGCGGGCGGCTGATATATTCCAGCATATCCGGAACCTTCGTACGGGTCTGCCGGATCATTTTCACGATCTGGGGCGGGATCCCGAACTGTTCCAGATGATCATAATACCTCGGTTCGGAAATTCCTCTTCCGTCCGCGTAAGCGTCGCACATGATACCCGGACAGCCCATCGCCAGCCGCATGACAGCCAGCGCCGTCTCACGTTCGACCAACTGCAGATCCAGCGTGCGCTCTTCACGCAGATCCTCAATGGCGCCGCCGTTGACCGTAATGGCGTAACGGACGCCAAGCTCTAAGATCTCCTTCGGGATCCCGGCAGCCAGCCGGCCTGTACAGGGAACGATCTGGATCCCTCTCTCCGCGCAAGCAGTCAGCGCCAGGCGGTTCCTCTCAGGCAGGTTCTTCTCATCATCCAGCGCTGTCCCATCCAGATCAAACGCCACCAGTCGAATCTTCATAAGCCGCTTCCATTTATATAAAATGTTCCTCGCGCAGGATCAGAAGTCCTTCTTTATTGTATTTGGCAGAGAACACGCCGGTGATCAGGCGTCCCAGGGACGGTTTCTCCGCGCGGTCAGCGGCTTCCTCGATCATCGCCTCGGCGTTCTCCTTCGTCAGCGGAACGCCGTCCTCCTCCATCAGCTCCACTCTCTCATAGAGGGCCAGCATGCTCTTGCCGGTAATGCTGCAGTCGATACTCGCCGCGTAATCGCAGGCATACTGGGCAAAGGAATCAACATCCATCTCCTGACGGCGGTCATCGTCTCTCTGCTCCGGCTCCATCGGTTCCACCACAGCGCTGCGGTCCGCGTCGGATGTGGAAGTGATCGCCTCCGGTCCCTCCTCTTCCTTACGGGCCAGCCGTTCCTGCTCCTCTACCTGCTCCATGACGGCATTGCCGATCGCCACCTCTTCCGGAACCAGTTCGCCGTCGATCCGGGTAAAGCTGCCCATCTGCTCCGGATATTTCTGATAAAGATCCTCCATCTGGCGCGGATTGTCAAGGAGCACCACCGCCATGTGGTTCTGGTTCTCTTCCGTCTTCATCAGGCTGACCAGCTTCTCCAGCTCTTCTCCGCTCAGATCGCCGGCCTCATCCACGATCAGATCCCTGCCTGTCAGTTGAGCGGTAACCGCGTCTACGCCGCGGCTGCTCAGCTTGCTTCCGGTGATCCTGACCGTCTGGTTATGGCTGTCGTGCTGGGCATGATATGCTTTCAGCTTCTCGATCGCCTTCTCCATTCCCTTCTCCGGAGTGCGCGTCTCGATCGCCATGTATTCAGGCACCGCTTCTTCCTCCGCAGCCGCGGGAGCCTCGCCGGCTTCCTCTGTATCGCCGGCATCGGCCGGACCGGCCGTCTCCTCTGTATTCGCAGCCGCAGATGCTTCCGGCATATCCTCATCCCCGGAAGCAGCCTGCGCGTCCATATCTGTCACTGCATCCTCCGCGTCCCCGGCTTCTTCCAGATCTTCTTCCGGAACTTCCTCCCCCCGCAGCGCCGGCGGGAGCGCTCTGTGAATGTCGTATAATTTCTTGGTCTGCTCGTTAAATACATTCTCATCCGCCGCGCCGTCCCGGCTCAGACGGGACATCTCTTTGGCAAGCTGCTCCTCAGCCGCCGCCTGATGAAGATTCGCTACCAGCTCTTCGTCGATCGTTACGCGATCCGGCACGCGCCGCGGTTCCTCCACAATCTCCTCCATAGGTTCTTCCGCTGCGGTTTCGTCTTCGCCCGATTCCTCATATACCACGTCTCCGGATTCATAATCTCCCTGATCATCATATTCCTGAGCATCAGCGTCTTCTTCATAAGCCGGCTCTTCCCCGTACTGCTCATACTGTCCGTCGTCATCATAATCATGGTCGGGGAACTGCATCTCGCTGGAGAAATGATCCTCTGAATACTGATCGTCCTCTCCGAACACATCCAGGGCTCCATTTTCAAATTCCTGCTCCACCGCTTTATACTGGGCCTCGTACTTATCAGGATTCCGGACCAGATCCTGCTGATAATCGGACAGCGCCGCGAACTGGGCCTTCAAAGCCAGCGCCTTATCCACATATTTTCCAAATGCGAACATCAGCGCGATCTTATCGCACATCTGCACGCACAGATTCTTCTCGCCGATGGCGGCGTACAATTCCGCCAGTTCATACATCCAGCGCTCGTCCAGCTCCACAGAGACATATTTCTCAAGCGTAGATGCCAACTGCCTGCTGGAAGCCCCCTTTGCTTTCAGGATCAGATACCGGAGCAGATTCTGCCTGGGATCTCCGGGCGCCGCCTCGTTGAATTCCCGATAATACTCCTCGGCTTCACGGACATTGCCCTCCCGCAGGGCCAGTTCAGCCAGTTTAAATAAAAGCCGCTTGCCGACAGGCGCCCGCTCGTAGGCCTGCATCAGGATCTCCTTGGCTTCCTGATATTCTCCGTTCTTCTCATAGACCTGGGAGATCATCGCCAGCAGGTTCGCGTTGCGCACGCGCCGCCAGTCAATGGTATCCGCGATCTTCATCGAGGTGGTGAAATCCCCCTTCGTCACCAGTTTCTTGATCTGTTCAACTTTAATGTTAAACTCGTACTTGTCCATGGTATCCCTTCCTGCTTTCCTGCGCAGACCCCGCTCCGGCTGTTCCGCCGCGCTCTGCCGCAATGTATTCGCCGCTGTCCGGACTTCCCCCGCGGCCGGGGCCTTATGTGAAAATGCGCCGCCGAAACAGCGGCATATGTTCGCAGCGGTTACAGCTCGATCCGCCCTTCCAGCGCGCGGAGCAGAGTCACCTCGTCGATGTTCTCCAGATCCCCGCCCACCGGAACGCCGCTGGCTATGCGGCTGACCTTGATTCCTATAGGCTTTATCAGCTTGCTGATATACATCGCCGTCGTCTCGCCCTCCAGACTGGAATTCGTGGCGATGATCACCTCGTTCACATCTCCCTGAAGACGCTGCATCAGCTCCTTCAGCTTTATATCTCCGGGGCCGATCCCCAGCATCGGGGATATGGCGCCGTGGAGTACATGATAGACCCCGTCATATCTTCCGGTCTTCTCATAAGCCACATAATCTCTGGGAGTCTCTACCACCATAATCGTCTTGTGGTCGCGGCCGGCGCTTCTGCAGACCGGGCAAAGCTCCTGATCCGTGAGCGTACAGCACTCTTTGCAATAGCGTGTATTCCTGCGCGCCTCCGTCATGGACGACGCCAGCCGGTCCACCTGCTCTTCCGGCATATTGATGATGTGAAACGCGAGCCGCTGCGCTGATTTGGCTCCAATGCCGGGAAGCCTGGATAATTCATCGATCAGTTTCGTGATCTGGCCACTGTAATATTCCATAACCTAGAACGGGAAACCTCCGCCCATACCGCCAAGGCCGGCGCCTAATCCGCCGGTAAATTTGGCCATGGCGCCCGCGGAATCCTCCTCCATCTGGCGGAACGCCTCGTTAGTCGCCGCCATGATCAGATCTTCCAGCATCTCCACATCATCCGGATCCACGGCTTCCGGCGAAATCTTCACGGCCGTGACCTCTTTCTTCCCGGATACGGTGACGCTTACCGCGCCGCCGCCCGCCGAAGCTGTATATTCCTTGCTCTCCAGTTCCTTCGTCGTCTCCTCCATCTGACGCTGCATGCGCTGGGCCTGCTTCATCAGATTGCTCATGTTCCCCGGCATGCCGCCCGGAAATCCACCACGTTTCGCCATGGTTTCTATTCCTCCTCTATTGAAATATCCATATGGATATGTTCTTTCAAATCTTCAGCGGTCACGTAGACCGTATCTGTGCGCTCTCCATTGCCCAGCAGTCTGGCCTTGAAATAAATGTCTTTGCCGTAGGCCGACCGGACATACTCCTCCAGCTGTCCCATGACCGTAGGCCGTCTGCCGATCTCAAAGCTGTTCACGCTGGAAAATACGACCGTCAGGCAGCTGTCGCCGCCCGGTTCTACAATGGTGTCGCGAAAGCTGGGCCGCACCGCGCCTCCCAGGTTCCGGACGATCTTCCCCCAGTCGTTGCGGATCAGCTGCAGGTCTTCCATCTGTGCCTTGGGCAGCGTAACTTCCCGGGGCGGAGTAAACGCCTGTCCCGGCTGCGCATACGCGCCGGGAACGCCGCCCGGCACCATAGCCGGATTCACAGCCGCGGCTCCCGCAGATACGCCGGTTCCTGTCTCTGCCGCAAATCCGCTGGCGCCATATCCTGCCAAGCTGCCCGCGGCACCGCTGCCTGCAGAGGATGCGCTGGCGCCTGCACCTGCAGGCACGCCATATCCGGGCATCCCCGCACCGCCCGCCGGAATGCCGTATCCAGGCATCCCCGCGCTGCCAGCACTCGCCGGCACGCCTTCCTCCAGCGTCTCTTCGATCTTATTCAGCCTCTCGATAACAGAGTCATAATTATGCTCCATCTGCGGCTTCGTCAGCCTGATAAACGCCAGTTCCACCAGCACCCGTTTCTGGGACGCATAGCGGATCTGGTTGGACAGATCGGAAAACACGCGGATGTAGCGCATCAGCGTCTCCCCGTCCGTCAGTCCCGCGTCCTCCTTCAGAAGCCGCAGGTTCTCCGTGGACATATCCACAATACCTTCCGCGTCCTCCGCCGTCTGCGCCAGCAGAAGATTACGCATATACCAGATAAAATCTGTTATAAACTGGGACAGTTCCCGTCCCTGGACCACCAGTTCCTCCAACTGCCGGATGCAGTCCGCCGTCCGGTTCCCGACCACAGCGCGGAACATCGAACTGAAAATAGCGGTATCCACCGCGCCAAGCACATCCAGCACATGATCGTAGGTCAGCCGCTCCCCGTAATGGAACGCGACACACTGGTCCAGAAGGCTTAACGCGTCGCGCATGGAGCCGTCGGCCGCCCTGGCGATATAGGAAAGCGCCCGTTCCTCCACGTCGATCTTCTCCGCCGCGGACAGTTCCGCCAGCCGGTCCGTGATCGTCGCAATGGAAATACGCTTGAAATCGTACCTCTGGCAGCGGGAAAGCACCGTGATCGGAATCCGGTGCACTTCCGTCGTCGCCAGGATAAAAATCACATAAGAAGGCGGCTCCTCCAACGTCTTGAGCAGGGCGTTGAAGGCGCCCGTCGATAACATATGAACCTCGTCAATGATATAGACCCGGTAGCGTCCCTCCGTCGGAGGATACTGCACCTGCTCCCGGATCTCACGGATATTATCCACGCCGTTATTGGACGCGGCGTCGATCTCCACCACGTTCAGCGACGCGCCCGCCGCGATATTCTTACAGGTCTGACACTCGCCGCAGGGACTTCCGTCCACCGGATGCTCGCAGTTGACCGCCTTCGCGAAGATCTTGGCGATCGTGGTCTTGCCGGTGCCGCGGGTGCCGCAGAACAGATACGCATGTCCGATGCGCTGAGACAGTATTTGATTTTTCAAAGTCGTCACAATATGGTCCTGGCCCTTTACATCATCGAAAGCGGCCGGACGCCATTTGCGGTACAGCGCCATGTAGGACATGAATCTGAGTCTCCTGTCATCAGCGTCCATGCAGGCTGCTCCCGCGGGAACAGCACACGCACGGACACCGGTTATTCTGCGAAATGATGCTTATTTCATCTTCTCGTCGCCGAAGCAGATACCGATCATCTTCGCCTCACGGATGATGGAGCTCTTCGGGTCGACGACCTTCAGCTTCCCGGCTACATCCTTCAGCGGGATCTTGTCGATATCGTTGTTCTTCACGCAGACCATGTAGCCGTATTCCTTCTGCTTGATCAGGTAAGCCGCCTCTGCGCCCAGTCTGGTGGAAAGCACGCGGTCATAGGGGCAGGGCTCGCCGCCGCGCTGCATATGGCCCGGAACGGTCACTCGGATCTCCTGGCCGGTCAGCTCGCCGATCTTCGCGCCGATCTCGTAGGCGACCGACGGATAGACCGGACCCTTGGCCTGCTTCTCTTTCAGTTCCTTCTTGGTCAGCTTCGCGTCTTCCTTGGAAATGGCGCCCTCCGCCACTGCCAGGATGGAGAACCGCTTGCCCTGGCGGTTGCGCTCCTTCAGAGCGTCCACGACGATATTGATATCATAGGGGATCTCAGGAAGCAGGATGATATCCGCGCCGCCGGCAATGCCCGCATGCAGCGTCGGCCAGCCGACCTTATGGCCCATGATCTCCACGATAAATACGCGGCCATGGGAGGAAGCGGTCGTATGGATGCTGTCGATGGCGTTGGTCGCCACGTTCACCGCGCTCTGGAAGCCGAAGGTCATCTCGGTGCCCCACAGATCATTGTCAATGGTCTTGGGCAGGGCGATGATGTTCAGGCCCTCTTCGCGGAGAAGGTTGGCCGTCTTCTGGCTGCCGTTGCCGCCCAGAACCACCAGGCACTCCAGGCGGAGCTTGCGATAGGTCTGCTTCATGGACTCGACCTTGTCCAGGCCGTTCTCATCCGGCTCACGCATCAGCTTGAACGGCTGACGGGAGGTACCCAGCATCGTACCGCCCTGGGTAAGAATACCGGAGAAATCCCGCGGTTTCAGGATCCGGTAGTCTGTGTAGATCAGACCCTTATAGCCGTCCTCGAAACCGATGATCTCCACTTCGTTGTCGTACATGTTGTACAGTGCCTTCGCCACGCCGCGCATAGTCGCGTTCAGCGCCTGGCAGTCGCCGCCGCTGGTGAGCATTCCAACTCTAATCATGTCCTTAAATCCCCTTTCTCTTATAAGATAAAGTTATGTCATTACAATAACCCCATTGTGTTATTATAATACAAAGGCGGGGATGGGACAAGGGGAAATTCGATAAATTATAAAATTATAAACATGGGTAAATGCGATTCCGATGACCGATCTTCGTGTGCGGTCTCAGGCTCACAGAAGGCATCGAATGGAAATCCGTGCGTCTCACTTTGAACAGCTGCCACAGACGTTACCTGCGCAGTTAGCTCGGCCCAGGCTGCCTCGCGGCACACAGAGGGATCCGCTTAGTGCTGCTGCATTCCTGCCCTGACACGGTTCACGAAGCTCTGTTGCGCAAGACCCGGACGTCAACACCACTTACGCAGGGCAGCTCCACAACAGACTGCCCGGGGTGAGACATCACCCCTGCTAGAGCGGATTGCAGGTACAGGGCACCGCTATCTCCCCGGCTGCACGGAAAAGTTATGACTTCATCAGGCCGCCGGCGCATCGCCGGCAAGAAACAGTATAGCGGGTTCGGGCGGATTTGTCAAGGCGGGAAAATGGGGCCGCGGAATGAATTGACAAGCACAGAAAGTATCCGTAAAATAACTTTATTAGATATCTTCATTAAGGAGACAGGTTATGGCTATGACCCCACAGGAAAAATACATGAAAGCCGCTATCCGCGAGGCAAAAAAAGCGCAGGCGCTGGGCGAGGTCCCCATCGGCTGCGTGATCGAATATGAAGGAAAGATCATCGGCCGCGGCTACAACCGCCGCATGACCGACCATACGGTTCTGGCCCACGCCGAGATCGCCGCTATCCGGAAAGCCTGCCGGAACATGGGCGACTGGCGGCTGGAAGGCTGCACCATGTACGTGACGCTGGAGCCCTGCCCCATGTGCGCCGGGGCCATTGTCCAGGCACGGATCCCGCGGGTCGTCATGGGCTGTATGAATCCGAAAGCCGGCTGTGCCGGTTCCGTGCTGGACCTGCTGCACGAACCGGGGTTCAACCACCAGGCAGAGACGGAGACCGGCGTGCTGGGGGAAGAATGTTCGCAGATGCTGACATCATTTTTCCGCGCGCTGAGATCCGCGAAGAACGCAGCGAAAGACCTCGCCGCCGCGCCGCCGGACACAGGCGCAGAACCCGAAACACGTTGAGTCTCCCCGCACTCACGGTATGCCGGACTTGCTATCAGAACCTCTTCCACGTATTCCGTGACAATAACACCAGCAGCGGGAACAGTTCCAGACGCCCCGCCAGCATATCGAAGATCATCACCAGCAGCGACCTGGCCGAATACACCGAATAATTCGTCGAAGGTCCCACCAGCGACAGGCCCGGCCCGATGTTATTGAGCGTGGCCGCCACCGCCGTAAAATTCGTCACCGCGTCCAGATTATCGATGGCCAGCAGAAGCACGGAAATGGAGAACACCGCGAAGTAAGCGGCGAAGAACACATTGGTCGCGCGCACCACCTCGTGATCCACGCTCTTGCCGTCCACCCGCACCTTCATTACGCCGTCCGGATGCACATATGTCCAGATCTCCTTCCGAACCGTTTTGAACAGGATCACGATACGCGACACCTTGATGCCGCCGCCGGTACTGCCGGAGCAGGCGCCGATAAACATGATCATGACAAGCACCGTCCGCGATATTTCCGGCCACAGATCGAAGTCCACCGTCGAATAGCCGGTGGTCGTGATGATGGACGCCACCTGGAACGCCGCCTGCTGGAACGCCTTCGCCAGACTGTCGAACAGGCCGTAATGCCACACATTGAACGTGACGATCAGGATCGCCGCCAGGATAATGCCCAGATACGCGCGGACCTCCTCCATCTTGAACGCCGCCGCGGCCCTGTGGAACAGGATGAAGAAATACGCGTTAAAATTGATACCGAACAGGATCATGAAAATGGTGATGACCACCTGATTATAGGCCGAATAGCTGGCAATGCTGTCGTTGCGCACGCCGAAACCGCCGGTACCCGCGGTGCCGAAGGACAGTGTCAGCGCGTCGAAGAGCGGCATCCGCCCCAGAAGGAGCAGGCACACCTCGATCACTGTCATACCGATATAAATGAGATAAAGGATCTTCGCAGTCGTCTGAACCTTCGGCACCAGACGGCTTACGGAGGGCCCTGGGCTCTCCGCCTTCATCAGGCTCATATGGAAGCCGCCGCTCATGGGCAGGAGCGTCAGCAGAAATACCAGCACGCCCATGCCGCCGATCCAATGGGTGAAGCTGCGCCAGAAGAGGATGCTCTTCGGAAGCGGCTCTACCGCCGCAAGAATGCTGGCTCCGGTGGTCGTAAAGCCGGACACCGCCTCAAAAAGCGCCTGAACCGGATCCGGAATCGCGCCGCTGAGAACGAAAGGCACCGCGCCCATCACACTGATCGCCAGCCAGCTCAGCGCCACCGCCACAAATCCCTCGCGGGCAAAGAACACGCTGTTGTCCGGCCGTTTCCCACGCAGGAGCAGTCCGAAAACGACGCAGGCCAGCACAGACACGGCCAGCGCCCAGAACGCTGTCTCCCCATAGATCACGGCCACGATGCAGGACGGAACCATCAGCGCTCCCTCCAGGATCAGGGTCATTCCCACGATATATCGGATAATCGAATGATTCATATCTCACACCTATTTCGCCAGAATATCATTAATGTCCTGAAGCCCTTTCTGCGTCGTAACAATGATCACCGTGTCGCCCGGCCGGATGCTGTCCTGGCCTTTGGGGATGATCACATTCCCGTCGTGGTTGATGCTGCAGACCAGAAGATCCTTCTTAAGCCTGCGGCTTAACTGCGCCAGCGTCATATTCGCCACTAAGCTGTCCGGTTTCACGGAAAATTCCAGCGCCTCGGCCCGGTTGTCCAGGATATGGCACAGCGTCTGCACGCTGCCGCCGACCGCGTTCTGCTGGGCGCGCACATACTGAAGGATCGTATCGGCGGTTATATACTTGGGGTATACGACGCTGCCGATGTCCAGCTTCTGGATGATACTGTCGAACGCCAGCCGGTTCACCTTCGTCACCAGCTTGGCTTTCGTCCGATCCTTGGCGAACTGGGACAGGAAAATATTCTCCTCATCGATGGGCGTCAGAGACACGATGGCCTGCGCCGACAGAAATCCCGACTGCAGAAGGATCTTCCGGTCGGAACCGTCGCCATTGATAATGGACACGTCCGGCAGCGTCTCGCAGAGAATCTCGCAGCGTTCCCGGTCGCGTTCCACGATACGCACGTCGATCTTCGACTCCCGCAGCTGCTGGGCCAGATAATAGCCAAGCGTACCGCCGCCCACGATCAGCGCGTTCTTCACCGGACGGGTCGCAAGACCCAGGTCCCGGAAGAACCGCTGGCAGTCCTCGTGGGCCGCCACGATGGAAACCAGATCATTGTCATGGAGTACGAAATCGCCTCGGGGGATCGCGATCATTTCATCCCTCTCTACAGCGCAGATCAGCACCTTGGGCAGACGGTCCGCCAGCTTGTACATGGGCTGGCCGCTCATGCAGAATTCCGGCAGGAGCTTGAATTTGACAATCTGGACATTGCCTCCGGCGAAGGTATCGATCTGAATCGCCGAAGGGAACTTGAGAAGCATAGCGATCTCACGGGCCGTCGTGTATTCAGGATTGATGATCATGGAAATGCCCATGCTCTCCTTAATAAAGCTGATATCCTTCTGATACACCGGATTGCGCACGCGGGCGATCGTGCGGCACTGGCTGACCTTGCGGGCCACCAGGCAGCACAGCAGATTCAGCTCGTCGGAGCCCGTGACCGCGATCAGCACGTCCGCCACATCCACTCCGGCCTCTTCCAGAACGCCGATACTGGCGCCGTTGCCGGCGACGCAGATCGCATCCACTTCTTCATTAAATTCCGCAAGCTTGCGGGCCTGGGTATCTACGATAACAATGTCGTGATTCTCTTCGCTCAACTGCTGGGCCAGCGCGCGGCCGACCTTGCCGCAGCCGATGATGATGATTCTCATAGGATAAAGAAACCTCCGTGATTCACAGTACGCCGGTTCGCAGTACGCCTGCGCCCCGTATATATCCATCCGGGCCGGTACCGGCAGCCGGTCCAAGGCCCACTGGCGTCCCGGCATCTCGCGGCGGCATACTGCACAATACATACGCGAAGATTATACCACCTATTTGTGAAATTCTCAACACCCAAAATCCTGTTCTGCTTGAAAGTACGGCATTTATGCGGTAAGATGAATGTATCGCAGCGCCGGATGTTCATGGGACGTACGGATCGTCAGCGCGATACTCAACTGTAAAGGATAAAACCATGGCAAAGATGAAAATATGCGGACTGCAGAAGACAACTCTCCTGGACTATCCGGGCAAAGTGGCGGCCACCGTGTTTCTGGGCGGCTGTAATTTCCGCTGCCCGTTCTGCCACAACTCCGATCTGCTGGGCGGCGACGCGCCGGAACTGATGACAGCGGAAGAACTTCTGACGTTCTTAAGACGGCGTCAGGGGATCCTGGAAGGCGTGTGCATCACCGGCGGCGAGCCGACGCTGTGGCCGGATGATGCGGCGGAGCTGATGCTCCGGATCAAAGAAATGGGTTATCAGATAAAATTGGATACCAACGGCTACCGGCCCCAGGTGCTGAAGGAATTGTGCGGACTGGGAGTCGTGGACTATGTAGCCATGGATATCAAGGCTGGGAGGCGGCATTACGCGGAAGTGTGCGGGGCGGGCAGGCCGGACCGGGCCGCGGCTGGTGCAGCTCATTCCGCGGACGGCAGCTCCGGGCAGTTGGGTTTCCGTCTGGACTCCATCGAGGAAAGCGCCGCGTGGCTGATGGAAGGCCATGTGCCTTACGAATTCCGGACCACGACCGTAAAAGGGATCCACACCGCGGAGGATTTCACCGATATCGCCGCCTGGATCGGCGGCTGTGAGCGATATTTCATCCAGGGCTTTGTGGACTCCGGTCATGTGCTGAAAAGCGGTTTCTCGGCCTATAAACGGGCGGAACTGGACGAATTTCTGGACATCGTGAAGAAGACGATCCCGGGCGCGGAGATCCGCGGCGTGGATTACTGATCTGTAATATAAGTAGACAGTCAGTAATACATTTCACCAAAAAGATGATAATCATTGAAAAAAACATTGATTCAAGGATATACTATTTGATATAATGAATGTGGTTCTATCATGGTCTGTTTTGGGAGACACAGAAATGCAAATAAAATTACAAAATATAGGTATTATAAAAGATTCAACTCTTAATCTGGATGGTCTAACCGTCATTACAGGAAAAAACAACTCCGGGAAAACTACGGTTGGTAAGACATTGTATTCTCTCCTGGATGCTACATGCGATATTCAGCGCAAAGCCGACACTGACAAATGCTACTATATTCAACGCAAATTATTTGATATTGGGTATTATTTTGACTTTGTTAAACAAAGTCCTGTTAATTTTAACTCTGGATCATCTTTGATGAAAGACCATCCAAATTTAAGAAAATTGATCTTCCAAATGTATTTTAGCATCTCTTCTCTGGATGATATCCTGCAGTATGCACATGATTTAGCTGATGAACTGCAGAATTTAGATTGTCATGTTTTTGATGGTATGGGAATCCGCCCACAGCTCTTTCGTTATGAAGTTGATGGTAGTAAAGCTAATTCTTTATCTGCAATAATGGAAAAACGCTGTCAAAAAGCCTTGGCTGATCTTAATCAGCTTTTTGAACAGATAGAAAATGACTTTGACTTATCCGCTTATATTAAAGAAAGTATCAATCAAACACTACGCAATGAATTCGATGAACAAATACAGCCAATAGCGTTACCAAACGCCTTATCAGCAATAAAGTTATTTCATACGGACTCTGTTTTTTTCAATATTTCTATAGAAAAAAACAACATCATTGAGAATAAGACACCTATATTTTACGAAAATCCATATAAGGATGTCTTTTTAATCGATGATCCTTTTGTTTTAGATAATATTAACAATAATGTTATACGGCCACTTTCCAGGATCGAAGCCAGAATTACAAAGCCCGGACATATTTATTCGCATAATGAGAAATTGAAAGTCACCCTTGAATCTCCCAGCTTAAGTATCCTTGAGAAAACATTTCTTGACGATTCCTTAAAACCAATCCGACAGCAGATCGATCAGGTGCTGCCCGGAACATTTGATTTTTCCAACGAAGGGAATTATTATGTCCAAAATGGCGCCAAGCTCAAACTCGGCAATCTGGCGGCAGGATCCAAATTGCTTTCCATTATTAAAATTCTCCTCGACAAAGGTAAATTGAATGAAACAACCCTGCTCATTCTGGATGAACCCGAATCGCATCTCCACCCCCAGTGGCAGAATGTATTTGCTGAAATCGTTGTTTTGCTGGTTAAGGTTCTTCATGTCAACGTTCTGCTGACAACACACAGTCCTAATTTTATGCTTGCAATTGATGCTTTTATGCGCAAGCACCAGATTTCGGAAGTAACTAATTTTTATCAGACAGAAATCATGGAAGACCATTTTGTCAGATATCGCTGCGTAAACGACGATATGGGACAAATCTACCAGGATTTCCTTCAGTATCTTTCTGAAATGAAGATACTCCGCAAAAAATATCTGGAATCTTTGGAGAATTAACTATGATATATAAGAACATCCAACAATATGCTGATCTGCACTGGAAGGAATATCAAGCATGCGTTACTGATATTTCATGCAATGATAACAATCAACCGTTGGTTGAAAGCGAGCATCTCTTACATAATTTTGACTCGATAAGCCAGGCTCTGTATGGGAATAAAAATGCTCCGACCTCAGCAGACGGAATTAGTATCACGCCCAATATTGTACAGCTGATCGAATTTAAATCCGGATTTAAGAAAAGAATTACCCGTAGAAATTTCGACAGGTCGCTGGGAACTTGTCCAAAAGCCGGGCAAATATGTAATGAATATTGGGATTTGTTTTTCAAAAGTCAACAAAACGATATAAAGGCGCTGATTGACTCTATCCGTTTTAAAGCAATTGAAAGTTATATAACATTAGAAAAAAAGATTCTGCCGTTATGCGAAGATTTTGATCATAAGCAACTTCTGAAGCTGACTGTTGTGATTGATGAAGATGGCGTTGACAGCATGGAAGACACTCTTGCGGAATTAGCTGGCAGTTCCCATCAAATCACCAGTAATAAAGCCCGGATTGAACAGGCTCTTAAGCGTCTGGGAAATCAGCAGGATGCAAATGGCCAGCCTTATTATTACGACGTAATCGAGGTTTTGTCTGCCTGTGATTATTCAAATATGCTTCAAACAATGTCATGATTATCTCTATTTCGCTATTTTGTGACAGGGACAGATTTTTATTGCCCCTGCCACTTTTCTAAGATAACATAATCAGTTTTTTTCTTCCGTCAGCCGTATGTCTGTATACCAGTATCCGAACCGCCCGTCTCCTGCAGGCTGCATTTTCGAAAGGACGAAATTGGGAAAGCCGAACATGGACGCCATGTATTTTTCATTGCTGTAGTAATGCCCGGGGACGCCCAGGAGGAAGCGGACGACGCCGTCCGGGGACGACAGGCGCGCCAGGATCAAGTAGCGGTGGTTATAGTAGCCGTGGAGGAGGAAGCTGTTGTTGCCATAAGCCCAGGTCTCGCGGGGAAGCAGGCCGATGTCCTGAGGCTTGATCAGAAGGATCTCACAGCCGCCGTGATAATCGAAGGCCTGGATCTTCGGATAATGTCTCTGGAAATGACTCCACAGGCGGCCGATATCATCCCGATCCGGCTGACTGGCTGGTTCCGGGAGCGGAATCTGCGATGCCGGCTGTCCCTCCGGGGACGGTGCAGATCCGGATGGTATTGCTCCGGACGGTACGGCAGAGGAGGCAGGCGAGGCTGTGTCGCCGGAAGGCTGGTTCGAAGAGACTGGACCTCCGGAAGGTTGCCGGGGCGCTTCCGGCTGCGGTGACGAGGTTTCCAGTCGAAGCGGATGCGGTGCTTCCGGCTGCGGCCGAAGCTCGGAGGCTTCCGGCTGCGGCTTGGGCGGCACCTGCATATGCGCCGCCGGTATTTCTGTCTGCGGCCCGCAAGATACCTCAGACTCTGGCAGTATCGCCGCTGTTCCCGATTGTGGTACACGCGGAGTCTCCGGCACATACGGCCGCGACTCCGATGCTCCTGTTTGTGGTGCGCGCAGAGTCTCCGAAACCTGCGCCTGCGCCGCTGTTCCCGATTGTGGTGCGCGCGGAGTCTCCGGCTGCGGATATGTCACCGGCGCTTCCGGCTGCCGCATATGCGGGCTCTCCGACTGCGGCATCGGCGGTTCCTGTATCAGCGGTGCCTCCGGCTGTGCGGCCGGAACTTCCGCCCGCAGCGGCTGCAATGTCTCCTCCGGCTGCACCGCGCGCTCTCTCCCGACAGACCTCGCCGCAGTCCTCTCCACAATGGGCTCTGCCGCGATCTCCCTCTCAATGCTCTCTACCACCGACTCCCGCGGCGCGCCGTCCATCCCGGCAAGGCTTTTCTCCGTGATCTCCGCGGGAGGCAGCTTCTCCATTTCTTTTGCTTCAGCGTTCGCCGAGGTGGCTTCCTCCAGTTCCACCGCCGCCGCGTGGGCCACCGCGTCTTCCCAGATCGTCGTATAGCAGCGCCACGCGTCGTCTGTGCTGTGAATCGTCAGGCCGTAGCAATGATCCATCCCGCGCCCGGAGCCGTCGATATTATCAAATGGAACCACAGCGCGGAATTCGCCGCTGCCGCCCCGAAGAAAGATCCGCCCGACCAGGATCTCTTTGTCCGGCGTCAGCAGATAGACGCCTACATCCTGATTTCCCACATAGATCCTGCGCACGCTCACCTGGATCTTGCACTGGCCGCCGCGGGCTTCCAGCTTGGCGAAACCGATGTTGCGCCCTTTCACACCACCTTCATACGCATATATGTACGAGATCAATCTCCGATAATCCGACATTCCCCTGCTCCTTCCCTTACGCCGCATTTATTTCTTAAGATTAGCTATTACTATAATTTATGAAGAAATCATTGCAAACATTCCGGAAAAATGGTACAATCATCATAAATATGGCCGAGAACAAAGTTTCCGAATGGAGGTATTACCGATGAAAATTTACAGAACAACCGATTATCAGGAAATGAGCCGCACCGCCGCCATGATCCTGGCCGCGCAGATCCATCTGAAGCCCGACTGCGTGCTGGGTCTGGCCACCGGATCCACTCCGATAGGAACCTATGAAGAACTGGTCAGGCAGTATAAGGCCGGACACCTGGATTTCTCTCAGGTGAAGTCCGCCAATCTGGATGAATACCGCGGCCTTACCCGCGATAATGATCAGAGCTACTATTATTTCATGCAGCAGAACCTTTTCAAGCATGTGAACATCGATCCCGCGAATACATTTATCCCCGACGGCTCCCAGCCGGATCCGGACGCGGAATGCAGCCGCTACGAAGCGGTCCTGGCGCAGCTTGGCGGCGTGGACCTGCAGATTCTGGGCCTGGGCCATAACGGCCACATCGGTTTCAATGAACCGGCGGACGCATTTGCGAAGACCACCCACTGCGTGGACCTGACGCGCAGTACCATCGAGGCTAACCGGCGTTTCTTCGAGAAGGAAGAGGATGTGCCCCGCCAGGCCTACACCATGGGCGTCGGCACCATCATGCGCGCGAAGAAGATCCTTCTGCTGGTCAGCGGCGAGGGGAAAGCGGCCATCCTCCGGGAAGCGGTCGCCGGCCCGGTGACTCCCCGCGTCCCCGCGTCTATCCTGCAGTTCCATCCCGATGTGACAGTGATCGCTGATGAAGCCGCGCTGGCGCAGCTTGACGCGTGAAACATGCGCTGATACCGCCGTTCGTATAATAATACAATACTGACACACTCCGGCCGAGCGGTCTTCGAATCCGTGCGGCCGGTTTTATATGTGAAACCGCTTCTATACCGCGCGGCCGCCTTCTGTCCCGCACCACCGTTCTCTGCGCCGCGCGGCTGATCGCGGCCGGTTTCGCGTTACCACTTGAATCCAACCGATATTTGCGATAAAATGTCATCAGACGCTAATTTCTGACAGGGGGAGAACACTATGGAATACAAGATCTGTCCGATCTGCGACCAGAAGATGACCAAGCCGCACTACTGCGACCATTGCCGCCAGCGGATCCGCAATCCGCTGACCATTGATGTAAATTATTATCTGAACGAGCGGCATCCGGATACGGAGCACGACTGCTCCTTCCACGACTATAATGATCCCGCCTATAATATGCAGCAGGAGACATGGCAGCCCTCCCGGCAGACCATGTCTGACCAGTCTGCCGGACAAACCGCACCGAACCAGACTGCCCGTCAGGTCGTCCCCAATCAGCCCCGCAGGACCGCTTCAAACCGCCCGGCGCGGCAGGTCGTTCCCAACCAGCCCCGCAAAGCGGCAACGGTCAAAAAGTCTTTCGGCTCCGGAGAAAGGGCCGCGCTCCTTATCTCCATAATCATAATTTTTGTCGTCGCCACGGCTATCATATCCGTCTTTTTCTCTCTGTTCAGCGCCATGCAGATGCGGACGCCTGACGGCGGCGCGCTGTCCTTCTACCCGTCAGAGGATTCCTTCGGTGGATTTCTGGAGCAACTGACCCTTGGCACGGACGAAGATTACGAAGAAGGCAACTATGAAAACCGGGAGCTTGATGAGGCGGATGTTATCGCTGCCGGGGTCAACTGCAACAGTTACGGACATTTCCATGTCACCAAGGAAGAGATGGCCGACGAACTGCTCGCTTTTCTCGCAGATATGGGATATTCCGTTGAGTCAGAAGATACCTTTACGTCCAATACCGAGGATTCCTACGGTTATACCTCCTTTAACCGGTATGACTCCTTCTATTTCAACAGCAGAACTTCCATGGAGATCCACTCCGACACAGCCACGGGGCAACTGCATTCTGTCAATATTTCCTGGACAGGCGCGGACAAGACGATCCAGATCGCGGAGAAGATCATTGCCATTTTCCGGGACAGCGGCGACTGGTCCTTATCTGAAGCCGACACGGCTGCCTGGCTGGATGATCTGAAAAACCGTCTCGCGAAGCTGGAATACGAGGACGTCACCCCGGAAGAGCTGAGCCACAGCGTCTATGTGTTCGTCTCTTCCTATGAATCGGACGGATATTATATTTCTTTTAGTAATTGGGGAAATTAATATTCAATACAAAATACAGAATGAATGCATCGCCGAGGACATCTTGAAGGAATTTCTTTTAAAACACAGAGCGGAGGCGGCGAATATGGTAATGCCGGAATTCGACGCGGAACTACACGACCGGACGACGCGGGAGATCGGGTATAACGAGGGCAAGGCTGTTGGCAAAGCCGAAACCGTCTGCGACATGCTCTCCGATATCTGCCTGCTTCCGAAGATATGGCGCGGGCGGATCATGGCCGAACGCGACATCGATACGCTCGATACATGGATCCAGATCGCCCGGCGTGCCGGGAGCCTGGAAGAATTCCTGGCGAAAGCCAGGCTGGAGACATAACTGCGGGTGGACGCCGCTTATCTGCACTGTTTGATCATCTGCATAACCATAATCAGAGGGAGCGCCGAATTATCTTATCGGCGCTCCCCCTTTGCAGTTCATCCTCTGTTCTGTTTTATGCGGGCCGGCCGGCGGCCGGCCCGCGTGTCTTACTGTGTTTCCGCTCCGCGCGCATCCGCGCGCCGGTCAACGCTTACGCTTCCTCTTCGTCCTTCTTCTTAAAGCCCAGGATTCCAAACGCTCCCATCATTCCCAGGGCCACCAGGCCGAACAGCGCTGCCGCTCCTACCGGCTTGTTGTCTCCGGTCGTCGGGGCCAGGAACGCTAACGGTACATCCTCATCCTGAATCGTCTCGAAGCCGGACAGCGGTACCTGACCATCCGGGAATTCCGCAAGCGGTGTCGGATTATCCGGAATCTCTGTTCCAGGATTGCCTCCCGGGTTGCCTCCAGGCGTCCTGCCCGGTGACGGCGGTAACGGCTCTTCCGTGATCTCTACCTCATTAGTCGGAATTTCCTTGTTCGGGTTCTCCGGATCATATCCCGGGTCGCCGGGTTTCGGGTTCTCCGGGTTGTTGCTGTAACCGGTGGACGCGATGTTCTTCCATGTCGTCGTATTCCCAACTGTCGGAACCCATACCTGGAAGGATACGCTCATTGTCGCTCCCGCGGCAACATTTCCAAGGTTCCAGGTGATCGTCTTTCCGTCCGCTCCCAAACTTCCGCCTGCGGAAATGGATCCTTCCACCAGCGTCAGGCCGTCCGGAACGGCATCCTTCACCGTCACATCCTTCGCCGTCTCTTCGCCATTATTATATACTGTGATGCGGTAAGTCACCACATCGCCGCCATACACTCTCAGTCTCTCTCTCGTGTAGGTCGCGCCATTGTCAACGGACTGCTCCTTATAGGTATTGATGCCGGGGATCTTCTCCTCAACCACTACCTTATTGGACTCTTCCGGTGTCGGCGGGTTCTCCGGATCCTTCGGATCATCCGGATCGTCGCCATACAGCATAGCCACGTTCTCCCATGCCGTATTCGCTTTCACCTGCGGTACAGTCACTGTGAAGCTGACCGTCTTCGACTGGCCGCTCCTCAGTCTTCCCAGCGACCACTTGATGGTCTTTCCGTCTGCCTGCAGTACGCCGCCGTCGGAAATGGAGCCTTCCTTCAGCGTCAGTCCGGGCGTTCCGCCGGGGATCTGGTCCGTGATAAATACTTCTTTCGTGTTGAGCCAGCTGCCGCCGTCATGGCTTACGGTGATGTAGTAAGTAACTTCATCGCCGGGTTCCACCTGCAGCTTCTCCGTCGTGCGCGTTCCGCCGTTGACGGACTGGTCCTTGACGATCTTCACGTCGGAAGTGTCTTCCTGCACCTTGACCTCATTGGACGGGATCTCCTCACGCGGCTCATCCGGGTCATCCGGGTTGTCAGGATTATTCCCATAATTCGTCGTTGCGACGTTAGTCCAGACCGTCTTGGCCGAGACTGCGGGAACTGTCACCTGGAAGGTAACAACTTCTGTCTCTCCCGGCGCCATATTTCCCAGATGCCAGGTGATCTTCCTGCCGTCAGCCGTACCGCTGCCGGAAATGGAGTTCTGCACCAGGGTCAGGCCTTCCGGTACTTCATCCGTAACCACTACATCCAGTGCCGTGCTGCTTCCAGTGTTGCTCACAGCCAGGCGGTATGTCACCACACTGCCCTCGTTCACATCGAGGAGATCCGTTGTAAACGCCCCGCCGTTAACCGACTGCGTCTTAACGATATTTATCTGCGGAGCTCCCTCCTGGATCACAACCGGGTTGGACGGGATCTCAGCATACGGGTCATCCGGATCATACCCCGGATCGTCCGGCTTCGGGTTATCAGGATTATTCTTATAATACGTCGTTCCGATATTCGTCCATGTTCTGTTGCTGGTGCTGCCTTCCGGCACCCTCACCACAAAACTGACTTCCTCCGTCTCGCCGACTTTCAGTTCGTCAAAATGCCACCGGAGCGCCTGATGTCCATCCGCATCCGTGATCTTCTGCCCGTCCTTCGAATCGACCAGGATCAGCTGGTCAGGCTCATACGGGATCGTATCTTCAATATATACATCCTTCGCCGTGGACTTTCCGCTGTTGGTCACTGCCAGATAATAGGTTACCTCATCACCGATGTCTACCGGCAGCGTATTCTTCGTCTTTTCCCCGCCATTCTTCGACTGGAACTTCTCGATGTAAAGGCTGGGCGGATACTCGTCGATCAGCACTTCATTGGACGGAATCTCCGCAGGCGGATCATCCGGATCGTCCGGGTTATCCGGGTTGTTCTCATAGGTGGTTACAGCTACGTTCTTCCATACGGTGTCCTCACTGACCTCAGGAGTCTTTACGCGGAAGCTTACCGTTGCTGACTCTCCCACACCATCAGGATCTTCCCTGTGCACTACCGTGGTCTTCTCGTGATACGTATTATTCTCTTCATCGAAGATGACCTCTGTCGTGCTCTCCTCGATAAAGCCCTTGCCCTTCAGGGTTCCGATATTCCATTCAATGGTATTGGACGCCTCGTCAAGTATGCCGCCGTTCTGGATGTCAACAAGCTGCAGACCCTCCGGAATCGCATCCCGAACCTTGATACCGGTCGCGTCCTCTGTACCATCACTGTGGACGGTCAGGTAATACGTTACAATATTATCCGCGTCGGCTGTCAGCCTCTCCTTCGTCGCCTCGCCGTCACCGAGCTTCTGGCTCTTCTCGATCCAGACATTCGGCTTACCGGAAAGAACCGCGACCTCATTGGAGTGCTTCGGATCCGGCTCTTCATCATCCGTTACCGCGGCGATATTCGTCCATCTGGTGTTCTCCTTCACATCCGGAACCTTCACCGTATAGGATACTGTCGCCTCGCCGCCCTTCGATCCGGCTGCCGGAACCTTGGTCTTATAGGTTACTTCGACTTCCCTGCCCTTTGCATCATGGATCGTCTCAGTGTGGGAGTATTCCTCCACATATTCCCGGCCGGCCAGGTCCTCTCTAAGAACCCATGTGATCGTCTCGGCACCGGTCTCCGGGTCTGTTTCAACCGTGACGTCCGCAATGTCTTCCGAATAGCCCGCCAGCTCAAGCGGGATCCGCCTGCCGTCTTCATCCGTCACATACGGCACTTCGTCCGTGACCGTCACTCCGGCTGCCCTCTCTGTACCGTTATTTACCACGGTCAGATAATAGGTGACTTCATCGCCCTCTTTGACGATCAGCTCCTGGTCCGTCCGGTCACTGGTCTGTCCGTCGCTCGTGACCGTCTGGCTCTTGGCGATGTCAATATCCGGTACGCCTTCGATCAGCACCACTGTATCGGTTTGCAGATCCGGCGTGTCATCGTCCGGGGTGCCGGAATACGCGAACGCCGTATTGCGGTATACCTTGTCTTCCGTTACCTCCGGAACCTCGACCTGGAAGGAGACTTTCCAGGATTCATTCGCTCCCAGGCTCGGCCTGTACCATTTGATCATCCGGGTCTCCCAATCGAAGTCCGCTGTCGCCCCTTCAATACCCTGGATGCAGTCTTCATAAGATCCATCCACCAGGATCAGACCCTCAGGTACGGTATCATACACCACGACATCCAGAAGCGCTCCCCTGGAGCCTTCTCCGTCCGTATCCTCAACCGTATTCGTCACGGTCATCGTGTAGGTGATGATATTGCCGTCCTCTACGATCAGCAGGTCATCGGTCGTACCCTCTTCATTGGACTGCTCTTTCTTTACGTCGAATGGCGGCGGGTTATAGGTATTCTTAAAGTCAACCTCCTGGCCCACACTTGCACCGCGGTTTCCATTGCCGTCTTCGTCAATATCACTAACCTTGAACGCCTCCCAGCTGGCCTGCAGATAATAGCCCCTGTCAGCGTCGTGCTTCCTGGTCACGGTAACTACGACATCGTATACCGTCGTATCATAATCAATATTCGCATTTTCGCCCTTCGTCTCAGTCACACGGTAATTGTAAATACCTTCCTCCGTGTAATAGATCGATGCAAATGCATAGTCGCCGCTTACATCATTCGTTACAGTGTAGATACCATCCCACGGCATCGGCTGCGTACTCAGATCCTGCGGAGCAGGTACCGGTCTTATCGGGATCTGCTCAGCCGGCAGCGGCAGCTTCCACTCCGGTTCAGACGGTGTAGCTACAGGAACCGTTTCCTTGGACGATGGCTGGGATTCTGTTTCTCCGGCAGTCGTTTCCTCGGTCGAACTGGTCTCCGGTTCGGAAGACGGCTGACTATCCTCGACAGCCTGCGTCGGAACATTGGCCTCATGCAGATCACGCTGACCATTTGAATCCGTCGCCAGCCGATAACCCATCGGCTCGATCGTGAATTCAAACTCACCGGCCGGCAGCGTCGCGCCTTCCAGTTCCTTATGTCCATCGATCCGGACATTTACTTCATCCGGGCTGTAGCTGTTCTGGAATGTCGGCACGATCTCGAATTCTACGTCACCTACAGATGTTCCATCACTATTCACAATCGAAATCTCAGGCTCGTTAAATGTGTAGTCGCCATCTTTATTCTGTGTGATGGACACCTTCACCGTATATTCGGAATCATCATACTTCATGCCCTTATTAGGAGAGTCGACCTTCTCCTTGATACTGTAGTAGTAATCGCCGGGCTCATAATACACTTCATCGGTGAAGAATGTGATATTACCATTCTTATCATTATGCACCGTTACGCCGTTCACCAGCGGATCGGTAAATGGATTATTCTCACCATTCGGTCCTGTCGTCGGCTTGAGTATAAACGTAAACTCGATCAGGTTGCCGTGTTCATCCTCAAGCAGCTTGCCAGTATCGTCCCCACTTTCGCCGATGATGGAATCATCCAACAGCTTACGCCCCTTCAGCGATGCTGTAACCGTAGGTGAGAAATGGTTCACAACCGTTGTGTCTTTCACCGCAATGTCTGGTGCATCCTCGTTAAGCGGTAACGTACCAGTGACAGGGGCATTTGCTACTCCGTCTCCATCAATTTTATAGGGAGCTCCCGGAGTCACCTCAGTAATCGTATATGTCGCTCCTGGAATCAGTCCCTTAATAGTAGTTGTCTGATTGTGCTTCAAATAGACAGTTGTCTCGCCGTTCTCATCAAATGTAACTTCATCAGTCGTCGAATTTCCGTTCGCATCAAATACATTCTCCGCCTTTACGGTGCCGGCCGGCTGTCCTGTAACTTTTACATTGAACGTAAATACCTTATTCGGATCAGCCTCTGTCGTACCGACAGTAGTAATCTTCTTACTAATCGGCAACGCAACCAGTTCCTGGTTTGTATATGTCACCGTTACCTTGGTTCCGTTAGAACTTATTGTTCCAGACGCTTTGCCATCCGTAATAACCTGAGAGTCAGCGCCAGTAATACCGGTAATACGATAAGTTTCCTGATTGTTGAAATTATCGCCTACCTCGCTGATTTCATAAGTTACTCCGGCCGGAAGTCCATTAAATACGATGCTCTCTCCCGCTTTCAACTCAAATACGTATGTATATACATATGCACCTTCAGATCCAGATCTATTTGATGTAAGGCTACCACTTTGACTTCCTTGTTTGTAACTTATTGCACCATGAAGATACTCTGAATCCTTCTTTAAAATCATATAGAACTTAAATTTATCTTCTGTGTTAGAAGTGCTTGCATTCTCAACAACTTTTTCCACTTCCAGCTGTCCAAACGGCACAGTCAGTTTTCCGTTGTTGCCCTGAGTATCCGTGACGCCCGAAGTATCACCGCTCTGATGAGATGCTGTTCCCGTGGTATCAGTATTATGCGGCTGCTTTGAAGTCGTTGTATTCCGCTCCGTGGAGTAATACGAATTATCATCAGCCGGTTTAAACGTCACCTTAGCTTCTCCCTCTGTCGGATGTTCGGGATCATAATAATTCGTATAGAAGAAAACGCTGCCATTCGTCTGATGGGTACGATAATAATCCTCACCCACCATGTTGAAATTAATACCGCCCTCAGCCGTAATCAGTCCATTCACCGGTTCAACCGTATATACAACGCGAAGAGGATCAGGATCATTTGTCAATTCACCCGTCACTTTATTCTTGACCTGTATCGGTAAGGCGCCCCTAGGCACTTCAACGATCATGGTCTCATGTATATCATTACCGCTAACAGGAGTGCGCAGGTTTTCTCCTGTAACAGGCACCTTCAACTCAATCGTAAAGTCCTCAAGCTTTACTTTTCCTCCGTCTGCATTCTGCACATAAGCAGGATTAATTACATCCGTTCCCGGATTGTCTACAGTGAACTCACGCACCATATACCACTGCTCATTTATTTTTTCCCATTTCGCACTACTCTTATTCTCTGTGACCGTACAAAGCTGATTATGCATAATAACATAATCGATAGTTTTAACTGTCATAAACTCACCGATCGGATCCGTATATGTGAGTTTACTCGGCGTATCCACCACAGGAGGTGTCGCGGGAATACGTGTTTTAATATCCTCAAAGATATTGTTAAAAATAGCAGCTAAATCTTTTCCATCTTTGTCATAACTATAATACTTTGTCGGATAATCACAATCTTCCAAATCGCTTCTCGTAACACCATTAATGGCAGATTCCGGAAATGCCGCTAACGTTAAAGTGCCGGTTGAAGTATCACTGTATGGTCCTTTTGTATATCCACCTGCATTACAAGTATAAGCATGTGAGTTGTTTGCATAGCCATCATATTGTCCATTGGGATTCAAAGACCGACCCTCACCAGAACCTGCAAGGATTGTATATACATACACACCGCTCTTGTCTCGATTGTAGGCTTTTGCTATCAGTGCTTTATAATATGTGGCACTCAAAACTGCTATAGCATCTTGAATACCGTCTGCACCTTCCCCTACTGCCATAGAGGTATTACAAACATTGCCGTACCACCAGTCGTCCTCGCTGCCAGAAAGAATATGGTTAGCCTGCCCGTCTCCCAAAAGTACAACAACAGGCACACGACCATCCGTTTGATCCGAAGTTCTGTTCGCCAGCGCTCCCATACCTGTGACAATTCCACCCTGATAATTTGTACCGCCGCCAAGGTTATCGTTTCTATCTCTGTCTGAAGCGTACCCACGATATGACTCCTCTGCAGCATTTTCGTTTAGTTTCCACCATAACTCCGCTTCACCCATGCCGCCCCCATCATTATAATTTACATATTTTGTAAACTGCGGCGTACCGGACGCTGTGTCATCAAATGAAATTATCTCTTTTCCAGTTCCCCAAAATACCGTTACGCTGATACGGCTATCGGCATCATATGATTTCACCTGGCTCATCAGCTGATTGGCCGCATTAAGAACCTTAGCCAAATTACTGGTGTCTGTTTCCAAATTCCCCTCATAAGTACCATTCAATTCCGACGACGTAATATCCAGAATAAGAGATATATCTATCGGCGTAGTTTTCTCATTCGTGGTGCCAGAGCCTAAAGCAGAGAATACCTCAACAAAACCATTGTCTCCGGGTTTAACCGTTTCCAACGTTTTCCCATCCAACTCTGTCAACCTCTCATAGACCGACTTATCCGTCCATACCTTTCCGCCATTCGCGTTTGCATCAGTAATCATATCACCCGGCGTCGGCGTCTGTCCATCGACTACCTTCTCAAGCCCTGCCGAAGTTGGCGTTGCCCATGCCGTAATCCCGACATTCGTCAGCGCAGTCGTCGCGATCATGCTCATGGCAAGCATGCCGGCGGTGATGCGCTTCGCCAGCTTGTTCCGGCTTATAGTCTGCGCCGCTGCCTGCAGCGAGCCGCTCAGCCGTCCGAGTCCTGTGTTCGCAAGTCCCATTTCTTTCTTCTCCTTCATGATTATTCTCCCCTTCCTTCGGTTTCCTTTCATTCTATATCTGAAAGCTTCTTTCAAGCTGTGTGCGTGCCGCCTGTATGTCCGGCGGCGGTAACCTGTGACGGTTGATCGTCATTCATTCCATATCACCGGGGCCGTTTTCCTCGTCTTCCGGAGGCGACTCATCTTCCGTCTCCGTCTCTTCCAGCGCACTGTCGATCAGTTTCAACAGTTCCAGGGCGCTGCGGAAATATTTCCGCTCCTGCTTCTCGGCCCAGACCACCTCGCCCTGCCAGGTGGCGTTCTGTCTGTATTTGACCCGGACGATGAAGGTTCCGATATCGCCCGCTCTGTCTTTGATACGTGCCTCATCCATGTATGCCGTATCCTCCTCTCGCTCTAACACCAACGTCTTTGGCTCTTCATTACCGAAATGCCGGACTTGCGTCGACCGTTGGGGGAAATCCCATCTGTCATAGAGTTCATCCATCTCCTGTATCAGCTCCATGCTGGTGGAGAAATGAATCGGGCCGGTCCGGTACTGATGCCAGATCCTTCCGGAGTAGTCGCGGCCTGTCACCTTGTCTACGCCGATACAGATCAGGTTCCGCGCGTGTATCGCCAGCGGCGCTCCCATAGACCTCCCTCCTCTCCTTTTGATGGTTTTGAGTTAAGTTTAACAGGTGGAGTGTCTCAAGATTTGACTCATGGATGGCTGATTTTGAAAAATTTTTATTTTTTTACATATTTTTTCTTGCGGGGGCGGGGGAACGGGGTTAGAATGAATATGAAGATCAGTCAGCGGTATTTCATGTGTTTCACGCGGGGGTTCCCCGCCGGATTCCGAATGGTTATATTCATATTTATTTTCAAGGGGGTACTGTGTCTTATGGCTACAGAATGCAGCCGCGTCCGGAAGGACGGACAGAATACGCCAGATGATCATGATATACAGAAGATTTCGGCAGCGGCCGCGGCGGGCGGCGCTGCGGGTGATGGCGGCGTGAGTGAAGGCAGCGCAGGCGGTGAGGGTGAAGGAAGTGCGGGCGCAGATAGCGCGGGTGAAGGTAGCGCAGGCGAAGGCGGCGCGGGTGAAGGCAGCGCGGGTGAAGGCGGCGCGGGTGAGCGCGGCGCGGGTGAGAGCGGCCGCTTCCATGATATTTATGACCGCATCTGCAAGCGATGTATTTCCCTGTCAGGGCGCGCGACCATTATGCTGATCAATGAGCTGTACGGCAAGGATTATCCGCTGGACAGCCGGGTAGACTACCACTGGACGGAGCACACGGACAATTCGCTGCGCAGGACACTGTCAGACTCGATCATTACGATCGGGCGCACAGACAGCTATCATATTGAATTTCAGATGTATCCGGATTCTTCCATCGTTATGAGGGTCTTTGAGTACGGGTACCACCACGCGGTGACAGCGCGGAACGGCGGGGACGTGCTGCATTTCCCTGCGCCGATGATCGTCTATCTGTACCAGGCGGACAAGCTGCCGGAACAGCACGAACTGACGATCTATTTCGGGAATGATCCCGTACCGTATGTTTACCGGGTCCCGGCTTACGATTATCTGGAGCGGACGCGGGATGAGGTAAGCCGGATGAAGCTGGTCGTGCTGATTCCGTTCCAGCTTCTGCGCCTGCGGAAGGCGATCGAGAAAAAACGGACGCCGGAGAACCTGAAGGCATTGAAAGATCTGATTCAAAATGATATAATTGGATCTGTCGATGATAATATCGCCGCGGGCAACCTGACGATGCGGGACGGGCAGACTCTGAAACGGCTGACCTGGCGGCTCTACGAGCACATTTATCGGAGGTACGAGGAGATGGAACATGAGGGAGTGAATGAAATCGTGGATGATGAACTGATCCTTGATATCGACATCCTGATGGCAGAAGCGGACCGGCGGCAGGAAGAGGCGGTGGCGGCGGCAGTGGCGGAAGCGACCAGGACGGCGACTGCGGAAGCAGAAGCCACTCGAAATAAGCTGATCGCCAAGCTCCGCTCTCTTGGTGTTTCTGAAGAGGAGATCTCTGAACTTACCAGATAATAATACGAGCAGGGCGTCACTGATGTCCTGCCCGCGTAGAAATACGAAAGAACACGTATAATACCCGCTGACTGATAGGGCCCCGCGGATTCCGCGGGGCCCAAATATCTCATTCCTGTTCTGTTAGTTGCTCAATTCTTTCCGCCGGCTTCTGAACCTTCCGGCTCTCCCGGCTCTGTCATGCCTTCCCTTCCACTTCCCGGAAACCCAGCAGCGAGTCCATGCTGTAGCTCAACTCGCCGGTGATGCCGGGACTCCTCTTCCACGCGCGGTAGAGACGCTCGAAGGCGCGGACGCCATTCTCGCGGCCGGTGCCGCTTAAGATGACCAGATACTGGCAGCGGCTGTATTTGGTATAAATATCGCCCTTGCGGAAGACGTGGGAGATGGTCTCCTTAAGGATCTCCATCTGCTGCTCTTCCTCCTGCCGCTTCTCTGACTCCGGGCGGTTCACGCCGCCGCGGGACGACCAGGTACAAAGCAGAAGGAAAAGGGACTGCCCGGTGCGCTCCGCGATTCGGGACAGGATCTGGCAGGAGTCGATGAAATCCGGATAGTAGCAGTAATAGGCGCCGTCGGACAGATCGCCGCGAAGCGACTCGGCGATATCGGAGAGCCGCCGGACAGGACGGAGAGAATTCTTCTCGATGATCTCCAGCCGGTCCTTATATTCCGTACTTGGCATAATGCCCAGTTCCTCATCGTAGAGACGCTCTGTATTCTGATAGACGGCGTAGGCGCCGTTATAATCCTTCAGCGCGATCAGACAGTCGATCTCCGCAAGCTGCCAGGATTCAAACGGAAACAACAGCGACGCGTTATGATAGACGTCCCTGGCTTTCAGCATGTTCCCCTGCTGCTTATATTCTTCCCCCAACAGTTCCGCCGCCTTGAAATACAGCCGCTTCAGTTCCTGGTCCTTCTGGATCACCCAGAGCTCCGTGCAGTATTCCTCCAGGAAATCCCCGGTATAGAGTTCCAGGGCGTCGTCCAGAAGATCATGCCGCTTCTCAGCGTTGCTCTCATTCTCCAACGCCTGAACCGCCTTCTGCTCGAACATCAGGGCGTCCACTTCCACAGGAAAATCCGCCTCGAAACGGGCGAAGCCGCCTTCCAGATTCACGGTGGCCCCTTCCATCCCCCAGACGGTAAGCTGCTTCTTCAAACGGTACAGCAGATTATTCAGATTGCGGTTGGGATCAGCGCCGCGCTCCTGGCCCTGGCCGTAAATATTGCCGATCAGTTCCCTCTTCGGCAGTCCCTTGTCGCCGGCCAGAAGAAGCATGGCAAACACCTGCAGCACCTTCGTGCTGCTGCCGCGCATGATATTCACCGGCTGACCGTCGAATTCCATGGAATATGCGGAAAACATATGTACCCGCAGACCCTCTCTTAACATGCGATCCTCTTCCCCGTTTGTGTCTTCAAGTCCTATGCATCCTATTCAATGACTAATGCATTTGGTTTCATTATATTCGTAAATTTTTGCAATGTCAAGCACGTAATATTGCCGCCGGAGGTTCCCCCGCCGGGTTCCTGTTCTGTAATATCACCGCCATTTCACCGCTCCGCAGTCCCGCGGCCGGGTTCCTCCCCCTGTTCCATCAGGCGCTGATAGATGTCGCGGCGGCTCAGCCCCCGGTCTTTCGCCGCCTGGCGCATGGCCTCCTTACGGGGAAGGCCCTGCGTCTCGTAAAGAGCCACATGTTCTTCAATACTCATCTCATCCCAGGCGCGGGCCTGTGCTTCTTTCTGCGCTTCCATGCTGCGGCCCTCCAGAAGAATGACGCATTCGCCCCGGGGCTCTTCCGCGGCGAAACGGGCAATCGCCCCGTCGACGGTGGTCTGCCAGGCTTCTTCGTATTTCTTCGTCAGTTCACGGCAGAGGGTCATGACGCGGCCGCCGCCCAGAGTTTCCTTTAAGTCCGCAAGGGTCGCCTTCAGATGATGGGGCGCCTCATAGAGGATAATGGTGCGGGTTTCTTCCTTCAGTTCATCCAGAATCCGCTGACGTTCCTTTTTCTCCGGCGGCAGAAATGCCTCGAAGCAGAAACGGCGGGTGGGAAGCCCTGACAATGTAAGCGCGGTGACGCAGGCGGACGGACCCGGCAGCGACGTGACCGGCACGCCGGCAGCCATACACTGGCGGACCAGTTCCTCGCCGGGGTCGGAGATCGCCGGCGTCCCAGCGTCGGTAATGAGAGCGATACTGCGTCCTTCCTGGAGCCGCGCCACAAGGGCACGGGCCTTTTCTACCTTATTATACTCATGGTAGCTGGTCATGGGGGTGTGAATATCGTAATGATTCAGCAGCTTGATGCTGTGGCGGGTGTCCTCGGCCGCGATCAGATCCACTGTTTTCAGCGTATTTAAGACCCGTAGAGTGATGTCCTCCAGGTTGCCGATGGGAGTAGCGCAGATATAGAGGGTACCGCCCTGAATTCCGCGGTTTGAAATATTGGGTTCTGAAACAGTTTTGTCTGAAGTCGTGCATTCCGCAATCGCAGGATCGCGGTTTTCACGTTCAGAGACTGTGCGGTTTGGGATATCCGATTCCGGAACTGCGCGGCTTGCGGCTTCCTTTTCAAATATTTCACGATTCTGGCGACACGGCCTGGATTTGTGGTTTTTCGGCATAATATCGAAGTTCTCCCTTCTGACATCCGGATCTGCTGCATCACAGTCATTCTGTCTCTTCGCTTTTCGCAGGCCCTGATCTCCGGTCCCAGCCTGTCAATATCCGTACACGTTCCGGATCTCGCCGCTTCCAGTAATCGTTCTGGTCTTCGGTAACGGCCTGTCAATATCCATACACGTCCCGGATCTCGTCGCTGTAGACGGTTCTGTTCTTCGGTAACTTCCCGTCAATATCCGTACACGTCCCGAATCTCGTCGCTGTAAACGCCCGGCTCCTTGAATACGATAACCGGCGCTTCCACCTTCATCAGCGGACGGCCGCCGCGGACGGCTTCAATGAGCACCATGTTGGCGTCGCGGCCGGCAAACGGATGGACCATTTTCATACGCTTGGGCTCCAGGCCGTAAGCGCGCATCGTGACGATCAGCTCCGGCAGGCGGCGGGGCCTGTGGACCAGATAGAAACGGCCGCCGGACTTTAAAAGGCGGGCCGCCTCGCGGGCCACATCGTCGAAGGTGCAGAGGATCTCATGGCGGGCGATGGCCCTGGGTTCATCCGGATTCTTAAGGCCGGCGCCGCCGTCCATATAGGGCGGGTTGGATGTGACTACATCGAAAGAGGCCAGACCAAACAGGCGGCTGGCCTCCTTAATATCTCCCTGTATAATGTCGATCTTATCCTGCAGGCGGTTCAGCGCCACGCTGCGGGCGGCCATACCGGCCATCTCCGGCTGGATCTCCAGGCCGGTGAAATGCTTCCCTTCCGTCTTCGCTTCCAGCAGGATCGGAATGATCCCGGTGCCGCAGCCCAGGTCGATGACCCGCTCGCCGCGGCGCACCCGCGCGAAGCAGGACAGCAGGACCGCGTCCATGCCAAAGCAGAATTTCGTCGTGTCCTGAATGATACGGTAGCCGTTGCGCTCCAGGTCGTCGATGCGCTCGGTAGGCCGGATCTCAATCTCCGGTTCGGCTATATCGGCGTTTTCCTTCGAACTCTGCATATTCCCCGCGGCAGCGAAATCATCCGGCACTGTTTCGTATCTCGTCGTTTCTCTGCCGGCCGTCACAGCTTCGATTTCCCTTCTGACTTCTCCAGGGCCTCCAGCTTCTTCAGTTCCGCGTCCTGGGCCTGGTTCTTCTCTCCCTGGTTCTTCTCTTTCTTCCGGCGCGGCTTGAAACGGAGCTGTTCGACCTTGTACTCCTTGATCTCGATCTCGTCTTTATCAACAACCATGCGGACCTTCACGGTCTGGCGAAGTACATTTACACTGTGAACCTCGCCCTTCTGGCCGTCGTCAGTGGTGACCGTGTCGCCGACGCCGGGCAGCTTGCTGTTCAGATATTCGTAGGTCTCTTCTTCATTCTTAAGGCAGCACATCAGCCGGCCGCAGACGCCGGAGATCTTCGTGGGATTCAGGGACAGGTTCTGCTCCTTGGCCATCTTAATGGACACCGGGATGAACTCGGACAGATACGTGTGGCAGCACAGCGGCCTTCCGCAGATGCCCACGCCGCCGACGATCTTCGTCTCGTCGCGGACGCCCACCTGGCGAAGCTCGATCCGGGTGCGGAACACTGACGCCAGATCCTTCACCAGTTCCCGGAAATCGATGCGCCCGTCGGCAGTGAAGTAAAACAGGATCTTATTGTTATCAAATGTGTATTCCACATCGATCAGCTTCATCTCCAGACCGTGCTTGCGGATCTTCTCCTGGCAGATCTTGAAGGCGTCTTTCTCCTTCGCCTTGTTCTCCGTCTCGATCCGGTCGTCCTCTTCGTTGGCCATGCGTATCACGGCCTTCAGGGGCTGGATCACTTTGTTGTCATCCACGTCGCGGTTGCCCAGAACCACATAGCCGTATTCGATACCGCGGGCCGTCTCCACGATCACATGCTGGCCCGCCTTGATCTCCAGCTGCCCGGGCGAAAAATAGTAGATCTTCCCCACGTTGCGAAATCTTACTCCGATTACTGTTATCATGCTCAGTTCTCCTTCATCACCAGGAGCATCAGCTCCATGGCGAGTTCCTTATTCACATTGGCCTGCAGGCGCACACGCGCCTTATCGATGGCCTGCAGGATCATTTCAAATCCGTCATAGCCGGTCTGCCGCGCCATCTCACCGATGGCGGCGAATTCATCTTTAAAGATCAGCAGATCCATGTCCTTGGTCACCTTGTACATCAGAGCGTCCCGGTACCAGACCTGCATGAAATCCAGACATTCGTAAATATCCATCTGCTCGTCCTCCCAGCTCTTGATCCGGGCCAGAAGGTCGGTGATGTTCATCTCCTTCACATGTTTGAGCACGTAGAGCAGTTCCTCATACATGTGTTTGAAATCGTCGGAACCGGCGAGCTTTATGGCTTTGCCCAGGTTCCCCCTGGCGAAGGCGGCGCAGAGACGGGCGTCGCTTTCGGGGAGCTTCAGTACATTCTCCAGATATTCCTCGATCACCGAATCCTGCAGCGGCTTCAGCTTCAGCTGCACGCAGCGGGACAGGATCGTAGGCAGAAATGCCTCCGGATTGGTCGTGAGCAGTATGATCACGGCGTAGGACGGCGGCTCCTCGATGGTCTTGAGAAGCGCGTTCTGGGCCTGAACCGTCATCTTCTCCGCCTCGTCGATGATATAGATCTTATAATAGCTGCTGTAGGGGCGGATCATGATCGTGTCGGTCACCTGTTCGCGGATATCATCGACGCCGATCGTCGCCGGCTTCTCATGGGTCACATGAATCAGATCCGGATGGTTGTCCGAGAGGACCTGCTTACAGGCGTGGCATTCCATACAGGGCTGGCTTCCGCCCTTCTCGCACAGAAGCGTAAGCGCGAACGCGTGGGCCAGGGACTTGCGGCCCATGCCGGCTTCTCCCGCCAGGATGTAGGCGTGAGAGATCTTATGCGCCTCGATGGCTTTCTGAAAATGTTGTTTTACGGCCTCATGGCCCAGGATGTCGTTAAAGCCCGGCATAACGCGGTGGTCCCCCTCTCCGCTAATCTCTGACGAGATTATAACATAATTTGAATTTTGTGTATAGTTTTATTTCGCTGGTATTTTTTTCGCCTGTGACGCCGTTATGATGTTGTGCGGCGTCTCGTTGCGACAGCAGATTTTCTGCCATGCAGCGACAAGGCGACGGCATACTATAGCAGCTGTTTTACCAGCTGATCACAAACCCAGGCGGCCGCGAATCAACTCATGAATTTCTTCGATGGACTTCAGATTCCCCTCTCCGTCGCAGCACGCGATCCGCTCCCAGCCGTATTTCTCAACCAGAAGGATACTGTTCTCGTAGGAACGGCGCAGGAAATCCGGATTTGCCTCATGGATATCCTTCTTCGACTCGTGGGTGATCTTATTGGCGCGCTCTTTGATCAGGCGCGCAGAAACTTCCGGCGGTACGTCAAGGAAGAAAACGTGCTCCGGCACCGGCAGACCGCCTTTCACATATTCAAAATCATACTCCCAGTCCAGGAATGCCATTTTCTCTTCCAGTGTATTCAGCTTGGCCGCCTGATGCAGCATATTGCTGGTCACATAACGGTCGCAGATAACGATATGATCATCGCCGGATTCGTAAAAATCCTTCCATTCCTTCAGGTAGGACCCGAACCGGTCGACAGCGTAGAACGCGGAAGTCACATATGGATTGACCGCGAACGCGTCGTCGCCGAACTCGCGGCCCAGATACATACGCACCAGCGCCGACGACTCGCTTTCGTAGTTCGGGTAGGTCACTTTGCGCACAGGCCGTCCCTGCGCCTGAAGATATTCGAAAAGGAGACGGGTCTGGGTCTCTTTGCCGCTGCCGTCGCTGCCCTCGATAACGATTACTTTGCCCATAAAAATATCCTCTCTTTCATATAAGCACACGGACTGTCTCCGCTTTGTGATCGCAAAGACCCTGGATCGGGAGCCGCTGTTCCCTGTATTGACGGATCACGCCGATAACCTCTTCTGTCAGAAGTTCTCCCGGCACAACAACCGGTGTTCCGGGCGGATACAGATAAACATATTCGCCGGAAATGCAGCCGGCGGCAGCCTCAAAAGAAATCGTACGGACCGGGCGTGACTGCGCCTCGTAAATAGGAAGGACCGCCTGTGGACGCGGCAGCGCCGCGGAGTTGAAAGCCGCAGGGCTGACCGGCGGTGCGGCGGAGCCGGATGACGAGGCCACGGGACTGGATGCTGCGGAATCGAGCGCCAATGCCACGGGGCCGGATGCTGCGGAATCGAACGCCAACGCCACGGGGCCGGATGCTGCAGAATCGAGCGCCAACGCCGCGGGACTGGATGCTGCAGAGCTGAGCGCCCGCACAGCAGAATCCGAGGCCGAAGTCTCAGGTTTCAACTTCTCATCAATCTCAAGCAACGCCGTCTCTAATCTGTCAAGTCCCTCCTGACTGTCCATCAGCGTCGTGATAGCCGTTACATAATCCGCGCCGCACATTTCCATTTCCAGATGATAATCGCGGCGGAGAATCTCCGCCAGCTGCAAACCGCTCAGCCGGTTTTCATTGTTCGAAAGAAAGCCAGCCCCTGTCGTCGATTTTCCTGTATTCTTTTTCTGCTGCAGCTGCAAGTCTTTGCCTTCCACAGACATTTTCATGTCTTGCTGCGGCCGCGTCTCCGCATGTCCCGCGGATATAATCATCTTTGAGATATCCAGATCATATACTCCGGCGCTTCCAACCACGTCCCTGTCCAGAAGCCGAAGATGGTCCATCCGCCGGAGCCGCCCCCGCAGTTCCGCAAGACGTGCCGCAAAGCGCCGCATTTCATCGCGGCCATCGCCTGTCATATATTCAATACATCTCTCGATTCCCGACATCAGCACATACGAAGGACTGCTGGTCTGAAAAACCTGCAGGTAATATTCCAGACGCCTGGTATCGATAAGGCCGGTGTCAGCACCTATATGCAGCAGCGCCGTCTGCGTGAATGCAGGAAGCGTTTTATGTAAACTTTGTATTACAATATCCGCGCCCATCTCCAGCGCGGAAGCCGGGAACATTTCCCCAAATGGAAAATGCGCGCCATGAGCCTCGTCAACGATCAGCGGCACGCCATGCCGGTGGCAGACATCGGCGATCCCGCGGACGTCCGACATTACGCCGTCATAGGTGGGGGAAGTGATGAATACGGCGGCGGGCAAGCCTGACTTTTTGTCCGGCGCAGCCGGATTCTTTCCTGGCACACTCGGCAAACCATCCGCACTTATCAACATTTTTTCAACATCCTGGGGCAATAATCCACCTTGCAGCCCAAAATCTTCAATAATCTGTGGATAAATGTACCGAATATTCAGTTCATTCAGCGCTGCCGCGTGATACGCAGCCTTATGACTGTTGCGCGCCATCAGGATCGTGCCGCCCCGCGGAACCGCCGCACAGACAGCCGCAAGTACGCCGCAGGTGCTTCCATTTACCAGATAATACGTGCGGCCGGCGCCGTATACCGACGCGGCCCAGTCCATGGATTCACGCAGAACGCCCTCAGCATGATGGAGGTTGTCGAAACCGTCAATCTCCGTGATATCGATACTGTACGGATTGGGGAATCCTGCCATAAATCCCGCATCCTCCCGCCGCTTATGTCCCGGCATATGGAAGGGATACGCATCGGAACGACAGTATTCATTCAGTTTCCGGTACAATCGGGGGCAGGGAAGCCTCTCTTCCATATCACGCGCCCCTCTCATCCGCAATTTGCGGTTCGCTGCCGCAGCCCTGTTTTCTCAAGGAATTCGTCTATGCTTTCGGCCCGGCGGGCGATCTTATGCCAGGAATTCAGTATATCGATGCTATGCTCGGACATGATCCGCTTCTGCAGTTTATCAGGGAGTTCACCGATATCCTTCAGCATGTCACAGATATCTTCCGCTTTTCCTTCTGCTTTTCCCTCAGCGAATTTTTCCTTCCGTTCCAGCTTCATATGCTCTTCAAAATCATAATCCGTCAGAAACATCTCCACTACCTCCTCGCTATGCTCAGCCAGAATGTCAGCCAATATTCCTTCCCTGATACAATCTGCGATTGCCCGACGCACCGCATCTTCCAAATCCCCGCCGCTCTTTAAGGATTCCCGAACCCTGGCTACAAAAACAGCATATTCCTCCAGCCGCCGGCACTGGCGCATCAATTCCCGGTTCCGTCCCAGATTTATATTCAGCATAACCGCCGTCACTTCCACTCCCGGCTGGCGGCGGACAGCCGTATTGCCATCTTCCGGCGCCGGCGCAAAAAATGCATCCGACAACCGCAGAATCTTCTGATCCGGCTCATAATCTTCGCCGTTATAAAATACGATATACTGCGGAAACGGAAGCCGCTGCAGTGAATTGCTGTATATATTCAGCTTCTGTTTCTTCTCGTATTTTCTGAACAATCTTGCAAAATAAAACAATCCTCTAAGCGGCATATTGGGATTGTCGCTTGACTGGTGTTCAAAAAGATTAAGCGTCGCCCCAAACAGAAAAGAAACGTCGTTCTTCATATTCATATAAACGACGTCTTCCAATGTCGTAATCTCCAGCTTATCCGGATCCGTATAATGCGTTCCATTCAGCGCATTATAGAGCGGCAGCAATTCCTTCTTTTCTTTAAAAATAAATCGAAATAATCTGTCTTTATACTTTTTATTCACACGTTTACTCATATTATATCGGTTCCCTTCTTTCATTTCAATATGTAATTCTGTAAAAAGTCCCTGTGACCTGTAAATGGTCTTGCGGTTATGCTTGGATTCTCAATGATACCGTCAAAGACATAGGAGGTTTTCCCGCGGAAAGATTTTCCCGCGGAATTTCGGTTGTGGAAATGGCGTTTCTGTGAGATAATCAGCAGAAAGGAGGCGTATCGCCATGAGAGTTATAGAATTCAAGATGGAACGTCAGGGGCTTGTGAATATTGGTGATGAAATCGAGATCACGGCCCATGAGGCGCTCAGCGGCACAAGCTATATTATTGAACCGGCAGTAGCCATGTCCGGCTGCTACAAGGGCCGGGACCGCCTGAGGTCGACCCACGGAATAGTACGTGATATCAAGCAGAATGACCGCGGTTTTTATGTTGTGGCGGAATTTGACGAGTAGGCTGGCAGGACAAATGAAGGACGAACCAAACCTGTATTTTGGACATATGATATAGCAGACCGGCGGGGACGGGGCCAGCCCCGGAACTGTCCGGCAGAATCTAAAGGAGTGATCATATGTTTTTCCCAAATTACGGGTATAATTGTCCGTCTGATAACTGCTGCGGCTCAGGCGGAAATACTGCCACAAAAGGCAACTGCGGTATGACAGTATGCCCTCAGCCCTGTCCGTCTCCCGGCACACTGCCCTGCCCTTCGTCCTGCCCGCCCTGCTGCAAAGGGCCGCAGGGACCTGCCGGACCGCTGGGACCTCAGGGTCTGACCGGTCCGCAGGGACCTCAGGGGCTGACTGGACCGCAGGGGCCACAGGGGCCGGCCGGTCCGCAGGGATCTCAGGGGCCGCAGGGTATTGCGGGACCGGAGGGACCCATCGGGCCGGAAGGACCAGCAGCTACACTCTCTATCGGTGTCATTACTACCGGTGCCCCTGGTACTCAGGCTGCCGTCTCCAACGTAGGAACTGAACAGAACGCAATTCTAAACTTCACGATCCCTCAGGGCGCGGATGGTGCGGCTGGTACACCCGGACCCATGGGCCCGGAAGGCCCGGCCGGCGCTGCCGCCACTATTTCCATCGGGACGATCACCACTGGAGCCCCGGGTTCTCTGGCCAGTGTTTCCAATGTAGGGACAGATCAGAACGCAATTCTGAACTTTACGATCCCTCAGGGCGCGGTTGGCGCGGCGGGCGCGGCAGGGCCACAGGGGCCTGCTGGGCCGATTGGACCACAGGGACCCGCTGGACCGGAAGGGCCTCAGGGGCCGGCTGGTGCTGACGGCGCGGTTGGACCGCAAGGGCCTACTGGACCGGCTGGGCCGCAAGGACCTCAGGGGCCAGCCGGTGCTGACGGCGCGGTTGGACCGCAGGGACCCGCTGGGCCGGAAGGGCCGCAAGGACCTCAGGGGCCGGCTGGTGCTGATGGCGCGGTTGGACCGCAAGGGCCTACTGGACCGGAAGGGCCGCAAGGACCTCAGGGGCCAGCCGGTGCTGACGGCGCGGTTGGTCCGCAGGGTCCCGCTGGGCCAGAAGGACCGCAAGGACCTCAGGGGCCGGCTGGTGCTGATGGCGCGGTTGGACCGCAGGGTCCCGCTGGGCCGCAAGGACCTCAGGGACCTGCCGGTGCTGACGGCGCGGTTGGACCACAGGGACCCGCTGGGCCAGAAGGACCTCAGGGACCTGCCGGACCCGCTGGACCTCAAGGACCTGCCGGACCCGCTGGACCTCAGGGACCTGCCGGACCCGCCGGACCTGCCGGACCCGCCGGACCTCAGGGACCGATCGGTCCGATGAGCGCCAACGCCATACTGCCTGAGGTAAGCGCGCTTAACGCAGTCAATACCGCCGCTCAGACCGTCGCTTCCGGCACAGCGCCGCTGCTGCTCGCTTCCACCCCGGTTCAGGCCGGCACAGCAATCACCCATGACGCAGGCAGCGGTACCCTCGTGCTGAACGAAGACGGCCTGTACGAGATTTCCTACAATACCGAAATAACCGCCACCGCCGGCGCTCCCGCGGCCGTCACTTTGGCTCTGACCAATGGCGGCGCCGCTATCGACGGCACAGCCACTTCTGCTTATGTGGCAGCAAACAATGCACCGGTATCCGTATCCGGCACCACCATTGTCAATGTGACCGGCGGCACTCCCGCGGCCATTTCCCTGGTCTCGCCGACCGGCTTTGACAATGCTTCCTACAGCAACACAGCGATAACGATCCGGAAACTGCTCTGAGCAGAGACGCGGATATCACCACATGTAAGATCCAGCGCAGAAAGACGCCTCTGACGTCCTTCCCTGCGCACTGGTACGCAGCAAGGCGTCCGCATCCGCGGACGCCTTGCCCCGCGCCTGCATACAAAAAGAGAACCGTACGCGATCTCTCCGGTTCTCTTCTGTACATACACTATCTGCAATTTCTACAGATCATCCTCCAGCGCGCTGCTCTTGGCGTAAGCCGTGCTCCGCGCCTCGAAGAAGTCCGTCTTGATCATATTCGCGTTAGAATACTGGGACACCCACCGCATGCTGTCCGGCTCCTGCTCATGCCCCTCATAGATCGGATCCAGACCAATATTCGTACAACGCAGATTGCCCAGATACTGGATGTAATCCGTGATCATTCCCTTATTCAGGCCCTGCACATCGTCGCCGATCACATAATGGCCCCAGCGGATCTCCTGCTCGCAGCCTTCCTTGATCATGCCCCGGTAAACCACCTTCTTCTCCTCCGTGAACATCTGCGGCTCCTCCTTCTGCATCTCCAGAAGAATATTGCGGAACAGCCAAAGATGCGTATTCTCATCGCGGTTAATGTACCGGATCTCCTGAACCGACCCCGGCATCAGGTTATTCCGTCCCAGATTGTAGAAGAACATGAACCCGCTGTAGAAATACACGCCTTCCAGAATATAATTGGCCACCAGCGTCCTCATGAAGACATCCAGCTCCTTATCCTTCTGGAAGTCATTGTACAGATCGCCGATAAATTTGTTCCTGGCCAGCAGATGCTCGTCGTCCTTCCATTGATAAAGCACGTCATTGCGCTCCTGCGGCTCGCAGATCGTATCCAGCATATAGCTGTAGCTCTGGCTGTGGATCGCCTCCTGGAACGTCTGGATCGCCAGACACAGATTCACCTCATTGGCCGTCACATACTCGCCGATATTCGGCAGATTAGCCGTCTGAATACTATCCAGGAAAATAAGAAACGACAGCACCTTGTCATAAGCCCGCCTCTCCGGCCCCGGCAGCCTTCGGTAATCCTTGATATCCACACTCATATTAATCTCTTCCGGGATCCAGAAATTGTTCATCGCCTGCCGATACCAGTCGCTGACCCAGGAATACTTCATATTATTAAAATCATTCAGATTCGTCGTATTCCCGCCCACCATGCGGCGAAGCCGGACGTCGGTATCCCCCTCCGGGTTAAACAGCGGTTTCTTCAGCATCTCTTCCATAGTCCAGTTCTCCTTTTCTTTAGAAAGTATTGTATCTAAAATGCAGCAGCAACTCTCACACCAGCGTCCGCCACCGGCGCAGCGGAGCGGGGCTTGTCCGTTTGGGGCGAATTTGCAGGATGGTATCCGTACTTCTTAGTGAACAGTGATTTGCGTTGGTGCGAAAAACGGAAGGACCAGGAAAGTCCCCTCCCGGATGCACACAGGCTGGTTCCGTTTTTCGTACCGCTTTTAGCAAATTGCTGTGAACTTAGAAGTACACCATCCGAAACCTGAGTCCCAAACGGACAAGCCCCGCTCCGCGGACCCTCTGCGATCTCTTTGCGACCCCTCTGCGACCCCTTCGCGCCGCACTTCGCTCACGAATCTCTCTCATCTCAAGACGAGCACGCCTCGCACTCCTCCACTTCCAGACTCTTCGACCGAATATAATAAATCGTCTTCACGCCCTCTTCCCAGGCCAGTATATACAACTTCAGCACCTGACTCAGCGTAAACTCATTCGTAATATACAGATTCATACTCTGCGCCTGATCAATATGCCTCTGCCTCACCCCGCAGGCCCTGATCGACCAGGTCTGATCAATCAGATGCGCATTCTTATAATACCAGAACGTATCCATCGACAACTCCGGCGCCACCCGAGGCATCAGCCCGTTCTTCTTCTCTTCCAGGAAATACCGGTTCATGATCGGATCCAGCCCCGCCGTCGTCCCCGCGATAATACTTGTGCTGCTGGTCGGCGCCACCGCCAGCAGATACCCGTTGCGCAGTCCGTTCGCCGCCACCTTCGCCGCCAGCGCGCTCCACCGCGCGTCCGTCAGGTTCCGCTTCTCAAAATACGCCCCCGTCTGCCAGTCACTTCCCTCGAAATACAGATATTTCCCTTTCTCGATCGCGTAGTCGCAGCTGGCCTCGACCGCTGCGTAATGAATATCCGCGAACACCTTCTCCGCGAACTGCAGATGCTCCTCGCTCTCCCATTTGATATGGTGCTTCGCCAGCATATGGTGATACCCGCTGACGCCCAGCCCAATGGGACGGTATTTCTCATTGTTGATCTTCGCGTAAGGCACCGGGAAGAAATTCAGATCGATCACATTGTCAAGGGCCCTCACCACGCTGCGGGTCACCTCGGTGATCTCTGCCCGGTTCTCCACATCGATATTGCCCAGGGACAGGCTGGCCAGGTTGCAGACGACGAACTCGCCCGGTTTCGTCACCGTGACCACCACGGTCTCCCCGTCTACCGTCTCGATCCGCTGCTCCACCGACGAGATCGCACTCATATTCTGGGCGATCTCCGTACACAGATTGCTGCAGTAGATGACGCCCCTGTGCCCATTGGGATTCATCCGGTTCACATGATCCCGGTTAAATGTAAACGGCGTCCCGGTCTCCACCGCGCTCTTAAGGATCAGTCGAATGATCTCCTTGATCGGGATCACGCGCTTGCTGATGCGCATATCGTTGACGCAGTCCAGATACCGCTCCGTCCACTCGTCGCCAAAATAGTCCTCCAGCGCGTAGCCCTTGATCGTCAGGATCTCATGGGGACACATCAGGTACCAGTCCCCGTTCCGGTTGTCCCTGGCCTGCTGCCAGAAATAATCCGGATAGCACACCGC
>CANPZZ010000006.1 GCA_947589125.1 uncultured Lachnospiraceae bacterium
CTGAACGCGGCGCCGCTGAATCTCGGAGGCGCGGACGGCGCGCCGTGCAGGGCGGTGCTTATGGAGTTGGAATAAGAATCGTGCGCATCCCCCGGAAGTGGTATGTCCGGAGGACGTGGTACAATAACGAGGAAAGCGCCGATGACGCTTGCGTCAATCGGTGCTTGACGAGTATCTCCATCGAGACGTCAGTCGAGATGGTATCGTGTACGGGGTTGTTGCGGGAGCGGTTCGGCCGGTCTGGCAGCGGCCCCAATGTCATTTTTGGATATTTTTGCTGAAATCGGCGGAGAGAGATAAGACCTGCAGCCGATGCGTGAAAACCTTATGGCTAGGTGTGGAAAGTATGTGCGAAACCTTGCATTTTGGAGAAACATTGTGGAAGCTGGGGGGACAGAAATTATGATAGATAAAAACAGGGCAGAAAAGCAGAGAGAATGGCAGGGCGCGCGGCTCCGGCTTATCAACGCCATTCGCCAGCTCGGATTCCCTGCGGAGCTGGGCTATGTGGTGGCCCAGAATCTGGGCAGCCCGAAAGCGATGGAGCGGATGATCTCCTACCTCACCTATGTAAAGCCGCGGAAGGCAGAACTGGTCGTCGATGAGATGCTGGCGATCTGCAGCGAGATCGACGCCTGGCGCGAGAAGAAGGCCAGCGAGGCGGCCAACGTCAGCTACAATGAGATGCTGAATTACGGGCTGGGCGGGGATGAAGATGATGACAGCTACGGAGAGAATGCCGATGATGAAATGCGCAGAAAGCCATAGTCTCGCAAATCGGACAGAGAAACGGGCCTGTTGTGTCAGCTATTTAAGATGGTGAGAAGGAGAAAAAGCTTATGCGGTTATTTATCGCGATTCAATTCAACGATCAGATGCTTAACGCCCTGACGAAGCTGCAGGATGATCTGCGCGCCATGGGCGTGACCGGCAATTACACGAAGAGGGAAAACCTGCACCTGACGTTAGCCTTCATCGGTGAATATGGCCGCCCGGAAGATGTTCTGGACGCGATGGAGCAGGCGGATTTCCGTCCGCTTTCGGTTCGTCTGCAGGGCGTGGGCAGCTTCGGCGACATTTTCTGGGCGGGAATCGCCGAGAATCGGGATCTGGAACTGTACGCGAGGCGGCTCAGAAGGGCGCTTGCCGAGCAGGGGATCCCATTTGACAGAAAGAAATTTTCGCCGCATATCACGCTGATCCGGAATGCCCGCTATAAAAACGGTGAGCGGATCCCGGTGCCGGCGCTGCCGGAATGCGGGATGGAAGAGACCTGGGCTTCGCTTATGAAGTCGGAAAGAGGGCGGAACGGGATGGTGTATACGGAGATCAGAGATTTTCTGCCAGATACGGAAAATACTTTTAACGATAAAGTAAAGAAAAATTAAGGCAATCTCCCGCAAAGTATGATATAATCTCAACAGAGATTATATCTGCGCCGGTTCGCGCCCGACCGAAGGGAGGGCAAACACCGAAGCGAACCGTGTGCATCCCCCGGAGGGAGCATGTCCGAAGGACATGCTATACTATCCCTATATGAGCATGATACCCATTCAGACATACCGTGACACGGCGAATCATATAATACTCTGACCGCCGGCCCATCCCTTCGGGGAGGAACAAAGGAGGAAACGTTTCATGTCCCAGATGAATATACTTGTAGTAGACGACGAGCGCGAGATCGCCGATATGGTGGAGATCTATCTGGTCAGTGACGGCTATAAGGTCTTCAAGGCGAACAACGCCCAGGAAGGCCTGGACATTCTCGATAAGGAGGAGATCCACCTGGTGCTTCTGGACATTATGATGCCCGGCATGGACGGACTGGAGATGTGCCGGAAGATCCGGGAGACCAGCAATATCCCGATCATCATGATGAGCGCCAAGTCCACGGATCTGGACAAGATCCTGGGGCTGGGAACCGGCGCTGACGATTACGTGACGAAGCCGTTTAATACATTGGAACTGACGGCCCGCGTCAAGTCCCAGCTGCGGCGCTACACGCAGCTGAATCCCAACAGCACGGCCCGCGAGGCGGAGAAGAATGAGATCGCGATCCGCGGCCTGGTGATCAATAAGGACAACCATAAGGTCACGGTCTTCGACGAGGAGATCAAGCTGACGCCCATCGAGTTCGACATCCTGTATCTGCTGGCGTCGAATCCGGGGAAGGTGTTCAGCACCGACGAGATCTTCGAGCGTGTCTGGAACGAGAAGGTCTACGAGGCCAACAACACCGTCATGGTACATATCCGCCGCCTGCGCGGCAAGATGAAGGAAGACACGAGGGAGAATAAGATCATCACCACTGTGTGGGGGGTAGGATACAAAATTGAGAAATGACATGAGCCGCAGGTACCATACCCGCGTCATCACCAACATCATTTACAGCGCGATCCTGGCCTGCCTGGTGGAAGTGTTCGTGGTCACGAACCTCTCCATGGTGGGCCGTTATGCCGTTGAGAACGGAAAGGAAGGGAGCCTGGCCGCCATGTTCTACCAGCCGGAGGCTCTTGTTGTGGTACTGTATTTGCTTTTGGGGGTGGCGGTGTTCGCGGTCACATTTCTCTTCCTGCAGCGGGACGCCCTGGAATATATCACGAAGATCTCCGCGGCCATGCAGAATATCGCGGCCGGCGACCTGAACACTTCGGTGGAGGTGGTCGGCGACGACGAGTTCTCCGTAATGGCGGCCAATATCAACCGGATGGTGGAGGAGATCCGGGAACTGATGGACAAGGAGAGGGAGTCAGAGCGGACGAAGAACGAGCTGATCACCAATGTGGCCCACGACCTGCGAACTCCCCTGACGTCCATCATCGGGTACCTGGAGCTGCTGTCCGGCCCGGTGCAGCTGGAGCCGGATATGCAGGAGAAGTACATAAATATCACTTACACCAAGGCAAAGCGCCTGCAGAAGCTGATCGAGGATCTGTTCGGGTTCACGAAGCTGAACTACGGCAAGATCTCCATGCGGGTGTCGCAGGTGGATATCATCAAGCTCCTGAGCCAGCTTCTGGAGGAATTCTACCCGAACTTTATGGAGAAGGATCTGTCCTATGAGCTGCAGAGCAATGTGCCGTCCAAGGTGATTACCGCGGATGGGAACCTGCTGGCCCGTTTGTTCGATAACCTGCTGGGCAACGCGATCAAGTACGGGGCCGAGGGCAAGAAGATATTGGTGAAGGTTCACGCCGACGAGGAGTTTGTGACCGTGTCGGTGACGAACTATGGTTATGTGATTCCGAAGGAGGAGCTTCCGCTTCTCTTTGAGAAATTCTACCGGGTGGAACAGTCCCGTTCCACGAATACCGGGGGCACCGGCCTGGGACTGGCTATCGCCAAGAACATCGTGGAGATGCACGGGGGCACTATTGGTGTGACCAGCGATCTGAACGGTACGGTGTTCACGGTGAAGCTGCAGGTGAATTTCGATATCAATAAAGAGAATTTCGGAAGTCCGGGAGACAGCCATGAATATGAGATGTAGATTATTTGCAGGGCCCATACTATGTATGCTGGCCCTGTCGGTCGTGTTGACGGTAAGAGGCGCGGGGCCTGCGCCGGGGCCGGTTGTGATGACGGCGGCGGCAGAAGACGCAGAAGCCGCGCCTGAGTCGGTCGAAACGCCGAAAGCGGAAAGCGTGAAAGCCGCGCCCGAGCCGGACGAGACGCCGGCGGCAGAAGACGCAGAAGCCGTGCCGGGGCCGGTTGTGCCATCAACGGCAGCGGATGAGAGCACTGAGGATTCGTCCGCCGCTGATCAGGAAATGCTCTCCGGCCGCGGTCTTTCCATGGATGTGACTTACGGCTATGAGAACCGTGCCAAGGGCGGCCGGTATGTGCCGGTAGATGTGACTATTTATAATCAGGGCAGCGCGGAATTTACGGGGACGCTGAAGCTGCTGACGATGGAATCCGACTACGATGTCTACTGCTATGAGTATCCGGTCGTGATCCCGGCGGACGGCGACCTGCGAAAGCATGTCTACGTTCCCATGGGCAACCGGGCGGAGCAGATGTTTGCCAGCGTGACAGACGGGGAGGGCAGCCTGGTTCTCCACGAGCGGGTGGAACTGGATTTCAGCGTGGATATGCCGGAACTGTTCATCGGAACGCTGACGGATTCGCCGGAGCTTTTGGCCGTGTGGGACGGCATCGGCGTGGACTACAGTATGCTGCGCACAGAAGTGGTCCATTTCGACACGGAGACATTTCCGACGGATGAAATGGGCCTGGATGTGATCGATGTGCTTTTGATCAGTAATTTCCGTATCCGCGATCTTTCCGCGGAGCAGAGCCAGGTTCTGGTAGAATGGGTCCGCAGCGGCGGCACCATGATCCTGGGGACCGGTGAGCGGGCGGACGACACGCTGGGGCGTTTTGCGCCGGAGCTTCTGGAGGAATCCTACGACCCGCCGGTGACCCGCGAAGTGGATATGGGCGACCAGTATGCCCAGGAAAGCCCGGACGACGCGACGCTTACGATCCCCTGCCTTGAGTTTTCTCTGGCCGGCGGGGATGTGATCTTCGCGGATGAGCAGCAGGCGCTGGTCGCGTCGGTTTCCTACGGCAGGGGAACGATTGCCGTAGCCGCTTATGATTTTGCGGATATTTCCGGATTCTGCAGCCGGAATCCCTCTTATGTGGACGACCTGCTGACGGCGGTCCTCGGAGAAGTGCGGCTGTCGGAACTGGCCCAGGAGATTTACAGCGGCAATTCGGACCAGTACTGGGCGGTCCGCAATATGATCAATACCGGCAATGTCCGCCAGCTGCCGAATCTGAATCTGTTCACGCTGGAGCTGGTTATTTATCTGCTGCTGTCCGGCCTGGTGATCTACATTTTCTTAAAACAGAGAGATCTGACGGATTACTACCGAAGAACGGTGGTGGTCCTGTCGCTGCTGTTTACTGCGATCATTTATTTTATGGGCGGAAAGACCCGGATTACGGGGACATTTTACAACTACGCCCAGTTTCTGGAGACGACCTTCGATTCGGTCAGTGAAACGTCTTATGTCAATATCCGCGCTCCCTATAACCGGCCCTATCAGGCCAGGGTGCCGTCCGGATATTCGCTGAAGCCTATTACGAGAAGCTTTTACAGTGAGGAGAGCATGCCCAGGTTTACCGGCAGCGAATCGCCCACGGTGGATCTCAGTTTCGGGCCGGAGGAGACAGTGATCTCCATTCAGGGCGTGCCTGCTTTTGAGCCCAGATATTTTCAGATGAACAAGGTGACGGAGAATACGGAATTGATCGGATTTGACGGTGATATTGAGATCGACGGCGGGAAGCTGACAGGAAGCGTCACCAATCTGTTTACCGGGACCGTGCGGGACTGCGCGCTTTTATTTAACAATAAGCTGATCTGTCTGGGGGATCTTGAGCCGGGGCAGACGATAGAGCTGGATGGTCTGGAAACGCTGGAATATCCGAAGAACGCGTCCTATCAGGTGGCTGCCTATCTGTCCGGCGAGAGCGCGTTTGAGCAGGCGGATATCAGCAATGAGGAATATGTGAAGGCATCGGAGAAATCCGATATGCTCAGTTTTTATCTGGACAATCATATGCCGTATTTCACGATCCCCAGTGCCAGAGTCATAGGATTTACGGAAACCGGCGATGAAAGCGGCGCGGTGCCCAGACGGGACGGCGAGGGCATCACGATGGTTTCTTCGTCGATCGCGGTCTATTCCAGCGACGAAGCGGTGCTGTACCGGTCCGGGCTTGTGAAGACGCCCCGGGTTCTGGGCGGAAGCTATGATCCCGAAGCGAATGTCCTTTACGGTATCGACCCGGTGACCTTGGAGTATTCTTTTGGCACGGATGTGCAGGTGGAGAAGCTGGAATTTGATTATGTGTCCGAGGTGTTTGCGGATGGAAGCGGCAGCGATCTGGCAGTCTTTGCGGGCAATATTTATTTCTACAATCACCTGACCGGCGTCTATGACCGGATGGATCCGGAGAAAATGGAATACGGCGCCCATGAGCTGCTTCCGTACCTGACGGATGATAACCGGCTTACGGTCCGTTATGTTTACGATAATATCAACCAGTATAACTGGAACATCCTGCTTCCGATGCTGAATATCGCGGGGAGGGAATACTGATGGTACGAATAGAGAATCTGAAAAAGGTCTTCGGCCGCACGGTGGCTCTGGACGGGCTGAATATGACGGTGGAGCAGGGGGCGCTCTACGGGTTTATCGGACCAAATGGCGCCGGCAAGACCACAACGATCAAGACGATCATCGGCCTTCTGGCTCCGGACGATGGGCGGGTGCTGGTAGGGGATATCGACGTTGCGAAGGAACCCGGCCGGGTCATGGCGCGCATCGGCTATGTGCCGGATTCTTTTGGCGTTTACGACAATTTGAAGGTGTCGGAATACATGGAATTTTTCGCGTCCTGCTACGGTCTCGCGGGACTGAAGGCCCGGAAACGGGGCCAGATGCTTTTGGAGCAGGTGGGTCTGGATGACAAGGCGGAGTTCTATGTGGAGGGACTTTCCCGCGGTATGCAGCAGCGGCTCTGTCTTGCGAGGGCGCTGATCCACAATCCGCCTGTTCTGATCATGGATGAGCCGACGGCCGGTCTGGATCCTCGGACACGCTATGAATTCAAGGAGATCCTGAAGGAACTGCAGAGCCAGGGGAAGACGATCCTGATCAGTTCCCATATTTTGCCGGAGCTGGCGGAGATCTGCACGGATATCGGCGTGATCGATCAGGGCCGGATGGTATTTGAAGGGACGATGGAGGAGATCCTGGCGCAGATCAATGTGGCCAGTCCGCTGCTGATTTCTGTGAGCGGGAACCGGCAGGAGGCTCTTAAACTTTTGCGGGTCCATCCGGAGGTGGAGACGATCACGATCCGGGATGAGGAGATCGTAGTCGTTTTTTCCGGCGATAAGAAGGATGAAGGGGCACTGCTTAAGCAGCTGATCGACGCCGGCGTGAATGTCTATGGTTTCGTGCGGGAACGGGAGAATCTGGAGTCTGTGTTCATGCAGATCACGGATCACGGCGATGAGGAGGTGGTACTGATCCATGAGGATTAATCCGATCTACCGGCAGGAGAGCCGGGCGGGCGCCAGATCATTTAAGCTGCCTCTGATCATCTTGGGCTTCAATTCCGTGCTGGCGGTGGTAGCGCTTCTGTATATGTACTCCATGATCACCCAGGTGCGGCTGACGGCGGAGATCCAGTATTCCAGCTTCCTGGGACTTTACAGCTTCGTGGCGACGGTGGAGTTCGTACTGCTTCTGTTCATTATTCCCGGACTGACGGCGGGGGCTATCAGCGGCGAGAGGGAGAGGCAGACTCTGGATCTGATGCTGACCACCAGACTGAAGGCGTCCGATATCGTGTTTGGCAAGCTGGTACAGGGGCTTTCGACGATATTTCTGCTGATTGTGTCCAGTTTTCCGATCCTGGGACTGGTTTTCATCTACGGCGGCGTGACCATGCCGGACGTAGGGCTGCTGCTTCTGTGCTACGTGGTGACGGCGGTGCTTCTGGGAAGCGCCGGGCTGTTCTGCTCCGCGGTGGCGCGGCGGTCCACTATAGCGACGGTGGCCGCATACTCGGTGGTGGTCATATTGATCGCGGGGACTCTGGTGGTGAATTATCTGGCGGACGGTCTTGGAGAAATGACTTCGGCCGGGGGAAACGCCGCGGCAGGCTGGCAGATGTATCTGCTTCTGTGGAATCCGGCGGCTACATTTCAGGCGGTATTAAACAGCCAGATGGGCAGCGGGAGCGGACTGGCGCCTCTGTTTCCGCAGCTGGAGCGGATCGCGGATCTGGGCATGGCCGGCCGGTACTGGCGGCCTGTCAGTATGGCGGTGCAGCTTCTGCTGGCGGCGGTGTTTCTGTGGGGGGCGGTCAGAAAGACCAGGCCTGTCAGGAAAAAGTAGGCTTGCGTGTTTGGCATGAACCGCTGTTTGTAATACTTGCACTTTATGGCATATTTTGGTATTATAACTATGTATGGGTTTCGATAAGTATTATATTTTAAGGAGGAGAATAGAATGGGAATCATCAAAGCTGTAGCATCTGCGGTAGGCGGGGCGCTGGCGGATCAGTGGCTGGAAGTCATTGAGGCTGACAATATGAGCGACCAGACCGTATTCACCAGAGGGGTGGCGGTACGGAAGGGGCAGAACACGAAGGGCACGGACAACACAGTTTCCAACGGTTCCGTGATCCATGTGTATCCGAACCAGTTCATGATGCTGGTGGACGGCGGCAAGGTCGTGGATTATACAGCGGAAGAGGGATATTATACCGTGAACAATTCTTCCCTGCCGTCTCTGTTCAACGGCCAGTTCGGCGACACGTTAAAGGAATCCTTCAGCCGTATCAAATACGGCGGCGTGACGCCCACCTCACAGAAGGTATATTATGTTAACCTGCAGGAAATCAAGGGGATCAAGTTCGGCACCCGCAATCCGATCAACTATTTCGATACATTTTATAATTCTGAACTGTTTCTGAGGGCTCACGGCACCTACTCCATCAAGATCACGGATCCGCTTCTGTTCTACGCGGAGGTGATCCCGAAGAATGACGACCGGGTGGAGATCAGCGAGATCAACGAGCAGTATCTGGATGAGTTCCTGGAAGCGCTGCAGTCGTCGATCAACCAGATGTCGGCGGACGGCACCCGTATTTCCTTCGTATCTTCCAAGGCCCGCGAGCTGGGCAAATACATGGCCGACACGCTGGATGATGAATGGAAGAAGATGCGCGGCATGGAGATCCAGTCGGTGGGTCTGGCCAGCGTTTCCTACGACGAAGAGTCCCAGAAGCTCATCAATATGCGCAATCAGGGCGCGATGCTTTCCGATCCGTCGGTGCGTGAAGGCTATGTCCAGGGCGCTGTGGCCCGCGGTATGGAAGCGGCAGGCTCCAACGCGAACGGCGCCATGGCCGGATTTATGGGCATGGGTATGGGCATGAACGCAGGCGGCGGCTTCATGGGCGCGGCGTCCGCTTCCAATATGCAGCAGATGCAGATGCAGCAGAACGCGCAGCCGGTGATGCGTCCGGCAGGCCAGGCGGCCGGAGCGGCGGGCAGCTGGACCTGTTCCTGCGGCGCGGTAAACACCGGCAAATTCTGCAGCGAGTGCGGCAAGCCGGCCCCGGCTCCCGCGGGTACATGGACCTGCTCCTGCGGCGCGGTGAATACCGGCAAGTTCTGCAGCGAGTGCGGCAAACCGGCCCCGGCTCCCTCCGGAGAGTGGACCTGTTCCTGCGGCGCGGTGAACACCGGCAAGTTCTGCAGTGAGTGCGGCAAGCCGAGACAGTAACAGGGCGGCCTGCCAGGAGAACTATTATGGCGACAATAACATTCAAATGTCCTAATTGCGGAGGCGGGCTCCAGTTTGATCCCGCCTCTCAGAAGTATAAATGTGAATACTGCCTGTCGTCTTTCACGCAGGAAGAACTGGAGCAGCTGCAGGCAGCCGAGGCGGGAGACCAGAATGTGCAGGAAGCCGGCGGTCAGGCGGGCACCGGAAGTACACCGGGCCGCGGACAGGGGAACGGCTCCGGCATGGCAGATTCAGGCCGCGGAAAAGGCGGCGCTCAGGCTGTTATTTACACCTGCCCCAGCTGCGGCGCGGAGATCGTGACCGATGAGACTACGGCGGCCACCTTCTGTTTCTACTGCCACAATCCGGTGGTTCTGCAGGGACGGCTGGACGGCGCCTACGAGCCGGATTATGTCGTGCCGTTCGCGATCGATAAGGCGAAGGCCAGGGAGATCTTCCTGGGGTGGCTGAAGAAGAAGAAATTCGTCCCGAAGTCCTTCTATTCGGAAGAACAGATCGAGAAGATGACGGGAGTTTATTTCCCGTACTGGACATATAGCTGCAGGGCGGAAGGCCATCTGGAAGCAGAGGGCACGAAAGCGTCCCGCACCTGGGTCCAGGGTTCTACCAGATATACGGAGAACCAGCGCTATGGAATCGTGCGCGACGGCGAGATGAATGTGGAACATGTCACCCGCAACGCGCTTAAGAAAGCGGACCGGAAGCTGGTGGAGGGCGTCATGCCATTTGAGATGAAGGACATGAAGCCGTTTTCCATGGGATATCTGTCCGGCTTCATGGCGGAGAAACGAGATATCGAGCACGGCGAGTTCGATCAGCAGGTGGAGGAGGAGGTCCGCAACTATGCCTCTTCCAATCTGATGGCCAGCGTAAGCGATTATTCGAATGTCCAGACGCAGGTCCGGCATGTGGATCTGAAGGACGCCCGCTGGAATTACACGCTGATGCCGGTGTGGACGCTGACCTATAAGGACAGCGCAAGCGGACAGATCTATTATTTCGCGTGCAACGGCCAGACCGGCAAGGTATGCGGGAAACTGCCCATCGATAAGGTGAAGCTGGGGATCTTTTTCGCGGAGATCTTCGCGCCGCTGTTCGCGTTGCTGATGCTCGTGGGGTATTTTCTATGAAAAGTGTGAGAAAAACAGGATTCTATGAGAAATGGGCTGGCGCGGCGCGCACATGTATGGTAAAATGGTGCGTCGCGGCACTGCTGTGCCTGGCGATGGCCGTGCTGCCGGGAGTGATTCTGCAGGGGGCGGTTATCTGTGGGACTGCCAGCGCTTTGGAGAGCGCCGGGAATCTGTTCGGCGTCATCGACGCCTGGGCGGATGAGACCCGCGTCTTTGACGGCGCCGGACTTTTCAGCCAGAGTGAGATCGAGGCGTTGGAGGAAGTGATCGCCGAGACCCGCGACGCGGCCGGTTTCGACGCGGCGGTGATGACGACGGACGACGCGGAGGGCAAGAGCGCCCGGATGTACGCGGCGGACCGCTATGATGAACTGGGACTTGGCGAGGGATCGGATCACAGCGGCGTCATGTATCTGATCGATATGGATAACCGGGAGATCTATCTGCTGATGACCGGGAAGGCGATCCGGATCCTGACGGACGACCGTATCGACGCGGTTCTGGATGCGGCCTATGAAGAGGTCGCGGACGGCAATTATGCCGCCAGCGCCGAAACGGCCCTTGAAAATGTGGTCTATTACGCGAAGAAAGGCGTTGTTTCCGGCCAGTATAATTATGACGAGGAAACCGGCAGGATCAGCGTTTACCGTTCGATCAGCGTGATCGAGTTTCTGATTGCGGTTATTATAGCCGCGGCGGTAGCCGGCGGGGCGGTGATGGCGGTGAAGCGCGAGTACAATATGGAAGTGACGCCGTCCCAGCTTGCCAATTATAATATGGCCTATCGGAATTCCAGCGATTTCCGGGTGGCGAACCATGCGGATCATCTGCTGGGAACGTTCGTGACGACCATGCTGATCGCCAATGCGGTGTCGAATGCGGGTCATGGCGGTCACTCCGGCGGTTCTTCCGGCCGCAGCACCACATTCCATGGAAGCAGCGGAAGAAGTCATGGCGGCGGCGGACGGAAGTTCTAGGATGAAGGAGAAACACATATGCAGGCAATACTTCTGGCAGGCGGTCTTGGAACCCGCCTGCAGAGCGTGGTCAGCGACCGGCCGAAGCCGATGGCACTGATTCAGGACAGACCGTTTATGGAATATGTGATCCGGGAGCTGAAGGCCAACGGCATCGACGATATCATTTTTGCCGTAGGGTACAAGGGCTCTATGGTGGAGGATTATTTTGGGGACGGTTCCGTGTTCGGGATCCGCGCGTCCTACGCTTATGAGGAGACGCTTCTGGGTACAGCCGGAGCGATTAAGAACGCGGCCCGCCATATGACCGGCGATGAGGCGTTTGTGCTGAACGCGGATACTTTTTACCTGATCGACTATGGACGGCTGGTTGACATAAAGAAAGAAAAAAGGCTGGACATGGCGCTGGTCCTGCGGCAGGTTCCGGATATCAGCCGCTACGGCGAGGCGACCCTTACGGACGGGATCCTGACAGGCTTTAACGAGAAGAGCAGCGAGGCGCGTCCGGGAACCATCAACGGCGGTATCTATCTGCTGAGCCGGGAGCTGATCGGACAGATTCCGGAGGGAAAGGTGTCCCTGGAAAATGACATGATCCCGCGGTGGCTGGCGGAAGGCCGGCGGATCGGCGGGTTCGTCAACGAAGGATATTTTATCGATATCGGAATTCCGCAGGATTATTTCCGGTTTATCGATGATGTGACGGAAGGAAGGATCTGAAAGGAGTCACCCATGGTAATCAGAGGCAGGGCCCCGCTGCGCGTCAGCTTCGGCGGCGGCGGTACCGATGTGGCGCCCTTTTGCGAGGAGCAGGGCGGCGTGGTCATCGGCAGCACCATTAACAAATACGCCTACTGCTCCATCGTCCCCCGCGGCGACGAGCAGATCATCGTCCACTCCCTGGACTTTGATATGACGGTCAAATATAACACCCGCGAGAACTACGTCTATGACGGACGTCTGGATCTGGTGACGGCGGCGCTGAAAGCCATGGATATCAAGCAGGGCTGCGAGGTCTATCTCCAGTGCGACGCGCCTCCGGGCTCCGGCCTGGGCACGTCCTCCACGGTCATGGTGGCGCTTCTGTCGGCTATGGGCCGGTGGAAGGGCATCGAGATGGATTCTTACGCGCTGGCGGATCTGGCGTACCAGGTGGAGCGGGAGGACCTGGGCATCGAGGGCGGTTATCAGGACCAGTATATGTCTACCTTCGGCGGATTCAATTTCATTGAATTCCACGGCCGGAACAATGTAGTGGTGAATCCTCTGCGCATCCGCAAGGATATTTACCATGAACTGCAGTACAATCTGTTGCTGTGTTATACCGGCGGAATTCATGTTTCCGCCAATATCATAAAGGACCAGGTCAGCAATTACGCGAAGAAGGACGCCTTCGACGCCATGTGCGAGGTGAAGGCGCTGGCCTACGCGATGAAGGATGAGCTTCTGAAGGGGAATCTGAACAGCTTCGGAAGGCTCCTGGACTACAGCTGGCAGAGCAAGAAACGCATGAGCAGCCGGATCTCCAACCCGCAGATCGACACGCTTTACGACGAGGCTGTTAAGGCCGGAGCGCTGGGCGGCAAGATCCTGGGCGCAGGCGGCGGCGGGTATCTGCTGATGTACTGCCCCTATAATGTGCGCCATAAGGTGGCGGAGCGGCTGGAGGCGGCCGGCGGTCAGCTGACCGACTGGGTCTTTGAACTGCGGGGCGCCCAGGCCTGGACTGTGGATGAGGACCGGTGGAATTACGATCGGGTCCGGGTACAGACGGCCAACGGGGAGTACGAATTCCCGGTGTGACCGGGATGGAACGGCCGCCGCAGGTATTGAAGATTCCATGGCAAAAGGCTCTCGGTCCGGCTGCAAACGGAATAGAGCAGGAAACAGAAGGAACAAGATCGCATGACTGAAAACCCAGGCAAAGTGGTATTTTTAGACAGAGACGGAACCATCAACGAAGAGGTTCACTATCTTTACAAACCGGAAGATCTGCGTCTCCTTCCCGGGGTGCCGGAGGCGATCCGGATGCTTAAGGAAGAGGGATTTGCGCTGATCGTGATCACGAACCAGGCGGGGGTGGCCAGAGGCTACTACACCTGCCGGGACGTGGAGACGCTTCACGGATATCTGAACGAACAACTGAAAAAAGAGGGCGGCTTCATCGACGCGTTCTACTATTGCCCGCATCATCCGGTCCACGGCATCGGCGAATATAAAGTAGTCTGCCATTGCCGGAAACCGGATACCGGGATGTTTGAGATGGCGGAACGGGAGTTTAAGGTGGACAAGGCCCATTCCTATATGATCGGGGATAAGGAACTGGATATTCAGGCCGGGCATAATTACGGAGTGGAATCCATCCTTGTGGGCACCGGCTACGGAGCGGAGCTGAAGCGGGAGTCCGAGGAACAGGGACGGGAGCCATTTTACGATCATTACGCGGAGGATCTGAAGGCCGCGGCCCGGTATATCATAGAGAAAGAGGCAAAGAAAATACAGAAAGGACCGGTCTGAAGTGCCGGAAAACAACATGACTGAACAAAATTATCTGGAACATCTGATTGAAAGATACCCGAAGCTTGCGTCCGTCAAGGACGATATCGCCCGGGTATATGAGATGATGAAGGACGCCTACGCGTCCGGCCACAAACTCCTGGTGGCCGGCAACGGCGGAAGCGCCGCGGATTCGGAGCATATCGCGGGAGAACTGATGAAAGGGTTTGTGAAGCCCCGGACCCTGCCGGAAGAGATGGCGAAGAAGCTGAAGGCTGTGGACGCCGAATGCGGCGCGTGTCTGGCGGAGAATCTGCAGGGTGCGCTGCCGTCTCTGGCGCTGACCGGCCAGCCGGGCCTGTCCACGGCGGTTTTAAACGACCTGGACGGCAAATTCGTCTATGCCCAGCTGCTGTATGGCTATGGGCAGGAAGGCGATGTGTTCCTGGCAATCACTACTTCCGGCAATTCGGAGAATATTTATATGGCCTGCGTGGCAGCAAAGGCGAAGGGACTCAAGGTCATCGCGCTGACCGGCAAGACCGGCGGCAAGGTGGCCCGTATCGCCGACGCGTCCATCATCGTGCCGGAACAGGAGACTTACAAGATCCAGGAACTGCATCTGCCGGTCTACCATGCGCTGTGCCTGATGCTGGAGGAGCATTTTTTCTGAATCGGACATCCGCGTGAAGCGGCTCGTGACCGACGGCAGCTTCCGCGGCAGACGGCAGAGGCTGCCAATAAGAGATAACCGGTTAACGGTTTAGGTATGTTGCAGCCGGCGGTGCTGGTTGATGGAGACGCGCAGCGGAGGAACGATCGGCCGCGAATGCGGCATATATTGAGGAGAGATTATGAATTTTCACGCTTTTGTGATATGTGCCTATGGCGATTCTCCATATCTGGAGTCCTGCGTCCGCTCCCTTCTGGGACAGACCATGGAGTCGGATATCATCTGCGCTACATCCACGCCCAGCGCCTATATCGACGGCATTATGGGCAGATACGGCATTCCGGTGGCAGTGCGCGACGGGAAGAGCGATATTCAGGACGACTGGAATTTTGCGCTGGCCCAGGCGGACGCGGCGTTTGTGACCATCGCCCACCAGGATGATATGTATGCGCGGCATTATGTGGAGGAACTCTGGAACGCTTATGAGAAATGGCCGGACATGACGCTTTTTATGACCGGCGCCGTGACGGTGCGGCACGCGGGAACAGCCGAAGCGGCCCGGAAAGCCGCCGGTGCTCCTTCCGAACCGCGCACCCCGGGCCGTCTGGTTCATTTCACCGGGAAGAATCTGGTAAAGTCGGTTCTGCGCCTTCCGCTCAGGCTCCACGCGCTGGCGGACCGGGAGTGGGTGAAGATGGCGGCTCTTCGTTTCGGCAATCCCGTCATGTGCCCGTCCTGCGCCTATCGGAAGAATTATCTTCCCGATCCGGTCTTTCATTCGGAATTCCGCTATGCGCTGGACTGGGACTGTCTGGTGGATCTGGCCCGGTGGCCGGGGCGTTTTGTCTGTGTGGAAAAGCCGCTTCTGATGTACCGGGTCCACGACGGCGCCGAGACTAAGGCCTGCATTGAAAACCATCTGCGGGAGACAGAGGAGAGGCAGATGTTTGGGCGCTTCTGGCCGGAGAAGGTGACGGCAGTGCTGATGTATTTTTATAAAAAGGCGTATGGGGAGTATGGGAAAGAGCAGTCTTGAGAGGAGAGTACCGATGGAGAAGAAAGACACGGTTTACAGGAGAGATTCCATGGTATGGAGATACCGGTGGAAGGAAGAGGCCCTGCCCTTCTGCGTCCTGACGGCGTTCGCATTTTTTATCAACGCGGCAGTGCAGATCAGGGGTCTTTATATGGACGACCTGTATATGTGGTCCTGTTTCGCGGACGGCTCCTTTCTGAATTATGTATTTCCGGTCGGAAGCTCACGCTTCCGCGTACTCTATAATTTTGTATCCTATCTGGAATATTTTTTTGTGGGAAATCATATCGGATGGTTCGTGCCGGTCAATCTTATCGTTAACGGGGCCATCGCCTATACGATTTTTCGTATAGCGAAGTGGCTGTCTGCCAACGGTCTGATCGGCTTCGCATGCGGTATTCTGTATCTGTTGTCGCGTATGTCCTACTATCAGATCGGACAGGTATACGGGATGATGGAGAGTCTGGCGCTCTGGGCCGCGATCACGATCCTGTACTGTCTGTGCCGGTACCTGAACGGCCTGGAGAATGGGGAGAACAGATACTGGATCGCCTGCGGACTGTATTTCGCCAACTGCTTTATCCATGAACGTTATATGGCGCTTCTGCCGCTCTTTTATCTGGTGCTTCTGATGCGGCGTGAGAAAAATCCGGTCAGATGGGCCGTTCCGGCGGCGCTTTTCGCGCTGGTGCAGGTGATCCGCCTGCTGGCTACCGGTTCTGTGATGCCCGCCGGCACCGGCGGCACTTATGTGGCGGATACGTTTGATTTTCAGCAGACTCTGGTCTTCCTTTTCCAGCAGATTATGCATCTGTTCGGGATCAATCTGGGCGACGACTGGCTCTGTCCGAAAACCTGGGAAATGACGGACCGCTGGGTGAAACTGGTGGTGTTGGGACAGATCCTGGCGCTTTTTATGGTAGTGATCCTGTTTATTATGAAGCTGATCCGAAGCCGTTCTGTGCGGCGGCCGGGAATCAGAAACGCGCTGCTGTTCATTTTCTTTATCGGGTGCTGCATGGTATCGTCCAGTGTGACGATCCGGCTGGAGATGCGGTGGGTCTATGTGTCCATGGCGGGAGCGCTGCTTTTCCTGGCTTATATGTGCGGAATCATATCTTACCGCCCGAAGCATGTCAAGGAGAATTACCAGAGGGATATTCTCCGCCGCTACCGGGGGCTGGCGGCCTGCCTGGGGCTGGTGGGGATCTATACGTTCCTGTCGTTTCTGTCGGAGACGTATTACCGGAGCTATTATAACAACCTGTATTTCTGGAATTCTCAGAAGGAATATAATTCCCTGGCGGATGAGACCTGGGGCAAATACGGAGAGGCGATCTTCGGCAAGAAGATCTATATCCTGAAGAATTCCTACAATATGAGCCGGTTCTACGCGGATACATTTTTCAGAACCTTCGATCCTGAGAGAAAGGCCGAAGGCACCGAGGTGATCTTCGTGGACAGCATCCGCGATTTCGGGCAGGTGACCAACAATATGCTCATCCTGCGGGAGGATCCGGCGGCCTGTGCCTATCAGGATATCACAGGGATGGTGAGGGAATTAAAATGCGAGTCCATCTATGGTTATTATACGGACGGCTGGATGGATGAAAACGCGAAGATCCGTGTTATGGCCGGAAGTACCGGGCGGATCGATCTGGAGCTTCTGTATCCCGGCGTAATAAACGGCGGGGAGGCTATGACCATCCGGATGGACGGCGAGGAAACCGCGCAGGTGGAAATTGACCAGAATATCCAGTACGTGTCGCTGGAAACGGTGCCGTACAGGACGGTGGAACTGGAGTTTGCGAACAATTTCTATCTGGAAGACGCGCAGGAGCAGCGCGGCGAGGACCGTTTCTCCCTGATTGTAAATATTACGGCGGACTAGAAAGGATCGCGTGTACTATGAAGGATCGCAGATGGTATTATTTCCTGCCGCTTGCGGGAACCATATTCGGAATCTGGTATATCCACATCGCTTTCTATGACGTGGTCTATTCCGACTATATCCGTCTGGTGAACAGCTATCTCCCCGATGTGTGGGACCCGGCCCGGTTCCTGGTGCCGGATGTGCTGACGCGGGTTCCGCTTACTTATCTTGGCCGCATCATCAATACGACGTTTTTCCACTACAGCGTGACCTTCGATCAGATTATGGGCGTTCTCGGACTGGGGCTTTCCGGCGCGGTGCTGGCGGCTTACTGTATCCGGCGGCGCATAGGGGCTGTGTGGACGGCTGCGCTGATGGCGGTGGTTTTCAGCCTGAACAAGTGGGAGATGCTGACAAATGGAAGCGGCTGGGTGCATTTCTTTGCTTTTGCCGGGTTCTATTATCACTATCTGGTGCTGGACCGGGTCTTGAGCGGGAATGCCCGGCCCCATGACAGGGCGGCGCTTGTCTGGCTTCCGGCGGTGCTGATCCTGGGAGTTGCGGGACAGTACTGCGCGGCCTACACGGCGGTGCTGCTGGTGGTGTACCTGGCGGTGATCATCCGGACGCGTGTCTTGGGAAATCGCTGGTCCCGCGAATATGCGGGTTATCTGGCGGCGCTGCTGGTTCCGTTCGGCTGTTACCTCCTGAGCAATTCCTTCGCGGTGGAGGATCATGCGGGTATGCAGGATCTGCCGCTGATTCCGCAGCTTCTGGACACGCCGATGTATTTTGTGCGTTTTCTGCTGAAATCCCTGTCGTCGACGGTGGCCGGAATCAGTTACGCGGAGAGTCATTTTACAAGCAACGCGCCTTATCTGGCGCTGGGGATCCTGGTGGCGGCGGCCTATCTGACGGCCCTGTGGTTCCAGTACCGGTACCGGCTCTGGGAGCGGACGGTACTGCCGCTGATCCTGATTCTGGCCGGCGGCGCCAATCATCTGCTGGTGATGCTGGCCCGGTGGAGCTTTCTGCGGGAGGATTACGGCATGAGCTCCCGATATGCGCTGCAGTTTTCGGTGGGAGTACTGGGGATTCTGCTGACGTTCGCGCTGGTGTGGAAGGAGGGGACCGCTGCCCGGAGATCGCCGGATGGTGAAGATGATCTGTCCGCCGGCAGGATATCGGCCGGAGAGAATGTGTCTGCGGGACGTACTTTCCGCCGGCGTCCGGCATCCTGCGTCCTGGCGGCCGCGTTTGCGGCCATGTTCCTGATCGGAACCGTCAATGACACGCAGCAGGAGCTGGAGACGGCCCCCTACCGGAAGATCCTCTGTATGGAGCGGGCCGAGATCGCCAGGGACTTCGAGAACCGCAGCGACGACGAACTGCGGGCGAATTTTGAATACCGCACGTCTCTGCCGGAGAGCGGCCGGGCGGTGCGCGATGCCCTGACCATTCTGAAGGAAAACGGCTGGAATGTATTTCATGAAGAATAGAAAGCCGGGAAGGAATCTATGCTGCCGGCGGAATGGCGGCGGAACGGAGTGTTTGTTATGATGAATGAACTGAAGGAATTCTACAGCGGAAAGAAAGTTCTGGTGACCGGACATACCGGCTTCAAGGGAAGCTGGCTTTGCCGGATCCTGACGGATCTGGGAGCGGAGGTGACCGGCTATGCTCTTGAACCGACGACAGATCCGGCATTATTTGACATCGCGGCGATCGGCGATGATATCCGCAGCGTGTATGGAAATGTGCGGGATTTTAAGCATTTAAAGCAGGTGTTTGATGAGGCGCAGCCGGAGATCGTCTTCCACCTGGCGGCCCAGCCCATTGTGCGGGCCTCCTATGAGCAGCCAGCCTACACCTATGAGACCAATGTGATGGGGACGGTCAATGTGCTGGAGTGTGTGCGTCTGTGTCCGTCGGTCCAGTCGTTTCTGAATGTGACCACTGATAAGGTGTATAAGAATATCGAGGCTGATTACGGCTACCGGGAGGATGATCCTCTGGACGGCTATGATCCCTATTCCAATTCCAAGTCCTGCTCGGAACTGGTCACCCACAGCTATGCCAGATCATTTTTCAGTGACGGCCACTGCGCTGTTTCCACGGCCCGTGCCGGCAATGTGATCGGCGGCGGCGATTTTTCCCGCGACCGGATCATTCCGGACTGCGTGCGCGCGGCGGCAGCCGGAGAGCAGATCATCGTGCGGAATCCCCATTCCATCCGGCCCTATCAGCATGTGCTGGAGCCGCTGGGCGCGTATCTGCTGATCGCCATGCGGCAGCATGAAGACCGGGCGTATGCCGGATATTATAACGTAGGCCCCGATGATGAGGACTGCGCGGCCACCGGGGAGCTGGCGGATCTGTTCTGCCGGGCCTGGGGAGCTGGCGCATCCTGGGCGGACCGGTCGGATGGCGGACCCCATGAGGCGAAGCTTCTGAAGCTTAACTGCGATAAGCTCAAGACGGTTTTCGGCTGGCAGCCGCGGCTCCATGTGGACGAGGCGGTGGCCTGGACTGTGGAATGGACGAAGGCGTGGCTTGACGGCGCGGAGATGAAGAACGTAATGGATGAGCAGATCCAGAGATTTTTCGCCTCCTGAGAGATGCGCGGATCCGAGGATTTTTGCCTCCGGACAGTTTCATTTGCCGGATTATACAGCGACAGAAAGGATAAGACCTATGTTTGAGAATAAGACCGAAGCGCAGGCGCGTGCCGAGATCCTGGAGATGGTCGGCGAATACTGCGACCGTTTCCACACGAAAAAGCCTTATGAGGAAGGAGACCGGATCCCTTACGCGTCCCGCGTATATGACCGGGCGGAGATGACGAATCTGGTGGACAGCTCCCTGGAGTTCTGGCTGACGTCCGGGCGCTATACGGAAGAATTTGAGAAGAAGCTGGCCGGATATCTGGGCGTGCGCTGCTGCAGCCTGGTCAATTCCGGTTCCTCCGCCAATCTCCTGGCGTTTATGGCGCTGACCTCCCCGCTTCTGGGAGTGCGTCAGGTGAAGCCGGGTCATGAGATGATCACGGTGGCCGCCGGATTCCCGACCACGGTGACGCCGGCGATCCAGTACGGCGTGAAGCCGGTGTTTGTGGATGTCACGATTCCTCAGTATAATATCGATGTTTCCCGGCTGGAGGAGGCGTATTCAGAGGACACCCGCGTGGTCATGATCGCCCACACCCTGGGCAATCCGTTCGACCTGGCGGCTGTGAAATCCTTCTGTGACCGCCACGGGCTGTGGCTGATCGAGGACAACTGCGACGCTCTGGGGAGCCGCTATACGCTGAACGGAGAGGAGCATTTTACGGGAACCGTCGGCGACATCGGAACATCCAGCTTCTATCCGCCCCATCATATGACCATGGGCGAAGGCGGCGCGGTCTATACCGATAATCCGCTTCTCAACCGGATCATCCGGTCCCTGCGAGACTGGGGCCGCGACTGCTCCTGCCCGCCGGGCCGCGACAATCTCTGCGGCCACCGGTTCGACAGGCAGTACGGGGAACTGCCCGCGGGCTACGACCACAAATACGTATATTCCCATTTCGGATATAATCTGAAGGCGACGGATATGCAGGCCGCCATCGGATGCGCCCAGCTGGACAAGTTTCCTTCCTTTGCAGAGCGGAGAAGGCATAATTTCGCCAGGCTTTACGAGGGGCTTAAGGGCACGGAGGACAGGCTGATCCTTCCCGAAGCGCAGGCGGATTCCCGGCCAAGCTGGTTCGGATTTCTGATCACCTGCAGGGAAGGTGTGGACCGGACCGCGGTGGTGCGCTATCTGGAGGAGAAAGGCGTTCAGACCCGGATGCTATTCGCCGGCAACCTGACGAGGCATCCCTGCTTCGATCAGATGCGGTCGGAGGGTACGGGCTTTCGGATCGTCGGGAGCCTGGAGAATACGGACCGGATCATGCGTGATACCTTCTGGGTCGGTTTGTATCCGGGAATGACGGACGAGATGATCGATTATATGGCCCGCACGATCCGCGAGGCGGTGGGGGCGGAAGGCTGAGAAGGAAAAGACCGGGAGGTACTGCTCATGGACAATAAAGAAGCGGCGGAACAGCAGGATTACGGCCTTGCGGAAGTTCATCGTGCCAGCCTGAGCATTTTGAAGGAGATCGACCGGATCTGCCGCAAATACAACATTCAGTATATGATGGATTCGGGAACGCTTCTTGGCGCCGTGCGCCACGGCGGTTTCATACCGTGGGACGACGACGCGGATGTGGCGTTCACCAGGGATCAGTATGAGGCGTTTGCGAAGGTGGTTCAGAAGGAGCTGCCGGCGCAGATGCGTTTCCTGACTCCGGAGGAACTGGGGGCCGGGAATAAATTTTATGATTTCACGCCGCGGATCGTGTATCTGAACAGCAGAACCCACGCCGATACGGAAGAGATGCAGTATTATGACGGCAAACTGAACCATCTCTGGGTGGACCTGTTTATCCTGGATGAGCTTCCGGAGAGAAAATGGGCTGCCAATTGGGCGAAGCTTCTTCAGGTGCTGGTCTATGGCCTGGCTATGGGACACAGACATCGTCTGGATTTCGGTAAATACGGCCCTGCCGGCAGGGCCGCGGTCGGGCTGCTTTCCGGAATAGGCCGGCTGATTCCCATGAAAACGATCCTCAGGCTGCAGCGCAAGGCCGCTGTGAAGGATAAAAAAGGCAGAAGCCGTCTGCTGTTCTACAGTAATTACCAGCCGGATTATCTCTATGTGACAGTGGAAAAGGACTGGAGCGGCGAGGCGGTGGATATGCCGTTTGAGGACACAGTGCTGATGGCGCCGAAGAACTGGGATCAGGTTCTGAAGCAGGTTTACGGAGATTATATGACACCCCCGCCGCCGGAGAAACGGGCTCCGGCACATTCGGACGGCTGGATGTCCATATTTGGATAAAGAACGGATACGCGGGCGAGGAGGCTGAAATGAGAGGACTTTCACGCAGGGAGAAAGGCATATGGTCGGTAATGGCTGTCGTGGTGTTTGCGGCGACGGCCTATTCCGTCTATAGGACCATCATTAACGGCGTGTATGCCTGGCACATTGTTCAGCCGGAGTATGCCGGGATGCTGGCGGAACTGGCGGTTCTGTTTGTCCTGTATGTCCTGATCGGGCGGTTTGTAAATGATATGCGGTTTAAGACGGCCGGGATGGCCGCGGTGACAGCCGCGTTTTTATGGATTCATGTGGTGCTGCTTCCGGTGCTGGTATCCGGACTGTATCTGCTCTATATCTGCATGGCGGGGGAGCGGATCCGAAGGTGGCTGCGGGGAGGAAAGTCCCTGCGGGACGGCCGCGGCGGCCGGTCCGGGAAACCGCGGGGAGAAGCGGCCGCGGAGAATGGAGCGCCGGATGCGGGTGCGCCGGCTGATGCCGGGAGGAATTTCCTGGTCGGGAGTCTGGCGGTGATCTGCATGTTCTGCGTCATGTCCGCGGCGGGGATCGGATCGATCCCGCAGATGTGCGCGGCGGTGGCGGCAACGGCGGTTCTGATGTTATTGGGGGACATCCTGCGTCGGGAACTGCCCTATCCCGTGCGGTTCGTGAAACAGTTTCTGCATGGACTGTCTGGAGGAGGATATCCGGTTTCCGGGTGGCCGAAAGGAACAGGATCGCCCATGGGGCAATGGTCTGTCTCCATGACCCTCGGCGCTGCCTTTGTGCTGGTCATGTTCTGCCTTCAGGCTGGGCGGATGAATATCGCTGTGGACTATGATACCATGTGGTACGGTTCCAGAGCGGCTTATATCTTAAACAACGGCAGGGGAATCTACGAGAATTTAGGAACCGTCAGCGTGGTCTACACTTATTCCAAAGGGTGGGAGACGCTTATGCTTCCGCTGGTTCCGCTGCCGTCTTACAGCTTTCTGACGGCGTCTAACTGGTGGCTGGCGGCGGGTTGCCTGGCAGTATCCTTCAGCATAGCGGAATATTTCATGAACCGGCGGCTGGCGGCGATGCTGGCGGTATTTCTGTCGTCGCTGCCCTGCATTATGAACATGACCGTGACATGCAAGACGGATATTGCCACGCTTCTGGTGCAGCTTTTGATGATCCGGGAGATTCTGCGGTATATCGCGCCGGAGACGGTTGACATACAGGAAACAGCCGGTGCGTCGGAGCCGCGGCCTCGTCAGGCCGGGCAGACGGCGCGGGTCCATGCGGCTTCGTCAGGCCGGCCGGCCCGGCCGGCGTTCCGGGACAGCATCCCCCTCTGGTACAGCCTGGCGGCCTTTTTGCTAAGCTGGACGTTCAAGCCGACGGCGCTGATATTTTCCACGGCGGTCTTCGGCATGAGTTTTCTGTATCTGGTGTTTACACGCAGTTTTTCGCTTCGCGTCCGCAGGGGGGATCGGCTGGAAGCGGCCGGCAACACAGTGCTGGCGGTCTGTGAACTGATCGGTATCTGGGGCAGGACATGGCTGCTCACCGGCCTTCCGGTGACATCCGTGTTCTCATCCATCCTGGTCCGGCTGGGATTTTCCATGAAATACCCTTACAGGTCGAAATCGGTGCTGGACACCTCGAGTTCCTTAAGCTTTTCCGGGAAGATCGGTCGTCTGGCGGAGAGACTGTACGGTATATTCCTGGATCCCGGCGTTTCGCAGGATCTGAACCATGTAATCATTGCCTGGGGAGGTTTGACGGCCTGGGTTGTTCTGTGGCTTGCTGTTCTGTGGCTGTTTCTGGCGAAAAAGCGCAGGGGCAGTACGGAGCGGCGCCTGGATAGCTGGTTTCATACCGTGTTCTGGCCGTTCCTTGCGGTGAATCTGGTCTGCCTTTTCGTGCTGGGGCAGGTGGACGGCAATTATTTTATGCTGCTGTATGTGCTTCTGCTGCTGGGCGGTCTGCGGCTCCTGGCGCGTCTTGGGCGGACCCGGATGCGGCGGGCGCTGGCCGGACTTCTGGTGCCGGTCATGGCCTTTTCGGCGGTATTTTCCAGCTTATCCAACTGGTCGTGGAGTCTGGGACTGTCGCCGGTGAACATTATAAACCGCGGATATTACGATCATCGGGAACTGCGGCGGGCGGAACTGGCTTCCGAAGGAAATGGGACTATCTGGGAGATCCTGGCGCAGGATCCCAGAAACCGTGCGATCATAGCGGGACATCATCCGGAGGATCTGGCATTTCCCTGCTGCTCCCAGTCTTATACGGACCTGGCGGGAGGCGACGGCAATCGGGAGATCGGTTTGGAAACGGCAAATTTCGTGGATTATATGACATTCGCGAAGACAGACTATGTATATATCAACGCGGACTGGGTTGCTGATCGGACAGGCGTCTGGCAGTTAATGTATGAACTTATTGAATACGGATATCTGGTCCCGATCCATTACGAAGAGGACAATATGCTGGCGGAGGTTTGTCTGGACGGCCGGCAGACCGACGAGTCGGAGGCTTTGTCGGGGCGTTTTATGGACTGGAGATATCAGTGCCTCGGTTTTTAAGAAAGCGAGAGGAAAGCAGAATGGACAGCTTATTATCGGTTGTGGTTTCGGTCTACAATGAGGAGGCGGTGCTGGAAAGCTTCTACCGTGAGACCAGCAGGATACTTCGGGATCTTTCCTGGGATTATGAACTTCTGTTCGTTAACGACGGAAGCCGGGATGACAGTCTGCGGATATTGGACAGGCTGGCGGAACAGGACGATCATGTGCGGGTGGTCAGCTTCTCACGGAATTTCGGCCATGAGGCGGCTATGATCGCCGGCGTGGATTACAGCCGCGGCGACGGCATCGTCTGTATGGACGCGGATCTGCAGCATCCGCCGGAATGCATCCCCGCTATTGTGGAGCGGTTCGAGGAGGGCTATCAGGTGATCAGCATGGTACGGACGAAAAATGAGTCCGCCGGCCTGATCAAGAATCTGACCTCCGCCGCGTTCTACAGTCTGATCAACACCCTGTCGGACGTTCATTTTGAAAATAACGCCTCTGACTTCTTCGCGATCACCCGGAAGGTGGCGGAGGTGCTGAAAAAGAATTACCGGGAGCGGGTGCGGTTCCTGCGCGGCTATGTACAGAATGTGGGATTTAAGCGGACCACGATCGAATACGAGGCCCGGCCCCGGGCGGCCGGCGAGAGCAAATACAGCCTGCGCAAGCTGTTCCAGTTCTCGGTGAACACGATCGTCTGTTTTTCCAACCTGCCGCTGAAACTGGGCATTTACGCAGGGCTGACGGCGGCGCTGATGGGAGTCATCGTGCTTGTGTATACGCTTTTCACCCGCGGCGGCGCGCCCAGCGGCTACGCGACGATCGTGGTGCTTCTGTGCTTTATGTTCGCGGTGCTGTTTCTGATCGTGGGAATCATCGGGGAATATATTTCGATCCTGTTTACGGAGCTTAAGGACAGGCCGATCTATATCGTGGAAGAGACCAGGAATATGGAGGATACGGACGCGGAATAGAGAGGGGTTTGCAGCTTGGAAAAGCAGAGATATATTTCAGGAAAACATCAGGGGAGTATGGAATGGAACATGAAAGAGAGATCATGGATGTAGCCATCGAGGCGGGGCACATCCTGCTGGAAAATGGTGCGGAGATCTTCCGGGTAGAGGAGACGGTCTACCGGATCAGCCGCCATTACGGAATCGATTCCGGAAGCATTTTTACACTCAGCAACGGTCTGTTTGTCACGGCAGACAGTGTGGGAAAGGAGCCGTTTGCCAAGATCCTGCATGTGCCGGTGGGCAGCGCCCATCTGGACCGGGTGGCGGCGGTGAATCAGTTGTCGCGGGAGATCGAGGAAGGCAAATTTACGGTGAGCCAGGCCCGGGCGGAACTGGAGCGGATCCGGAATATGCCGGGCAAGACATATCGGATGCAGGTGATCGGCGCGGCGATGGGAAGCGCGGGTTTCGCCTATATCTATGGGGGAAGCCCGGTCGACAGCCTGGCCGCGTTTATTGCGGGAGCGATTCTGTATATTTATATTCTGTTTGTGAGCAGACCTCATCTGTCGAAGATGGTGGCCAGTATTACCGGGGGCGCGGTAGCTACGATCGCCAGTATGATCCTCTACGGCCTGGGGCTGGGGGAGCACCTGGATTTCATCGTTATCGGTTCGGTGGTGTCGCTGATCCCCGGCGTGGCATTTACCAACGCGATCCGTGATATCACGGATGAAAATTATCTGGCCGGCGTGGTCCGGATGCTGGACGCGCTTCTGGTCTTCTTCTGTATCGCCATGGGCGTCGGCCTGGTCTACACGGTGATCCAGAGGCTGATGGGAGGTGTGGTTCTGTGAATCTGTTCGCGCAGGTTATGGCTGCCCTTCTGGGCACCATTGGATTTTCGATCATGTTCAGCGTACCCAGGGAATACTATCCGCTGTGCGGATTTGTAGGCGGAGCGGGCTGGCTGATCTACTGTCTGGTGCTTCCTCACGCGGACGCGCCGGAGGCGACGCTGGCCGCCGCGATTCTGGTCGTGTTCCTGTCACGGCTTTTCGCGGTATGGAGACGGTGTCCGGTGACGATCTTTCTGATCCCCGGCATCATACCGCTGGTGCCCGGCGGCGATATCTATTGGATGGCTTATTACATTGTCAGGGATCAGATGGAGCTGTCCGCGGACAAGGGTTTTGAGGCCGTCAAGATCGCGGTAGCGATCGTGCTGGGTATCGTGTTCGTGTTCCAGGTGCCGCAGAAGCTGTTCCGCGCGGTGATCGGTGCGGCGGCGCGGAAATGACGCGCCGGAGGGAAGTGCCGCGGCAAAGTACCTGATCGCGTGTCCTGTAGCAAAAGCGCTCGGATGCGTGTGCGGAGAGGCAGAGCGGAAATGTGCGCCTGCGGACAGGCTGCGGCAGGTGTGCCGCACAGGACAAGGAGGATTTTGATAAATGATTCTGATAAAAAACGGCATGGTGATCGACCCGGAGAAGCTGGACATGCAGCCGTTCGATGTGATTCTGGACGGAGGCCGTATTGCTGGGATCGGTTTTTACGAGGATAACGGAACCTATGATACGGTGATCGACGCTACCGGCTGCGCGGTAGCGCCCGGTCTGGTGGACGTTCATGTACATTTCCGGGATCCGGGTCTGACATATAAAGAGGATATCCATACCGGCGCGGCCGCGGCCGCGGCCGGCGGTTATACGACGGTAGTCTGTATGGCTAATACGAAACCGCCGGTAGATAACGTGGAGACGCTCCGCTATGTGATCGAAGAAGGGAAGAAAACCGGTATCCATGTGCTCTCGTCCGCCACGGTTTCCGTGGGGATGAAAGGACAGGAACTGACGGATATGCGGGCGCTGGCAGCGGAAGGCGCGGCCGGCTTCACCGACGACGGCATTCCGCTGATGGATGAAAAGCTGGTGCGGGAGGCCATGGAACTGGCGGCGGAGATGGATCTGCCGCTGTCTTTCCACGAGGAGGATCCCGCGTTTATCAAGAATAACGGCATTAATCATGGCGCGGTGTCGGAACAGCTGGGGATCTATGGTTCCCCGGCCGTGGCAGAGGACAGCCTGGTGGCCAGGGACTGCATGATCGCGCTGGATGTGAGCCGGGGGCGCCGGCTGGTGACGCCGGCCGGGAAGGCGGCCGCAGCATCGCCATTTCACGCGCACGCGCTTGAGGCAGTGATCGCCAACATCCAGCACATCAGCTCCCGCGCCGCGGTGGAGCAGGTACGGCTGGCGAAGAAGCTGGGCGCGCGGGTGTCCGCCGAGGTGACGCCCCATCATTTTACATTGACAGAAGAAGCAGTGCTTGAACACGGAGCTTTGGCTAAAATGAATCCGCCGCTGCGGACCGAAGCCGACCGTCAGGCGCTGATCGCGGCACTTCAGGACGGAACCATCGACATCATTGCCACCGATCACGCGCCCCACAGCGCAGAGGAGAAGGCGCGGCCTCTGACGGAAGCGCCCAGCGGCATCATCGGTCTGGAGACGGCGCTGGCCCTGGGCGTCACGGAACTGGTGGAGAAAGGCTGTCTGACACTGCCGGAGCTGATCGCGAAGATGAGCCTGAATCCGGCCCGGCTGTACCGCCTGGACTGCGGCAGGATGCAGACCGGCGCTCCGGCGGACATCGTGATCTTTGATCCGAAAGAAGAGTGGAAGGTGGAGCGTTTCCATTCCCGGTCCGCCAATTCGCCTTTTACCGGCCGGACGCTGAAAGGCCGTGTAAAATACACGGTCTGCGGCGGAAATATAGTGTATCAAGAGCAGAGAAAAGGGCAGGAAAGTATATCATAAAAACTATATACGCGGATTTTCTTTTGTGCTATAATCAGTTGGGAAATTCGGATTTTATAACAGCGGGGGGATAGAATCATGAGAAAATACTTATATGCGGCGATCCTTTGCGCGGCGCTGGCGGCAACCGCCTGCGGCCAGAAGGACAAGGGCGCAGCGGAGACAAGTGCAGCGGAAACAAGCGCGGCGGCCGAAACTTTAGAATCGGCGGTAACTTCCGGCAGTATCGTAGGCGCCGACAGCGCTGGAATCCGGATCAAGATCGAAGATCCCGGCGTTGTGTGCGGCGAGGTGATCGATGCGGGGATGAGTACGGTGACGGTCCGTTCTGAAGTGGACGGCGAAGAGTATACATTTTCAAAGGAAGACGCGGAGATCCATCTGGAAGACGGCCTGGTTATCGGCGGCTCGGTGGAGATTGTCTACAGCGGCGTCCTGGACGGCACGGACACGACGAATGTGCAGGTGCTGCTGGTTCAGGATAACCAGCGCAAGACGATCACCGGAACCGTGGTGAGCGAGGCCATGAGCACGATCCAGATCGAGACGGAGGACGGCCGCCAGCTGACATTTTCCAAGGAACTGGCCGAGTCAGACCGGGCGGAAGGCTCAGAAGAAGGCGCGAAGGTGACATTGGAGTACACCGGCGAGATCTTCGACGGAGAGAACACCCAATTCGCCTTCGTCTGGAAGATCTCTGACGCGGAGTAGTATAGACATCATCGGAGGAGAATTGAATTTATGATCAGTGCGAACAACATTACACTGCGAGTCGGAAAAAGGGCGTTATTTGAGGACGTCAACATCAAATTTGTCGAAGGGAACTGCTACGGCGTCATCGGCGCCAACGGCGCCGGCAAGTCCACATTCCTGCGGATCCTGTCGGGACAGTTAGAGCCCACATCAGGAGATGTGGTGATAACCGACGGGCAGCGGCTTTCCTTCCTGCAGCAGGACCATTTCAAATACGACCAGTATACGGTGACGGACACCGTGATCCTGGGCAATCCCAGGCTCTACGAGGTGATGAAGGAAAAGAACGCCATCTATATGAAGGAAGATTTCTCTGACGAGGACGGCATCCGGGCTGCGGAACTGGAAGCGGAGTTCGCGGAGATGAACGGATGGGAGGCGGAGTCCGACGCGGCCAATCTCTTAAACGGTCTCGGCGTGGACACGGATTACCATTACACACTGATGAAGGACTTAAACGGCGCCCTGAAGGTGAAGGTGCTGCTGGCCCAGGCGCTTTTTGGCAACCCGGACATCCTGCTTCTCGACGAGCCGACCAACAACATGGACCTGGACGCCATCGCCTGGCTGGAGGAGTTCCTGATCAACTTTGAGAATACGGTGATCGTGGTGTCCCATGACCGCTATTTCCTGAATAAAGTCTGCACCCAGATCGCCGACATCGACTACGGCAAGATCCAGCTTTACGCCGGCAACTACGACTTCTGGTTCGAGTCCAGCCAGCTGATGGTCAAGCAGATGAAGGAAGCCAACCGGAAGAAAGAGGAGAAGATCAAGGAGCTGCAGGAATTTATCCAGCGGTTCTCGGCCAACGCCTCCAAGTCCAAGCAGGCTACCTCCCGCAAGCGGGCCCTGGAGAAGATCCAGTTAGACGATATCAAGCCCTCCAGCCGGAAGTATCCGTATATCGATTTCCGGCCTTTCCGCGAGATCGGCAACGAAGTTCTGACGGTGACGAACCTGTCGAAAACCATCGACGGCGTGAAGGTGCTGGACGACATTTCCTTTATCTTAAACCGCACTGACAAGGTTGCTCTGGTAGGACCCAACGAGCAGGCGAAGACCGTGCTTTTCCAGATCCTTGCCGGGGAAATGGAGCCGGACAGCGGCGATTACAAATGGGGCCTGACCACGACTCAGTCCTATTTCCCGAAGGACAACAGCGCGGAGTTTGCCAATGAGGATACGATTGTGGAGTGGCTGACCCAGTATTCGCCGGAGAAGGACGTGACGTATGTGCGCGGTTTCCTGGGCCGAATGCTGTTCGCCGGTGAGGACGGCGTGAAGAAAGTGAAGGTACTTTCTGGCGGCGAGAAGGTGCGCTGCATGCTGTCGAAGCTGATGATCTCCGGCGCCAACGTGCTGATGCTGGATGAGCCTACGGACCATCTGGACATGGAGTCCATTACGGCGCTGAACAACGGTCTGATGAAATTCCCGGGCGTGCTTCTGTTCTCGTCCCGCGACCATCAGATTGTGCAGACCACAGCCAACCGGATCATGGAGATCGTGAACGGGAAGCTGATCGACAAGATCACGACCTACGACGAGTACCTGGAGAGCGACGAGATGGCGAGAAAGCGCCAGGTGTTCACGTTGGTGAATACGGACGACGTGGAACCGGTGGAAGAGTAATATAAGAAGGGCGTTACTGGCGCCTTGCTCGCATGGGAATACGAGCAGGGCATGACTGGTGTATTGCTTGTGCAAAAATAAAAGAAGGCAGAAGCAGTTTTGTGGGGATACTGCTTCTGCCTTTTTACGTTCTGTTGTGATGAACCTGTATCATGGTGGCAAAAGGAGTCTGACCTTGATGATTAGACTCCCTTTAAGTTGCTGTTCTCTTTTTGTTCAGCACAATTTTCATTATTTTTTCTTCTCTTCTAAATACTTTCCCGCATCTTTAAAGAAACTCCCGATAATGATGATCATAATGATACCCACCGGAAACGCCGCGATGATCGACACGGACTGGAGGTTCGCCATAGAATTCTCCGAGAAGATCAGCGCGATCGGGAACAGGATCAGCATGACTGCCCAGAAGAGCCGGATATTCCGGTGCGGCTCCGCGCCGGCAGGCAGCGTCTTGTAGGAGTAGGCGGATGCCACCATCGTGATCGAGTCGAACGAAGTCGCGTAGAAGGCGATCATCGTGACGGCCAGCAGAAGCAGGCCCATTTTCGCCCAGGGAAGCGTCTGCATGATCGTGATGATGATCTGATACAGGTCGCCGGATGCCGTGTATTCGGCGATCAGGTCCATCTGGCCGGTGACCTGGAGGTTTAAGCTGTAATTTCCCAGGATGATGAAGGAAGTAAATGTCCCCGCCAGCGCCCAGAAGTATCCGCCCAGGATCGTCTGGCGGATGGTTCGCCCGCCGCTGATCGAGCCGATGAAGAATGGCGTCGCCACGCACCATACCATCCAGTAGGCCCAGTAAAAGATGGTCCAGTTCTGTGGAAATGAAGTCTCTCTGAGGGCGTCGGTCCAGGTAGCCAGGCCGATAAAATTCTGGGTCAGATTACCGATGGCGGTGATGCCGGTCTCGATGGTGTAGCGCGCCTTGCCGCCGCCGATGAATACATAGAGCAGCAGGGCGAAGAACAGGTAGGTGCAGGAAGCGGCCAGCTTCGCCACGCCTTTCATGCCGAAATACACGGTGACCGTGTAGACCAGGCAGATGATCACCAGGATCGCGATGGTGAACAGATTGGACTGCTCGATATGGAAGACCGTACTCAGCGCCATGGACAGAAGCGGCGTCGCCAGGGAAAATGTGGTGGCGGTGCCGGCCAGCAGCGCGAACACAGCGATCAGGTCGATGAGTTTCCCGGCGGGGCCGTCGGTCCATTTGCCGAGGAGCGGCCGGCAGGCCTCGGAATACTTCTGCTTATTGCGCTTGCGGACGTGGATCATGAAACCGAAAGCCACGGCAAGTACCATGTAGAAGCTCCAGGGGATCGGGCCCCAGTGGAACAGCGGGTAGGTGCTGGCCCAGTCCTGGACGCCGCCCAGATCGGAAATGCGCGGCTCGCCGGCATAGAGGATCCATTCGCACAGGGAATAGAACAGAATATCGGCAGCCAGTCCGGCGGTGAACATCATGGAACCCCACTGGAACGAGGTATATTCCGGCTTTTCCTGATCTCCCAGCCGGATATTGCCGTATTTGGAAAATGCCATGTAAAGGGAGCAAATGATCATCCCCAGACCGATGAGGAGGTAATAGCTGCCCAGTTCATCGCCCAGGAAGAACCGGATGGACGCCAGAACCTGTCCGGAACCGTCCGGAGCCGCCACGAATACGATGCACAGCAGCAGGATGCAGATGAACGGTATGATCGTGGTGACCAGATCAAGCTGCTTTCTCAGAGGGGCCGGGGATTTATTATCGCTTTTCGTGTTCATAAGATTCTCCTTTTGTTCAAAAATACAATAAAAATGGTTTATATTGAACATGATAACACGCGATAACAGAAAATGCAACCCTGTCTTTCTGACGATTTTCTGAAGTTTTCTCAAAATAACTCTGCAGTTTAAGATGGAATGGGCGGATAGAGTGGACGGTGACTGTGTTGGAAACAGCGCCTGAACCGCGGCCGGAGGGCAGCGGACGGTCAGTCCGCCGGCAGACCGCTGTGGTAGGAATAATTGCCCAATTCTTCTATGATATCGGTGAAATCGATCTCCTCCGTAACCGTCTCGGGAGAGATTTTTTTATGCTGTAGCATAAGCTCCGGAGACGGATTCTGCCGCGCGATGAGACGAAGCGCGATCAGGGAATACACCGTTCCGCAGCGGGCAAGGGCCTGGTGGAACAGATCCATAAAGGAAGCGTCGGAGGCCAGACGGCGGTTCCAGGGGTTGGACCAGGTCTCGTGGTCCAGGTTCAGGCTCTGGCGCGGATTGATCACATGGTCGGTCACGATCTTGCGGGAGATTACCGGATTCTTGAGGAAAATAGATTCCATGAATTCTACCCGGTTCCGCTTGTGCCCGGACGGGTCTGCCAGGGTGCGGCAGCCGAAGCGCAGGGCCAGAATGGAACGGTGTATCATCCGCGGCGTCACCTGGAAATTATTCTCATAAGTGATCGGATAGTAGGTGATATTGATGCAGTCGCAGAGAAACCGGGAGATAAACTGCATCTCCTGGGGATTTAAGCAGATCGTAGCCGCCTGGTTGAATTCCGAAGGCTTTTTCTTCTTGTATTTCTGAAGCAGAAGGGCGTCGATCTCATTTTCCAACTGGGCGTGGAGGCCATGGAGTTTGACTTCCGGCTTGTCCGCGTCATAGTGGATGCGGCCATAGACGAAGGGATGGCAGATGGAATCGCAGATATAATGGCAGATATAGCCGCAGAAGTAGGCGATGGCCTGCTCCCGCTGCTGGCGTGACCGGATCTGCAGAGTCTCCTGTATGTAGGTGATAAAGAAATCGCTTACATGATGCTCGTGCATATAGGAACCCACATTGCGGTAATCGCGGTGGCGCAGGATCGGCAGGTTGTAAAAGAACATATCCGGTCCCTGCAGGCCCAGCTGGTAGAGCCACCGGTATTTGGCGATGATGTGCTTGAGAGGGGCGGCGGGAAGGTCATTGTATGCTTTCATTCCTAAGATGTAATGGGTAGTAAAGCCGGGCATATGGAAAGCCTCCTTAATACGGGCGGGTTTTCTGCAGTGACGGTATCCGAGGCCGCGGCGCGGAACTCAGAGCTTTGCTCCGATAGTATAGCATAAATATTTCGTAAATGCGAGAGAAACCAGCAACTGCCAGGCATAGTTTTTCGGAAAAGGGAATAGAAGGGTAGAAAAGACACGCGGGAGGCGCGTCATGATTCACTGGCTGCATAATCTGGTGTGGGGACCGGCGCTGATCGGACTGCTGCTGGCTGCCGGAATCTATTATACGTGGAAGAGCGGATTCTTCCAGATCAGAGGATTTCGGATATGGTGGCGCGCGACGGCGGGGAGCCTTTGGGGGAATGGGGCCGATGCCGGGAGCGGTGCGGAAGGCGCAGAAAAACCGGAAACGCGAGCCGGCGCGGATGCCGGAAAGAAGCCGATTGTTCGGGACGGTATGTCTGGCAGTGTAAAAACGACTGCTCGAAACGACGTGGCTGGCAGAAGGAAAGCGGACGAGCGAACAAGCGCGGCAGGTGAGGAGAACGGGGCTGGGCTGACAAAATTTCAGACGGCCTGCACCGCGCTGGCGGCTACGATCGGAACCGGCAATATCGCCGGTGTGGCCACGGCTCTGGTGGCCGGCGGCCCGGGGGCCATCTTCTGGATGTGGGTATCCGCTCTGCTTGGAATGATGACGGCCTACGCGGAGGTGAGTCTGGGGATCCGCTTTCGGAGGCGGCAGCCGGACGGCTCGTGGCTTGGCGGTTCATGCGCCTATCTGTCCGAGGGACTGCATATGCCGCGGCTGGCGCTTGTCTACGGAATATTATGCCTGTGCGCGTCTCTGGGAATGGGCAGCATGGTTCAGTCAAACGCGGTTTCCCAGACATTTTCGGCGTCCCTGGGAATACCGTCGCTTGTCAGCGCTGTTACCGTGACTGCGCTGGTGCTTGGAATTGTTCTTGGGGGAGCAAAACGGATTGCGAAAGTGACGGTATGGATGATCCCGCTGGCTGCCGCCGTCTACATAGCCGGTTCTGTGGCGGTGCTGGCGGTATGCCGGAGACAGATCCCGCGGATCCTGGGTGAGATATTCCGATGCGCGCTGACCCCGAGGGCCGCGCTGGGAGGAGCGGGAGGCTATGGCGTCATGCGCGCGCTGCGTCAGTATGCGGGAAATGGTGCCGGCGGTGCGTTTTCCGCGTTTCGCTATGGCGTCGCCAGAGGCGTGTTCTCCAATGAAGCCGGACTGGGAACGCTGGCGGGACTCCATGGAGCCGCCGGCGATACAACGCCGGGGGAGCAGGGGATGTGGGCCATGTTCGAGGTGTTTTTCGACACGCTGGTGATCTGTACGATGACGGCGCTGGTGATCCTGTGCGTCGTGGGAGGCGGAGAAGGACTGAGCGGCTGTCGGTGGGACGGTGCGGCGCTGGCGGGCCGGTGTTTCGGCCGCATACTCGGACCCGCGGGGGAATACCTGGTCTCCGCGGCGATGGCTGTGTTTGCGTTTTCCACCATGATCGCGTGGTATTTCCTGGGACGGCAGACGCTGGGGGCTGTGGTGAGCCTGGCAGGACGGCTGTGGGAAAGCCGCGGCGGGCGCGGAAAGCAGGGGGCTGCCGCCGGCCGGCAGCGGCCGGATCTTCGTCATGAAACCGGCATGAACGGAACGGCCGGAGCGGTCAGTGCAGCCGGATACATGGCGGAGTCCATATATTTGCTCCTTTATGTGTATGCGGTCTTCCTGGGATGCGTGAGCAGCCTGACTTCGGTATGGGAACTGTCGGACGTCTTTAACGGCCTGATGGCGTTTCCGAATCTTCTGGCGCTGTTTCTGCTGCGAAGGGACGTTCCGCTGAGGCGGCGGTCTGAACTGGACGGAACCAGCCGGCCGGACAGAGCCGGCTAGCTGAACAGAGCCGGCCGGCTGGTTGGACAGAACTGACTGGCTGGACAGAGCCGGCTGGTTGGACATAACTGACCGGTTGAACAGAGCCGGCTGGTTGGACAGAACTGACCGGCCGGACAGAGCCAGCTGGTTGGACAGAACTGACCGGTTGAACAGGGCCGGCTGATTGGACAGAACTGACCAGCCGGACAGAGCCGGCTGGTTGGACATAACTGACCAGTTGAGCAGAACCGACCGGCTCTGCCGACTGCATTTTCACAGACAAAAAGTTTGCCGCCCGGCAGCGGCTCTGCCCGGCGGCAAACTTTTCTATAATGGATTAAAAAGGGAGGAGAGCTGATAACCAATATTATCAGCTCAAGTATTATGAAAAAAATCATATTGGCTATCTATGTTTTACTATAAAGAAGAAATATGAAGAAATGATGCTGAATATGTAAACCTTTTTTGAATAATTTGTGAACGTCACAGGCCTTGCCTGATGAGAAAATTAATGGTAATATATTATATGGATTTGTCTTTTAAAATTGCGCGTGGGAGGCAGATAAAGATGGATAATAATAAACAGATGAATAAATATAAAGTTTTGATCGTCGATGATTCGGAGATGAACCGCTCGATCCTGGCAGATATCCTGGGCGAGGAATATGATATCATCGAGGCGGAGGACGGAGAGGAAGCCGTAAAGATCCTGAGAAAGAGAAGCGCGGAGATATCCCTGGTGCTTCTGGATATCGTGATGCCGAAGATGGACGGCTTCGAGGTGCTTGTCATGATGAACAAGTACCAGTGGATCGATGAGATACCGGTGATCATGATCTCCGCGGAGAGCAGTTCCACCTCGGTGGAGAGGGCTTTTGACCTGGGCGTCGTCGATTACATAAGCAGGCCATTTGACGCGGTGGTGGTGCACCGCCGTGTGGTCAATACGATCCTTCTCTACGCGAAGCAGCGGAAGCTGGTGGGTATGGTCACGGATCAGATCTATGAGAAAGAAAAGCAGAGCCGGCTGATGATCGATATTCTGAGCCAGATCGTGGAGTTCCGCAACGGCGAGAGCGGCATGCATGTGCTGCATATTCATCTGATCACGGAGATCATTTTAAAGCAGCTGTTCCAGAAGACGGGCCGGTACCGTCTCACACCGGAAGACATTACGATGATTACCCTGGCGTCGGCTCTTCACGACGTGGGCAAGATCGCTATTCCGGGAGAGATCCTGAATAAGCCCGGCAAGCTTACCAAGGAAGAATATAAGACCATGAAGACCCATCCGGCGGTGGGGGCAGCCATGCTGGATGAACTGCCGTTCCATCAGGACGAGCCGCTTCTCAGAAGGGCCTACGAGATCTGCCGGTGGCACCATGAGCGCTACGATGGCCGCGGTTATCCGGACGGACTGAAGGGCGACGAGATACCTATTTCCGCCCAGGTCGTGGCGCTGGCGGATGTCTATGACGCGCTGGTCAGCGAGCGTGTGTATAAGAGGGCGTTTTCCCACGAAGTGGCGGTGGAGATGATCCTCGACGGCGAGTGCGGCGTATTTAACCCGCTCCTTCTGGAATGCCTGGTGGAGTGCGCGGGGAAGATCCAGGACAGCCTGGAGTCGGCGACGTTTGGGGCCAGTATCAGTGAGCAGAGGGAGATCCGCAAGATCACGGAGGAAATGATGCAGCACGAGGAACTGTCGGCTTCCGAGCGGACGCTGCGGCTTCTGGAGCACGAGCGCACGAAATACCGTTTCTATGCCTCTATGTCCCATGAGGTTCAGTTTGAGTATTCTGTGGAGCCGTCCATGCTGACCCTGTCGGAATGGGGAGCCGCGGTACTCGGCATTAAAGAGATCATCATGGATCCGGAGAATGACGGGTCGTTTACGGAACTTCTGGGTGACGATGTGATCAGGAATTTTACGGAGCTTCTGTATGCAACCAAGCCGAGGAATCCGGTGTTCCGTTTCCAGGGGCTGATCGAGGTGAAAGGAGAGCCCAGATGGCACCAGATCATTTGTCAGGCGCTGTGGTCTTCTGATGAGACGCCCAAGCTGACAGGAGCCATCGGCAAGGCTGTGGATATCCATGACGAACATATGCGGCTGGTCCATCTGGAGCAGACTGCGTCTCACGACGGCCTGACCGGACTTCTGAATCATGCCAGCGCGGAATATATCATCCGGGAGCGGCTGCGGCTGAATCCGCGTGGGAAATTCGCCATGTTCCTTCTGGATCTGGATTTCTTCAAGTCGGCGAATGACGAACATGGACATATTTTCGGAGACCATGTGCTTCAGCACCTGGCCGGGAAGATCCGGGAGAGCGTCCGCGACGAAGATGTAGCCGCCAGAATGGGCGGAGATGAGTTCCTGATGTTCATTGATTTTACGACGGATCTGGACGCGGTGGTGGATCGTATCTATCATTCGCTTCTGGGGTATTATGAGCATTTTAAGATCTCCGTCAGTATGGGCGTGGCGGTGAGCAACGGCGAGAATCTGGATTATGAGACGCTGTTCCATCATGCGGATGAAGCGCTTTATTCGGTGAAGCTGGCCGGACGTGGAGCATATCATTTCTACAGGCCGGAGATGGATGAGATGTTCGCCGAGCGGGAGCCGATCCCGCGGACGCCGGTGGAGAGTAACGGCGTATCGGCCGGGACGGACGCGGCAGAAAGCGGGAGTCTGGCGAAAGCAGAAGCTGCGGACAGCGGCGAGATGCCGGAAAAAACGGAAAGTAAGGCCGGCGGCAGCGGGGCGTCGGAGAATAGTTAAAGAAAGTTTAAGGAAAATGAACCTGTTGATATAAGATTCCTGTGATATATTGATATGCAGCGATGAAAGCCGCGCGAATGGTCCCGGACGGGATCCGGATGGATGCCCCTGACTGACGGGGCGTCAGCGGCCGCAGCAGAAGTGTGTGAATATATATCAGGAGGGGACATTTCCATGAAGAAAAATGTAATTACGGCAGGCGGCTTTATGATATGCGCCTGTATGTTTCTGGCGGCCTGCGCGCCGCAGGTGACGACCAGCGTGCCGGATGTGATCACGGTGCAGATGGCAGGGAATGAGATGGGCGCGGGTACCGCTTCTGTGCAGGCGGATGCGGGTGGATCGCCGGCCGTGCCGGGCAGTGCTTTGGGGACGAATGCCGCTGAGACACAGACCGTGACGGTCACGGCCGCTGAAACGGTGAAGGTGGCGCCGGACATGGCGCGGATCATTTATGAGATCACGACGGAGGACAGGGACGCCGAGGTCTGCCAGCAGAAGAACAGCGAGACGCTGGACGCGGTGATCGCTTACCTGAAGGAACAGGGCGTGGAGGAGAAGTCCATCCAGACGTCGGATTTTTCACTGAATCCGCAGTATGAATATCCGGGCAACGGCCGGCAGGTGCTGGTCGGTTATGAGATGGACACCCAGCTGACGGTGTCGGATGTGCCGATGGATCAGGTGGGAGAACTGCTTACCGGCGCGGTAAGCGCCGGAGTGAGCCGGATCCGGGATGTATCTTACTATGCCAGCGGATATGATGAAGCCTATGATCAGGCGCTGGCGCTGGCTATGGAGATGGCGAAGGAGAAAGCGGAGGCGATCGCCCACGCCGGCGGTTGTCAGGTGACGGATGTATTGAGCGTGACAGAATCCGCCGACCGCCAGAGCGGCCGGTATGTGGACTCCGGCATCAGCCAGAATGTGATAGCGAAAGCGGCTGCGGAGGACAGCGCTGCGGGGATGGCTGTCATGGCCGGCGAGATGGAAATTGAGGCGGAGATCACAGTGGTGTACCGGCTGCTGCCGAGATAGAGGACAGATGTGAAACCGGCCATGTAGTATTCCGGATAAAGAAATGATACGGGCATCAGAGGCGCTGGAATCACGCGCAGGGATGTTAGGATTGCGCGCCGAGGAGCTGGAATCATGCGCAGGGACGCCAGGGTTATACGCAGAGGCGTTGGAATCATGTGCAGAGACAGTCTCGCTGTGAGGGATACCGTTACAAGGCAGGAGTTATAATTTATTATGATAGAGATACGACTGAATGATAATTCGTATGAGCAGGATATCCGTGAGCTTCTGATGGCGTTTTATCCTGGCGAGGGGTTCGTCTATGGGGCGGCGGAAATCCCGGCGCCTGTGCCGGAGCATCGTGCCGGTATGGTGGAGGAGCAGTCATCTCTGCCTGCGGCACCCCCCGAAATCCGCCTGACCGTGGAAGGTCTGGTCAGCGGCGACCGCCGTTCCTTCCGCCTGCGTCTGATCTTCGCGGGAAAGTCAGAATTTCATGTGATGAGAGATCTTCCGCCGGAGCTTGAGAAGGAGGCCGCGGCCGCCCGCCGGGACGAGATCATTTTCCTGGACTACGACGACCGCACCGACGCGAAGAACAAGATCAAGCGCCGTCTCTATGTGCTTCTGATGTTCGCCACCGGGAAGCTGCTTCCGTGGGGCGCGCTCACCGGCATCCGCCCGACGAAGATCGCCATGACGAAGCTTCAGGAGGGGATGGGCGCGGACGAGATTGCCGCGTTCATGAAGGAGAATTATTACGCAAGCGACGAGAAGATCGCCTTGAGCATCGAGATCGCGCAGCGTGAACGTGAGCTTCTGTCCGCCGTCGACTGCGCCGGCGGCTACAGCCTGTACGTGGGCATCCCATTTTGCCCGACGACCTGCCTGTACTGCTCGTTCACGTCTTTCCCGATCGGTAAATGGGCGGGGAAGACCGGTCTCTATCTGGACGCGCTGTTTAAGGAAATGGATTATGTGTCCCGGAAAATGAACGGCCGCACGCTGACGACAGTCTATTTCGGCGGCGGAACGCCTACCTCCCTGTCCGCGGAGGATTTGGACTGCCTGTTTACGAAGCTGCGGACCGCATTCGACGTGGACCACGCCAGGGAATTCACGGTGGAAGCCGGCCGCCCGGACAGCATTACGCGGGACAAGCTGCGGGTGCTTAAGAAACACGGCGTCACGCGCATTTCCATCAACCCCCAGACCATGAACCAGGCGACGCTGGACCTGATCGGCCGCCGTCACACGGTGGAGGATGTGAAAGAGAAGTTCGCCATGGCCCGGGAAGAGGGCTTTGACAATATCAATATGGATCTGATCGTAGGACTTCCCGAAGAGGACGTGGAGGAAGTCCGCGCCACGATGGAGCAGATCAGGGAACTGGGCCCCGACAGCCTGACGGTCCATTCGCTGGCCATCAAGCGGGCCGCGCGGCTGAACACGATGAAGGAGGTCTACAAGGATCTGAAGAT
>CANPZZ010000007.1 GCA_947589125.1 uncultured Lachnospiraceae bacterium
CCGCGTTGCGGCCCTCGATCAATGTCGACCCGTTCTCCGCTTCTTCCGGGCGTGGCTGCGCACCGGCGCTGTTTTTCTCATCCCTATATCTGCTCATTCTCCGTCAAATTCTCCTATCTTCTCAAGCCCAAGGCCAACCAGCTGCGCCAGTCGGTCCAGCCGCTCCGTCAGGTACAGATAGCCCACCAGCGCTTCAAAGCCGGTGGCCGTGCGGTAGTCGATGACCGACGCGTTCTTGGCGCCGGAAGCGGACTTGGCGTTGCGGCCCCGCTTGTAGACGGCGTCCTCTTCCTCCGTAAGCTCCGGCTCCAGAAGCCGGATCATCCGCGCCTGGGTCTCCGCCTTTACCAGATTCGCGTCGTGGCGGTGCATCTTGTTGACCTGCATATTGCCCAGGTTCACGACGCGGGTGCGGATCATCACCTCGTAGACCGCGTCGCCGATATAGGCGAGCGCCAGCGGCGAATAGGCTGCCGCGTCCACCGCATGGAGGTGGAATATTTCCTTGAAATGAGCCGGAAGCGCCGCGGATTCCTGTCCGGCCGGAACCGGCTCGCCGGCGCCTGCCCCGGCAGCGGCTCCCGCCATCCGGCTGTCGCCTACGCGCGTTTCCATTTCACGCCCTCTCTGGTATCCTCCAGAATGATGCCCATATCGGACAGTTTCCCGCGGATCTCGTCGGCCAGCGCGTAGTTCTTCGCCTTCCTGGCTTCCTGCCGCGCCTGGATCATGGCCTCGATCTCCGAGTCCAGCGCCTCATGCTTTACCTCGGTGATAATGCCCATCACATCGCAGAGCTTTTCGATCGTCTCCTTCAGATACACCACATACGCCGGGCTGCTCTTCTCATCCGCCGTGGAGTTGCTGAGCTTCACCAGTTCAAAGATGGCGGAAACGGCGTCGGCCGTATTGAAATCATCGTCCATGGCGGCTTCGTATTTGGCGACCAGGTTCCTTGCCGCGGCCGCGTTCTCCTGCTCGGCCGCCGTCATGGAAGCTGTGCCGGCGTCAGCCTGCCGACCTGCCGCCGCTGCCTGCGCCCCGTCTCCCGCGGCCTTCCCGGCAGTTCCCTGACCGTCCGCGCTCTGCGCCTTCTGCTGAAGCTCCGCCAGCTTTCCGACCGCCGTCCGGATCCTCTCCAGACCGTTCTTCGACGCCTCCATCAGATCCGCGCTGAAATTCAGCGGGCTGCGGTAATGGGCGCTCAGCATGAAGAACCGCAGCACCTGCAGGTCGTATTTCTCGCTGATCTCCCGAACCGTGAAGAAATTCCCCAGAGACTTGGACATCTTCTTATTGTCAATATTCAAAAATCCGTTGTGCATCCAGTACTTCGCAAACGGCTTGCCGTTGGCGCACTCGCTCTGGGCGATCTCATTCTCATGGTGGGGGAAGATCAGATCCTCGCCGCCGGCGTGGATGTCGATCTCGTCGCCCAGGTAGCGCTTCGCCATGACCGAGCACTCGATGTGCCAGCCGGGACGGCCCTCGCACCAGGGAGACTCCCAGTAGGGCTCGCCCTCCTTCTTCGGCTTCCACAGAACGAAATCGTTGGGATCCTCCTTGCCTTCCTCGCCGGTCACCTTGATCTCGCGGAAACCGGACTGCAGCTCATCCAGGTTCTTGTGGGAGAGCTTGCCGTATTCCGGAAATGACTCCGTCCTAAAATACACGGTTCCGTCCGCGGCCACATAGGCGTGACCCTTCTCGATCAGCGTGTGGATCATGGCGAGCATCCCCTCGATCTCCTTCGTCGCCTGAGGATGGGTCGTGGCCGGCTTCACATTCAGGCCCGCCATATCCTTCTTGCACTCGGCGATGAACCGCTCGGAGATCACGGACGCGTCCACGCCCTCTTCCAGCGCTTTATTGATAATCTTGTCGTCCACATCCGTGAAATTGGATACGAAATTAACCTCGTAACCTTTATACTCAAAATACCGCCGCACCGTGTCGAAGACGATCATGGGCCTGGCGTTGCCGATGTGGATATAGTTGTAGACCGTCGGACCGCAGACATACATCTTGACTTTCCCCGGCTCCAGCGGTACAAATTCTTCTTTTCTCCTGCTTAATGTGTTGAATATCTTCATATCTGAAATGATTCCTCCCTGAACTCTGTTCCGTATAGCTATGACCTGTTTTTTTTCTCTTGACGCATTCTTGCACGCGTCTGACGTGTCTCTGCTGTCCTGCGGCTTCTGGTTTCTGCTCTGTCCCGACAACGCTTTGCTTCTGCGCTCCGGCACATTTCCGCGCTGCTCAGCCACGTCGGTTCCATCTGCGGCATCTGTCTCACTCAACCCGATCCGGCTGCGCTTCCATCCTCTGCCCGCAGCCGGGACAGCCCGCACACTGGGGCTGCGCCGCGTTCATCCTGTCATCATAACAGTAATCCTCCACCGATGTCAACAGGCAAATGGCCTGGGCCGAAATCCCTTCGCCGCTTCCTGTGAATCCAAGTCCTTCCTCGGTGGTCGCCTTCACGCTGATGCGGCCCGCGCCGATATGCAGCGCCGCCGCCATATTCTCCGCCATCTGCGGCCGCCACGCCGCAAGCTTCGGCCTTTGGGCGATGATCGTGGCGTCGATATTCTCGATCACATAACCATGCTCCTCCAGCAGTGCGCCTACGCGTTTCAGAAGCTCCACGCTGGAGATCCCTTCATAGGCCGGATCCGTATCCGGAAAATGCTGTCCGATATCGCCGAGCGCCGCCGCGCCCAGAAGCGCGTCCATGACCGCGTGGATCAGAACATCCGCGTCCGAATGCCCCAGAAGTCCCTTCTCATAGGGGATCTTTACTCCCCCAAGTATCAGATCCCGCCCTTCAACCAGGCGGTGTACGTCGTATCCCTGTCCGATCCTCATACTGCAACCGTCCCTCTTATATCTTTTATCCCTGCATAATTCTTCTTATTTCTCTTTATCCAGACATAGCCGCTGCTTCCGGAATTCTTCTGCATACTGCAGCCACAATATTCCAGCTTCAATTCCCTTTCACAATATGCCGGCTGTTTTCCATGGCCCCTGCTGCCGTATCTCCTACACGATCATCCGAATCTTGCTCGAAATACACCGGACATGCAGATCTTTCTGTCTTCCGCTGCTCTCCCCGTCATAATGCACCGGCATCTCCCGCTCCAGATGGATCTCCGCTTCCCGGCAGCTGTACAATCTGGCTCCCGGATAATTCTTCCTGCTTCCAAGAAGCGCCCCCAGAAGGATCGGCACCAGACGGAACTTATGGTCCTGGTGGACCACCCGCACGTCCAGCCTGCCGTCGCCGGGATCCGCCCCGGGTGCAAACAGGAACCCGCCCCCTTCATAGGGATGAATGTGAAACGATACAAAATAAATATGGTTAAACTCCACTCTCTTCGTGCTGTCCAGGAGCAGATACCCCTTAACCGGCTTTGCCAGGATCAGCTGCCGGATCCCCAGCACCAGATAGTTCCATTTGCCAAGAAAAATGCCTTTCTTTTTCTGCTTATCCCGAACCGCGGCGATATCATGGCAGACCGCCGCGTCCATGCCGATTCCTGCGCTTACCATGAAGCGGCGGTGTCCCGACTGGCCGCCGTAAGACGCTACGCCGTAATCCAACAGTTTGTAGGCAGCGGGATCCAGAATCTTTTGCAGGCACTTTAATGGCTTCTTTGAAAGCTTTAAGCTTCTCGCCAGGTCGTTGCCGGAACCGGCCGGAATATAACCCATAGTCACCGGGCCGCAGAAAGCAAGCCCTCCGGCGACTTCTCCAACCGTGCCGTCTCCGCCGATGGCCGCGATCGTCAGCGGTTCTTTACAGCCGTCCGTCAATTCCGCGGCAAATCTTGCGGCATCGCCCTTTTTCTCCGTCAGAAGCGCCCGGTATTCTACTCCCCTGCGCTTCAGTTCCTTCTCGACCCTCCGCCATGCTTTCAGTCCTTTCCCCCCGCTGGCGTTGGGATTTACAATAAAATGATACATGACGCCCTCCAGAAACTACGGCTTTATATGGCATTTTCCTCGATCCCGCACCGTATATCGCCGACGTGTAAAGTATAGCACACATTTCCGTATTTGACAAAAGAAATATGCAAAAAGCAGCTGCGGCCAAATTAACGGTCGCAGCTGCCCTCAGCCATTCCACTGTTATTTCGATCATTTGGACATTTCGATCATCTGTCCGCTTCGTCCATCCGGGTCTTCCATCGCCCGGTCAGTCCGCCGTCAGCTTGTAGCCCAGGCGGCGCATAGTCACGATGGACGCGTGAACCTTCAGCATTTTCAGCTTCTTCCTGAGAAATGAGATATAGACCTCCACGTTGTTGTCCACAGCGTCCGGCCTTCCGCCCCAGATCCGGTTCAGCATCATTTCCTTGGACACAACGATGTCGCGGTTGACCATCAGAAGACGCATCACGTCGAATTCGCGCCTGCCAAGCTGAATCGTACCCGCCGGACCCGACAGCGTGAAGGTAGACTGATCCAGATACAGATCGCCCGCCGACAGCCGCTCCGGAAGCAGACTGCCCCTCCGCCTGCCGATGGCTTTCAGAACCGCCAGAAGCTCGCCTTCGTCTACCGGCATGTTCAGACAATAATCCGCGCCGCACTCCAGCGCACGGATCCGCATCTGGACGGGATCCGGCTGCGGCATTCTTTTCTCTGTCATCTGCCGGTCTGGCGACGGCCGTTCCGACGCCGGTCTTTCTGTTACCTGCCCCTCCGCCTGCCGGTCCCTGCCGCCTCCGGACTCTGACGAGAACAGCATAAGCACCGGAAGCTGGCAGCCGCTGCGGCGCGCTCTTTCCATAAATGAAGACCAGTCCATCCCTTCCAGTGCCTCTCCCAGGATCACAGCGTCGTAATCACCCTGTTTCAGAGCATAGTCTCCCTGCTCCGCCTCCATGCAGATCTCCGTTTCGCACCAGACCTGACGGAGAGCTTCTTCCACGTATTCTGCTGTATGTCTGTTATTTCCCAAGATTAATACACGCATGCCAGTATTTTCCTTCTTTTTCGCTGTGAAATCAAGTCCCATGCCGGAAGTTTCACAAAACTTTCACAGATAAACGATCCGCCGTATTTCGATATCGCTGTTTGCGAAAACGTCAGCGGCTCCGTACCTCCCTGCGCATAAAGCCTATGTAGGAACCGGCGAACATGACGGCGGTCAGCGCCGCAAGTCCGGTCAGATGGGGCCAGACCAGCAGCACGCTCTGTCCCAGGGACAGGTATCCGGTGATCGCGCCGGACAACTGCTGCGGAAGGACCAGATTGGTGGTACGCACCGTCGGATCCATGATCGTGGACACCGCTTCACTGTACAGATAGTATGGCGACAGCCGGTTGATCATGGTCTGGCACTCGTAATTATCGAGCACCCGGCCCACCGTGGCCGTATCGTTGATCGGATACAGCGCGCCCGCCACAATGGACGCCACCAGGTTCATGAACAGGGCAAAGAAGATCCAAAGCCCGATCCCCAGCATGGCCGATGTGGCCGCGTGGCGGCACAGCACGGAGAACAGGATCGACAGCGACAGCCAGAAGCAGATATACACTGCCGTGAACAGCAGAAATACCGCCGCCCGGCCTACTTCCTCCGCAGTAGGCGGAATTCCGGTCTTTAAGATTCCCACGGCGCCGATGAACAGCCCCATGGACAATACCATAACCAGGATGATCGTGGCTCCCGCCAGGAATTTGCCGTTGATCACCGCGTCCCGGTAGATCGGCTGGGAGATCAGACGGTTCAGCGTTCCCTCCGACCGCTCGCTGTTGATGGCGTCAAATCCCAGCGTCAGTCCCACGAACGGCCCCAACAGCGCGATAAACGTCGTGAAGGACGGGATCGTGCTGCCGCTTAACGTAAACAGCTTCAGAAAAATATAGTCGGAATCCGTGGCCACCGCGTCCGACAGATTGGACACCGCGCCGTACAGGCTGGCGTAGCTGGTCAGAATGATCAGCGCCAGCACGATCAGAAATCTTCCGCTGTGCAGATGATCCGCCATCTCCTTGCGGTAAAGGGCGTAGAGACCGCTGCGGGCACGGCTGTTCCTGCCGTCCCGCGCGGCTTTTTCCCGGCCGCGCTTCCGCGTACCCATATCATTTACCGGCTTTGCCGAAGATTCCGAAACGTTTGACTCTCTTACCGTCTCCGCCTTCATGCTCTTCACCTGCCTCCTCAAAATATCTGCGGTAGATCTCATCCAGATCGTTCTCCCTCTGACGGATCAGAGAAAGCGTATATCCGGCGTCCAGAGATCTGCGCAGCAGTTCTCTCTTCACATCATAGCGGGACCGGACCACATAGAAATCGCCCGTCCGTTCCACGCTGTCCACATTTCCAAGGCTCTGAAGCAGTTCCCGAAAGCCCGCATCGTCGGGAAACGCCGCCGTCTCCAGAATGCTGACTCCTTCCTGCTGCATGCTGCGGGCCAACTCGTCGATCTTGCCGCAGGCTACCAGATTGCCTTCCACGAACAGCCCTACCCGGTCGCAGATCTGCTGGATCTGGTACAGCTGGTGGGAGGAGATCAGAATCGTCCGGCCATCGTCCGCCGCCAGACGCCGGATCAGTTCCATCAGTTCCCGCATGCCCTCCGGGTCAATGCCCAGGGTCGGCTCATCCATGATGACCACCTTCGGGTCCTTCATCAGCACATCCGCCACGCCAAGTCTCTGACGCATACCGCGGGAATAAGTTCCGGTCTTCTGGTCCGCCGCTTCCGTCATGCCTACCTTTTCCAGAAGCTCGTCGATCCGCTTCTCGATCAGGTCGTCCGGCAGTCCGTTCAGCCGCCCGGTAAACCGCAGGTTCTCCCTGCCGGTCATATCGCTGTAAAAACCCACGTTGTCCGGCAGATAGCCGACGATCCGCTTCACCGCGATCGGCTCTCTGGTACAGTCCTTTCCGTCGATCCAGGCTTTGCCGGAAGTAGGTTCTGAAAGTCCCAGAAGCATCAGCGTCGTCGTGGTCTTGCCGGCGCCGTTGGGGCCCAGCAGGCCGAAGATCTCTCCCGGATAAATGTCCAGGTTTAATTCCGATACGGCCACCTTGGAGCCGTATTTCTTGGTCAGGCCTTCCGTGTGAATAATCGGGCGGCGGCCTGACGCGTCTGTCAAGTCAGACGCCGCAGCCCAGTCAGACGCACCTTCTCCCGCTGCGTCTGGTTCCTGACCGGACAAGGTCTTTCCGGTTTCATCAGCCGCGGCATCTGTCTGGCTGAACGGAGCTTTCACAACCGCATCTGCCATGGCGGCCGTGTCCGCCTCGATTCCCGGACTCCTCTCTGTTACATCCATCGCAGTTCCTCCTCTCCGGCACTTAGCGCCTGCCGAATTTGCGGAATACGTATTCCAGCCCCAGAGCCACGACCACCACAATGGCCACGGCCACAATGCCCCACATGGTGCTGGTCTTCACCGACACGCGGAATTCAAGCTGATCCGAAGACTGCTCGCTGGTGACGCTGAAGGAAGTCACATAGTCTCCGGTAATGGCGTCATTGCCCGGCTTCACGCTGGCGACAACCTCCGAGGTGCTTCCTGCAGGCAGGGACTCTATGATATTGTCATCCAGGTTATAGGTTACCGTCCATCCGCTGGGAGCGGAGGAATTCAGAGACACATTTTCCAGATCCACATTGCCTGTATTGGTGATATAAAGGGTCACGTCCGAAGCCTTGCCCGCGTTGGCGTCAAAGCTTAACCGGCCGTCCGGCGTGGACATTTCCAGACCGTATGTACCGGTGATCGTTACGCTGAGGTCCGTGGACAATGTCTCCGCCGCCGACACGGCGCTGCAGGAGATCTGATACTCACCGGACTCCACTCTTTCCGGCGGCTTCACCGATACGGTGAGCGCCTGGCTGGCTCCCGCCTCCACATCGATGGCAGCCACCGCCGTGGTCTCGCCGGAAGGCAGGAAGCTGACGGTCCAGCCCGCCGGCGCGTTGGAGGACAGGTTATAGGTCTGGGGCTTTAAGCTGTTGTTGATCAGCGTGGCGCTGAAGCTGAAATTAGTCCCGGACGCGCCTTCCTGTTCCGGATATTCCGATGTAAATGTACCGCGGCCCGCCTCCTGGCTCGCCGCCGTAAACTGGAACTCTACATCGTCCGCCGCGGCCGAGTTCACCGCCTTCGCGTGAACCCTGACCTTATAATTTCCTTCTTCCAGTTCGCCCGGAACCGTGAGATGCAGCGTCATTGTAGCGCTGTTCTCGCCCGCCGGAACATGAATCCGGCTGATCTGATAGCTTCCGCCCTGCAGATAGCCGTCCCAGCCCTCCGGCATGGATGTGATGGACACGTCCGCGTCCAGCGCCTCTCCGGTCAGATTGTCCATATTGACCGTCAGGCTCAGGCTGTCGCCGGGCTCCACCGACATTCCCGGATAACTGGTGTAAAGCGTAAGTCCTTCCTCCGCCCTGGCCGGAACGACCCAGGCCGCGCACAGACAAAAGGCCGCCAGCAGCGCCAAAAACAGACGCGCCATCCGCGGCCTCTTCAAAACTACAACAGAATTCGATTCTCCGTTTTGATTCATGAAATATGACATAGTCTCCTCCTTTTGCCGTTTATGGATCACGGCTTTTGTTTCTGAGACCCATCATAATGCAGAAACCTTTAGCGAATCTGAATCGTTTATGGAAATAATGTGAAATGTATTTTACTTAAGCGCATGCTTCACATACGACCACACTCCCGCCGCGGCGAACAGCGGCAGCTCCAGCGCCGTCGCGATCACCATGGCTTTCGGCAGCCATATGGCGATGGAACCAACATTTATGAAGTCATAATCGAGCATTGTATACAACATACTGGTCTGTACGCCGGCCGCGCCGCTGGACGGGATCAGGCTTCGCAGCCACAGCCCCACGCTCCCCGGCGCCGAGAAATAGACGAAAACCGGCAGGACACAGCTGAAAAGCGCCGCGGCCAGAGCCGCAACCGTCGTCCGGATCCGGGCCGACAGAAATACGATCAGGCCAACCGTCGCCAGCAGCGAGAGCAGGCTGGCTCCCGCCGTGAACCACTGGATCTCAAGCACCGTCATATCCGCAAGCATTGTGGCGGAATACAGCATCTGGATCGACGTCCCCACCGTCTCCCAGCCGAACAGGCTGTCCGTGATCACAATAAACAGAACCATACAGACAGAAAATGTGAAGCCGCAGACCAGAAGGGCCGCCCCCGCCTTCGCCGCGCCCAGCGCCAGCCGGCCGTGGCGCATGCAGCGCTGGATATCGTCCGCCCCGGTCTGATAGTCCGAGGAAAATACCGGCGCCGCAATGACCGCGGCAAAAAGAGTCAGCACAAATCCCAGAAGTATCTGATAATCCAGCGCATCCGTGTTAAATCCCGGATAAAAATGATAGGGTGTCTCCACCTTTTCATAAAGCCGTATGGCCACCGCTTGGGCCGCCGGGTGATCCTTCTGTTCCATGCGCATCAGGGACATAAGCCGCGCGCGGCAGGCGGCGTAATAATCGCCAAGCCCCGCCGGATCGATATTCGGAAGTCCCAGGCCGATACCGGTTTCCGGGTCGGCATAGACCTCGTTCACGCCATGGAGAATGCCTGTCACCGGCAGGATCCGCCGGGTGCGGACGCCGTCAGGAAGGTCTCGGACCGTTTCCGCACCGGATTCCTTCAGGCACTGCTGATAGGCGGTAAGCGCGGCCTGCAGTTTCTCAGGCGTGACCTCCCCGGCTGTATCCGCCTGGATCTCCTTAAGCCGCCGGACAGCCGCCAGCCCCTTTAGTCCGTCCACTTCTACAAATGTCGTCGGGAGCCACGCCATCAGAAGCGTCATCACCAGGGACGCCAGGAGAAGGATCCAGGTGAGACGGGTCTTTAAGATGCGTTTTAGTTCCAGATAGAATACTCTCATGCGTTTCTGCCTCCCTTCTTTTGGCCGGATGCGCTGTCACTGTCCCGGTCAGAAGCGGCCTGTCCGCGTGTTCTGACTGTACCGGCTGCTCCCCGGAAACCACCTTCTAATGAAGACGCCTTCGCCGCCTGAACCTGCTCACGCCCCGAACTGTCTGCTAAATGCTGATCTGTTACCAACTTCCGCTGTTCACCAGTCGCATCATGCGCCATATCCTGCGGAAACAGCCATAAATACAGATCTTCAAGCCTCGGGGCCGCTGGAATCGGCGCTGTTCCTGCGTTTGCCTCCGCTCCGGCACCCGTCATTCGTAAGGCCATTGCCTCCCCCGCATTCTCCGCCAGATACCGCACCGACACCCGGCCGTCCGCTTCATTTCTCAGGTTCACGACCCGCAGCCGCCGCTCGTATTCCGGCAGCCTCTCCGCCGAAATCACGCACTGCCAGACCTTACCGTCCACCAGTTTCACCAGTTCTTCCGTCGTCCCCTCAGCGATCAGCCCTCCGTCCTTCATCACCGCGTTGCGGGTGGCGATGTATTCCACATCCGATACGATATGTGTGGAAATGAGCACGATCCGGTCCTTGGCAAATTCCGACAGCAGATTGCGGAAACGCACCCGCTCTCCCGGATCCAGGCCGCTGGTAGGCTCGTCCATGATCAGCAGTTCCGGCTCATTTAACAATGCCTGGGCGATTCCCACGCGGCGTTTCATGCCGCCGGACAGCTTGACGATCTTCTTGCGGTACACATCCGAAAGGCTCAGCATTTCCAGAAGCTCCATGATCCGCCGCTTCGTATCCCGAACCGGCAGACCCTTAAGCGCCGCCGCGTATTCCAGATAATCCTTCACCGTAAATTCCGGATAAAAGCCGAATTCCTGAGGGAGGTACCCGAAGATTTCCCGGTATCTGCCCTTCAGCGTACCGATGGGCAGCCCGTCGTAGCGGATCTGCCCCGCGTCCGGCTCCATGATCCCGGCAATCATGCGCATCAGCGTTGTCTTCCCCGCGCCGTTGGCGCCCAGAAGTCCCCACACACCGGGCGTAAGTGTCATGGACACGCCGTCCACGGCCCGCTTATCCTTAAATGATTTTGAAATATGATCGATCTGCAGTTCCATTCTCTTATTTTCCTCCATACCTGGCCATGTTCCAGCCATAAGCTAAATGGCATTGGCCGGTCATAATACAGCCCACAGGCCGCACAATCAATCCTTCATGCCGTCCGCGGTTCCAGATACACCGCATTCCGCACCAGCTTCATTTCCCGCCGGACACAGAGCAGCGTGATCAGCGCACATACCGCCAGCCACCCCGGCGTAAGCGTCTGCAGATAAAACCCATCCCACAGACGGCCCGCTATGCCCAAAGCCACAAGAAGCGCAGCGCCTATAGCCATACACGCCGCCGGAAACGCCGCCGCAGGAATCCTTCCCATCAGGCTCAGACTCAGCCACTTCGCCAGCAGAAACGGCAGCAGCAGATACAGAAGGACATTTCCTGCCAACAGTTCCGTCCACAGAACCGTCCCCAGGAAAACCGCTCCCAACAGCGCGGCATCCCCCATCGCGGTCATCAGCATTTTAGCCAGCAGAACTCCTGCGAAGGAATACCGGGAAGACGCCTCGATCTCTTGCATCCGATATCGGAACGTCCGATAGACAAACGGCAATGCGCTGACCGACGCCGCCAGCGACAATCCGCAGAGAAAGCGGGTCACGTAGCGCTCCTCCTGCCAGAATCCCCGGCCCATAAGAACCCACAGGACGCTTCCCAGCGCAGAGAATAACGCCGCCTGCACCGCCCACATCCGCAAGCCGATGAAACGGATCTGAAGAAGCAGAAATTCCCGGAAGGAACTGCGCGGACCGATTTCCCTCATTATTCCTGAACATCCAGCGTACCTGCCAAAGCGCCTTTCCGCCTCCTGCCTGACCAGGACGGCAGTCCGGCGCATACAGGCTGTTTCCCCAGGCAACCGTTCCACACATTCTTTCATTCCCTGCTGCTCATCGCAAAGCTGCTTTTTCTGCTCAGGCACTCCCCGCCGTCCGCCACCCAACTGTTTCCCTTGCTCTGCCATTTCCCGCTGCTCATCGCAAAGCTGCTTTTTCTGCTCAGGCACTCCCCGCTGTCCGTCGCCAAACTGTTTCCCTCGCTCTGCCGTTTCCCATTGCTGACCGCCAGGCAGCTTCATCCGCGCCGGTTCTCCGCCCTTCATCGCCACGCAGAGACATTTCTCAAATTCCCTGCTGCTCATCTTCCCGCTGTTCATGATTTCTCACCTCCGTCTTCCATCTGCCTCCGAAGTTCCTTCAGCGCAGCACGCAGCCGCGACTGCACGGTCCGAAGCGGCGTCTCCGTCACCGCGGCGATCTCCCGCAGGGTCAGTTCCTGCCCGAACCGCAGGATCACGATCTCCCGCTGCTGCGGCGGCAGTCCGGACACCATCTGCCGGAGCGCCAGGGCCGACTCCGCCTGGCCGAAACCTTCTTCCACATACGCGGATTCCGCCGCCTCACAGTCTCCCAACGGTCCGCCTTCCATAGCCGGATCCTCTTTCCCATGCGCTCTCCAGCGCAATTTTCCTCCGTCTAACGGCACCTCGGCATTCCATCGCCTCCTCCGCATGTCCGCGCAGACATTTCCCGCCACCTTATAAAGAAAGGCCTTGAAATGTCCCCGGTGGACATACCGGTCGAAATAACGGATGGCCTTCAGAAAAGTCTCCTGCGCGGCGTCCTCCGCAAGCATCCGGTCCGGCACATGCCAGAGACAATACCGCAGGATCTGGCTGTAGTACATTTCCACCAGTTCCTCCGCCGCGTCTCCGTCGCCGGCCTCTATTCGTTTCATCAGTTCATCTTCGCGCGTCAATGTCATTTCCTCCGGAGGGCGTCCCCTCATATACTGTAACGTCCGGGATGATGAAGAATGATCACAAAAAAGTCCAGAAAGATGAAAATATATCTTACTGGACTTAATTACTATCTCTGATAAATTTTAAACCGTACTTCACTTCACCACTACATCCGCCGTCCCGTACCGGATCACCTTCGCCAGATCCGCCGGACTCACTTCTACCTGGCAGCCTACCTTCCCGGCGCTGAAATAGAATACGTCCATCTCTTTCACCGATTCGTGGATCGTGGTCTTAAAGAATTTCTTCATGCCGATGGGCGAACAGCCGCCGTGAATATAACCGGTAAGCGGCAGAAGCTCCTTCGACTTGACCATATCGATAGACTTCTCCCCCACTGCCTTCGCGGCCTTTTTCAGATCCAGTTCCTCCACCACAGGAATCACAAACACGTAGTTCTGCCCGCTCTTTCCGACAGTCACCAGGGTCTTGAAAACGCGGCTTACATCCTCCCCGAGCGCCCTGGCAATCTCCTCGCCGCTGGTCGTGGCCGGAAGGTCGTAGGTATGGCTTTTATAGGGGATCTTCTTCTGATCCAGAACGCGCATGACATTTGTTTTCTCTTCCATAAATTCTCGCTGCTTTCTGCCGCGCCGTGCGGCTCTATCCGTCAAAATCACTCCAGATACTTCCGCAGATTCTGATACACGATCTCATACGCCTCCGCATACATGTGGACGCCCTCGATCGTATATTCCGCTTTCAGGTTCCCTTCCGCGTCCGTCAGCCCATCATTGACATCGATGTACTCATAACCGTACCGGGCGGCCAGTTCCGCCACCTTCCCATTGACCAGGCGGACATTCTCATTGGTACGGACCTTCAGCATCCCCTGGGCGCCGGGACTTAAGTCCACGCCCGCGTTCACCGGGTAATATGCCATCACGTACACCTTCGTCTGCGGCAGGCGCTCCCTGCACTGCTTGAGAATCTTCTCATAATTGGCAAGAAGGCTCTCCATCCAGTCGCGGCCGTCGTCCCACTTCCGGATATCGTTGGTGCCGATATTGATAAATACCACCGAAGGCTCCAGATCAAAGAGTACCGTATCGATCTCCCGCAGGAAATCCTCGGTCGTCGTGCCGCCGATGCCGCGGTTGTAGACGGTCTTCCCAAGACCGTGGCTTGCGGCCAGCTCCACAACCGGAAACTGCTCCATCAGGGACGAACCGGTAAATAGGATCTGTCCCTTCTTCGCCACACGGTTCAGCGACCGGTAGCTGTGCACCTTACCGGCCTGCTCCTTTTTCATATGTGCCGCCATCTGTTCTCCGATGGCTTTCATTGTTTCGTTCATAGATTCCTTTGTCTCTGCCATATTCTCCTCTTCTCCCCGGATTTCCCGTTGATTATTCTTCCTGTTACTTCTCTGTTTTTCCCGCCGATATCCCTTCCAAATATTTCTCTTTTTCCCTTCGATCATCTTTCCGGAGTTTTCCGGCAGTCAGTCTGTTCTGTATAGATTAGATTTTACAGCAAATCGTTTAGGAAATCAAGAAACAGAAGTGCACAAAAATACCAGCCGTTCTGCCAGCTGGTATTCAATAAATAGCGGAAGGGAGATTCGAACTCTCGACACCACGGGTATGAACCGTGTGCTCTAGCCAACTGAGCTATTCCGCCATCGAGGGATATGGGGCCAACAGGGCTCGAACCTGTGACCCCCTGCTTGTAAGGCAGGTGCTCTCCCAGCTGAGCTATGACCCCATAACAACGCGACTCTCGCGACTGCCTAATCAGTATATATGTTGTTTTGTAAATTGTCAAGCCTTTTGTGAAAATTTTTGTCAGGCCCTTTTTGTCAGGTCTGAAAATAATCGTCAGGCCTGACAAATGAATTTTTCATAGTCCTCTGATCATCCTGGCAGACTGTGAAACTTTCTCCCGCAAAAAGGACCTCCATGATAAGAATCACAGAGGACCTTTGCGGAAACGTTTTCTTAAATCTTTCACCTCAGCAGAAACGTGGCGCACTCCGTCTGTTCGGCCTCGGAAGCCCCGTCGCCTACGATTCCGATCCGCTCCGCCTCGCAGCGGCGTTCCCGGTTGTAGACGCAGTTGACGGCCTCACAGTCGATCTCCAGCCGGCTCTCCGGCGACTTAAACAGATTCTTGTACGAACCGTCGCTGCTCTCGTCAAAACTCCCGCAGCATGTCTCGCTGTTCTTGTGCGCCTCGCTTCCGTCCACAATGATCGCCTGCTTACAGCAGCGGTTTTCCGCATTGTGAAGGCAGTTGGTTACGCTGCATTCCAGTTTGGTCATGATTATGTCCTCCTGCATAGATAAATGAGGGCCGCCGCGAAACGTTGTCATCTCCGACAGAAATTTCGCCGTTTCACCGCAGTCTTCTGAATACGTTTGCAGGAATAGGATACCCTTTTTCATTCGGATTCATACTTGCAACAGACAGTTTGTACTCACAGAAAAAATTTTCCGCGCAGGCATATAAACTTTCCCGCTCAGCCCGGCTGCCCGCTCATCTCACAGCTCAGGCTGTGAGGAATCTTCCTCTGGCTCCGAACCGCGCAGACGCCAAAACCTTTCAAAAAATCGCGGGTGAACCGCGTCGGCTCATAGCGCTCCAGAAGCTCGATCTTCATGGCTTTTCGGATTGTCAGATTCTCATCCTCATAATGATACGGAAGATTCACTTCCACGGCTCTGCATTTATAGAGGACCGCGCAGACCGGTGCAGCCATGTACATGTAAATGGTATCGCCCACCTTGATGTCGGCGGTCTGCTTCCACTCCATAACCGGATTCTCCTGAAAACCGGCTTCCACATCGTAATACTTCGGATTCGCCGGGATGATCCAGTCCACCGGGCCGCGCAGCCGCTCCTTTTTCTTCTTCGAGGCCGTAAGCGCGTAGCTTATGTCGATCAGATCCAGAACCCGTTCCCTCGGAACGGTTCCGTCCAGAAGGACAGATATCCACTCCGTATGGTTCATATGATAGGCCGGGAAAATGCCGGGCTCTGCCCGCAGGATATCTCCCATGGCCGGATCACATTTCAGGTTCAGGATATCCGCCGGTTCCGGATCCGCAAGCCCCAGCCTGCGGCGGCTCACGTACATGAGAAGGCCGTACCATTTGCGGCTGTCCGCGTGACGCAGGACCGCGCTGTCCGAGTCGCCCTGCCAGGGATAATCCGGGTCAGTTTCATATTGTTCCTTTACGTATGTCAATACTTCCTCGCGCGTCATGATCGTACTCCTCTCTTCGGACGCCGTCCTCTCCACAGCAGCTGTCTCACTAAAACAGGATCTTCCCGCATAAATGCCGCGGCGGCCAGCCGCCCACATACGCTTCTCCAGTCTGCTTTTCTATCAAATATTCTATCAAAAAGAGACGGCTGTTTCAACAACAACCGTCCCTTCGCACACATTCTTCCTTTGTACCTGCAATCGCATTATCTATCCATCCGCAATCGCGTTCTTCCTGCGTATCCACAATCATTCAATATCCAGCTCAGGCGGCTCATCCAGATGCTCGGATACGTATTTCCCATTCTTCTTCCGCTGCCGCACGCATTCGGTCAGCAAATATTCGATCTGGCCGTTGACCGACCGGAAATCGTCCTCCGCCCAGGCGGCAATGGCGTCATAGAGTTTGGCCGACAGTCGCAGCGGGATCTGTTTCTTCTGGTTATCCGCCATATCAGTAGAGACTGCCCGAATTCACGATGGGCTGGGCGTCCCGGTTGCCGCAGAGGACTACCAGCAGATTGGAGACCATAGCCGCCTTGCGCTCCTCATCCAGCTCCACCACCTGCTTCTTGCTTAACTGCTCCAGAGCCATCTCCACCATGCCCACGGCGCCGTCCACGATCATCTTCCGGGCGTCGATGATGGCCGAAGCCTGCTGCCGCTGCAGCATGACCGCCGCGATCTCCGGCGCGTAAGCCAGATAGGTGATCCGGGCCTCGATGATCTCGATGCCGGCCTCTTTCACCTTCTCCTGAATCTCGTCCCGGATGCGGGCTGCCACGATCTCACTGGAACCGCGCAGGCTCCCCTCGTCGGCCACGCCGTCCCCGGTGGTATCCACGCCGGGCGCCACGTCGTAGGGATAGATGCGGACGATATTGCGCAGGGCGCTGTCGCACTGCAGGGACAGATATTCTTTGTAGTTATCCACCACGAACACGGCCTTCGCCGTATCCACCACCCGCCACATGACCGCGATGCCAATCTCGATCGGATTGCCCAGGCAGTCGTTGATCTTCTGACGGTTGTTGTTCAGCGTCATGATCTTAAGGGAAATCTTCTTGCTCGGCGACTCGGATAAGCCTGTGCCGGACGAATTCCCCGCCACGATCAGGGACATGGATTTCCCTCCGTCGCCTTCCACATCACCGCTCTGCCGAAGCCTTGTCTTCGCCGCAGGATTCACCGCGGAGCAGAAGGGATTGACAAAATAGAATCCCGGCTCCTTAAGCGTCCCCACATAGTTGCCGAACAGCGTCAGCACCACCGCCTCCTGCGGCTTAATGACCGTCAGGCCGCAGAAGGGGATCCACCCCACTGCCGCCCAGAAGATGCCTACGCCAAGCAGGACCGCTCCCAGCGTCTTCGAGCCGTGATCCAGCTGCATTCCGCCAATCACGATCGTCACGACCGCCGCGATGTAAAGCAGGCCGAAAAGCAAAAGCATCTGCATGCCGTTCCGGTTGCCGTTTAATACTTTCTCCTTCATGATCTTTACCTCCATTCTGTGTACCGTAGTGTTTCCGCACGGTGCTTCTCCGCACTGTTTGTGTTCTGTACTGTGGTGTAGTGTTTTCTGTGTTTCCGTGCGGCCCCGCGAATATGATATGTTGACAGCCGCACTTAGCACTTTCCTGTATTGATATTTATATGATATCATTTTAATATCACATTGTCAATATCAAAATGTAAATATTATTTCATTTGGCATAATTTCCTAAGAGATACAAAAAAGAGTCTGAACAGAAATACACCAATGGAATAGCCTTACCCACGATAAGTACCAAACACCAATTTGAAAAAGCATGAAACACAGCAAATAGCCTCTGTGCTTCATGCTTCTTTTACAGCTTGGCTAAACACTGTTTCGCCAATCCGATCTTCAGACCTTTACTCTCATATTCAATACCAAAAGCTTAGAAATCCCGCCGCCCCAACTGCCAGAACGCCACCGCGCCGGCCGCGGCTACATTCAGGGAGTCGACGCCGTGGGCCATCGGAATCCGGATCGTATGATCGCAGGCGCGGATCGTGCTGTCCCTGAGACCGCTCCCCTCATTGCCTAGTATGACCGCTATCTTCTCCTCCGCCAGAAGGCGCGGGTCATCGATCCGCACGGAATCCTCCCGCAAGGCCATGGCGGCCGCGGCGAAGCCCATATTCTGCAGGCGAGTTACGTAATCTGACTGCCAAGGTATTCCGGTATTTATCCGATCTGGCACATTGGAGAATTTCCGCTTCGTGTCCAGTTCCTGATTTCTGCTCTGCAACGCTTCCATATCGTTTTCGCAGTCCGCACATTCTCCGGGCTCTCCATCATCTATATACGTCCACGGAATCTGGAACACCGTTCCCATGCTCACACGGATCGACCTCCGGTACAGCGGATCACAGCAGTCTCCTGTCAACAGCACCGCGTCGAATCCCAGTGCCGCCGCACTGCGGAACACCGCGCCGATATTCGTCTGGTTCGTCACGTCCTCAAGCACGGCGATACGCCTGGCCCCGGCGCAGACTTCCTCCATTGACGGCAGTTCTTGCCGCCGCATGGCGCAGAGCACGCCCTGGGTCAGCTTAAAACCGGTAATCTGCGTCAGCATATCCAGCCCCGCGGTATAGACCGGCACGTCCCCGCAGCGGCGCAGAATTTCGTGCAGCAAAGCCGCCTGATCCTCATTATCAGAAGAAACTATCCTTTCCGATTCATCCTCTCCGGCAACCGATGCAGCCACAAGGGAATTTTCCATTCTCTGCTGTTGATCTTCCTCCAAAACAGCAGGCTCTGCCATCCGGGAATTTTTCACCCTCAGCGGTTCATTTTCTGCAGAAGTTTCCGACTCCGCCGCCAGGAACTCTTCCGCTTTCCCAAGCAGCTTCCGCTCCGCCAGAAGCGATGCCGGTTCATATCCCGCGTCAAGCGCCCTTATGATCACCTTCGGACTTTCCGCGATGAAGATTCCCGGCTGCGGCTCATAATACCGCAGAAGCTGCACCTCCGAGCGGCAGTTGTACACCGACAGTTCCGGCGCGGAAAGATCCCGAATTTCAATCGCATCCGCCACAGCCTTCCCCTCCGTTCCCTGCTCTTCTGCTCATCCGGACAGCCCGGACTTCCGCCTGTCAGTTTCCGCCTCGCAAACCAGTTTCCGCCCCGCAGATATTCTGCTCAAACCGCGAAGCCATACAACTTATGCTGCCTCTTCGCAGACACCCTACTCAAACTGCGACGCATACAGCTTATAATAGAACACCTTCCGCACCATCAGCTCCTCATGGGTTCCCTGCTCCACCACGTCGCCGTGATCCACCACCAGGATCCGGTCCGCGTTCTGGATCGTGGACAGACGGTGGGCGATGACGAAGCAGGTCTTGCCCGCCATCAGCCGCCGCATGGCCTGCTGCACCTGCCGCTCCGTGGACGTATCCACGTTGCTGGTGGCCTCGTCCAGGATCAGCATGTGGGTATTGTAGAGCATCGCCCGGGCGATGGTCAGAAGCTGCTTCTGGCCTTTGCTGATATTGCCGCCGTCCTCGCTGATCACAGTCTGATAGCCGTCGGGCAGACGCATCACGTAGCTGTGGATGCGGGCCGCCTTGGCCGCGGCGATCACTTCCTCCATCGAGGCGCCTTCCTTGCCGTAGGCGATATTGTCGTAAATGGTTCCGCGGAACACCCAGGTGTCCTGCAGCACCATCGCGTAGGTTCTCCGGAGGCTGTCGCGGGTCACGGTGCGGATCTCATTTCCGTCCACATAGATCGCGCCTTCATCCACGTCGTAGAAACGCATCAGCAGATTGATGATCGTCGTCTTGCCGGCGCCGGTGGGACCGACGATGGCAATGGTCTGGCCCGGATTGGCCTTCAGGTTCAGGTCGTGAAGGATCGTCCTGCCCGGCACATAACCGAAGGACACATGCTGCGCCTCCACGTCGCCTTCCACCTCCGAAAGCACCTTGGCGTTATAGATATCCTGGATCTCCTCCGGCTCGTCCAGCAGGCGGAACACCCGCTCCGCCGCGGCCAGGGCCGAGTAGATCTCATTGATGATGTTGGCGATCTCGTTGATCGGGCCGGAGAATTTCCTCGAATACAGCACGAAGGAAGAAATCTGCCCCAGATCCACGATTCCCCACAGATAGAACAGCGCGCCCACCAGGCCGATCAGCGATAGTCCCAGGTTATTGATAAATCCGACGGTCGGGCCCATGGTCATGCCCAATGTATCCGCGTCCCGGTAAGCGTTGGCCGCCGCATGGTTGATCCCGCTGAAATCCTCGCAGACGCCGTCCTCGTAGGCGTAAGCCAGGATCGTCTTCTGGCCAGTGAACATTTCCTCCACGAAACCGTTCATGCGGCCGTAAGCGGCGCTGCGCTTCGAATAGAGGGGCCTGGTCCTTCTTCCCATGTATCTGGTATAAAAGATGGCCATGGGGATCGTCACCAGCATACACACCACCAGCGGCAGGGAGATCGCGCACATCATAAGAAATGACCCTACGACCGTGACGACGCTGGTAATGATCTGCACTACGTCTGTCGCCAGACTGGTACCCACCACGTCGATGTCGTAGCTGACGCGGCTGATAATGTCGCCCGCCTGGTTCCGGTCGAAGAACCCGACCGGCAGGGTCATCAGCTTGTCGAATACGTCCTTGCGCATTTTGCGGACCACATTGCGGCTGACCCGCATCATTCCGATATTGATGATAAATGTGAGAAGGCCGCTGGCCAGATAGGCAGCCAGCATACATTTCCCATAGAAAAATACCACATCGAAATCCACTTTTCCCGCGCCCGCGCCGGCCGCGTGGATGGCTTTCCCGGCGAAATTCGGCCCAAGAAGGTTGCCGAAATTACTGATGAAAGCGCAGAGAGTCAGCACGATCACCGGCCAGCGGTAGTCATTCAGGTAGGAAAGAATACGGCGAAGCGATTTCTTCGCGTCTCTGGGCTTCTCCTTTTTGCCGCCCCGATCTCCTCTTCCAGGCATTCTCACCGCCTCCTTTCCGGGTACAGTCCGGCGCTTTTCAGAACCGCTCCAACGCTCTGCCAACACAGTCCGGCGCTTTCCCGCAGGCCTGTCCGCTCATGCACGCGGCAGGTCACCGCCGCAGACAATTCGCTCCGGATCTTGACGTAATTAAGAAAACTATTATTCATCCCGCCTTCCTCCTTACGCCAAAGCGCCCATCTGCGTGTTGAAGATATCACGGTACTCCGGGCATGTCTCCAGCAGATGTTCGTGGTTTCCGTAACCGATGCAGCGCCCGTTGTCCATGACCAGGATGTTGGTCATGTTCATGACAGAGCTGACGCGCTGCGCGATCAGGATCGTCGTCGTGCCGCCGTAATTTTCAAAGACCGCCTTCCTGAGGGAAGCGTCCGTCTTGTAGTCAAGCGCAGAGGAAGAATCGTCCAGGATCAGTATCTCCGGCTTCGCCGCCAGAGCACGGGCGATCAAAAGCCGCTGCTTCTGTCCTCCGGACAGATTGGCTCCCTTGATATCCGCCATGTAGTCGAGGCCGCCGTCCAAGCCCGCTATGTACTCCGCCGCCATGGCGTCCTTTGTCGCCTGGGTAAGCCTGTCCTCCGGGATTTCCCGCCCGAAGGAAATGTTCTGGCGCAGGGTGTCGTTGAACACCATGTCGTTCTGGAAGACCACGCCAAACTTCCGATGAAGGTCGTCCTTCTCATAGCTGCGCACGTCCTTCCCGTCCACAAAGACGCCGCCGTCCTCCACGTCGTAGAAACGCATCAGCAGATTGATGATCGTCGTCTTGCCGCAGCCGGTGGGTCCGATGATCCCCAGACTCTCGCCTCTCTTAATGGAGAAATCGATATCATAGAGGCACTGCTCCCGGCTGCTGCCGCCGAAGGCCTCGGCCTGAGCCGTACCCGCCTCGCCGTAGCTGAAATTCACATGCTCGAACCGGATGAACTCATCGCCGGACGGCTTCTTCGCCTCCTCCGCCGTCAGGATGCGCTGATCCTGCGGCGCCGCCATAATGAGAGCAATACGGTTCGCGGACGCGGACGCCTTGCTGATCATCATGAAAATGCGGTTGATCGCCATGACGCCCTGCAGCACCATGTTGAAATACGTCAGAAACGCCAGGATCACGCCAGGATTCATCTGTCCATTATTGACGCGGATCGCGCCGATGAAGACCACCAGCGTCAGGCCGGTGTTCAGGCAAAGCTGCATGATCGGTCCCGGCAGGGCCATGATCGTACTGGCCTTGACGTCGTTGCGGGTCATGGCGTCGTTGCTGGCCGCGAAGCGCCGTTTCTCATAGTCCGTCTTGGAAAGGGCCTTTACCACGCGGATGCCGGTGATATTTTCACGCATGACCCGGACCACGTCGTCCAGGCTCTCCTGCACCTTATTGTAAAGCGGGATCCCGTACCGGGATACGCTTAAGATAACGACCAGCATGATCGGCAGCATCACGCAGAGCACCGCCGACAGCACCCAATCCATGGTCATCGTGATCAGGATGCCGCCCACCAGCATGATCGGCGCGCGGACGCACAGGGTCTGCAGAGACTGGGCGCAGGACTGGACGTTATAGCTGTCGCTGGTCATACGGCTGATCAGGCTCGGAAGGCCGAAGGCGTCGAACTGGCTGCCCGACAGATTGGCCGTCTTGATAAACAGATCCTGACGGATGTTGTAGGAAACATTGTGGGCGTTCTCCACCGCGCCCCGGTTGGCCGTCACGTTCAGCTGCCGGGTGGCGACGGCGGTCAGGATCATCAGAAGTCCCCACAGGAATATCTGCGTAAGGTTGCCGGTCGGTACGGTGACGTCGATGATATGCTCCAGAATATACGGAAGTAAGAGTTCAACCATAGTTGCCGCAAGCTTCAGTCCCATGACGGCGGCGATCGCCTTCGCGTATGGCTTCATATAACGGAAGATCAGTTTCACAACACATAACCCCTTTAGTAAAGCTTATTTTATCGACCTGTAATCAAAATCTTTTTTATTATATAGCATGCAAACTATTTTTGCAATACATCTTTTCCCTTCAGTACACCGTCTCCATCCGCGTCCCTTCATAGAAAAAATCCAGGATATCGCCGTATTTCCATCCCCGCTTCGCCATGGCCTGGGCGCCATTCTGGCTCATACCGATGCCGTGACCGTAGCCGCCTCCGTAGATAAGCCAGCACGTTTCACCGTCTTCCGCCGTACTTTCTTCGATGGAAATGAACGCGCTCGGAAGGCTCTCCCAGCCGCTTAAAGTGCCGCCGTCGTTTTTTGTGATCACGGAGCCGGGGTGTCCCAGCACGGCGCGGATCCGGCTCTCGCCCTCGATCTCCTTCGTTCCATCGGAACCGGTCACGGTCACGCGCTGCGCCACGCCGCCGGCGCCGCGCCCGCTGACCTGCACTTCCAGGATCCGGCCGATATCGGGAATATTTTCCTGAAGCTGCGAGGCGGTGATCCGGGTCTGCCAGCGGTACATGCCGCAGGAAACTTCGAAATCGGCCTGCCCGCTGCTCTCTCCGCTGCCGCGGATGAATGCGGCGAATGCTTCTTCCCCGGACAGGGCGGACAGATCGGACGATTCGACAAGACCGTTTACCGCAATGTCATTCCCGACAATCTCATTCTTCACAATGACGTCATCTGTTCTCACGGCGCTTCCGGTCTCGATCACGCCGCCGTCCGGCCGCACCTCCACCGCGTGCAGGTACGGCGTCCGCTCCGGTTCCTGTCCCCAAGCCCCCATGTCTGTCGTATGGCCACAGGAAGTAGAGAAATAGTAAGTCTCCGCCGCGCTGTCTCCGTACATCAGGATCTGCCCGTAGGTCGCGTCCACCGCTTCCGCGGCCTCACGGCCGGTCTCGCTGTTATTATAGACCTGGTAATTGGTGCTGTCGTCCACATGGGCGCCGTACTGACGGCAGGAATTGCCGCGGATCTGCCGGTACGCATAGGTGCGGGCGCAGACCGCCTGGGCCTTAAGAGCCTCCGGCTCATAGCTGAGCGGCATCTCACTCGGAAGCACACGTTTCAGATAATCCTCCATATACAGTTCATTGACCAGCACCAGGCCGTTCTCCTCGCAGGACACCTCCAGACGCCCCGGGCAGACCGGCGCGCCCTGCCCGCGCGTCACGCTCACAATGCGGATCCCGGCGCTTTCATCAGCCGGGCAGAAAATAATGCGTTCGTCCGAGGGGGCAAGCTCCCCGGATATCCCGCTCACGACTTCGTCCGAACCAGCCTCTGTTTCCTTCCCGCTGCCGCTCCGCGCCGCCAGCACGACGCTCTCTCCCGCGCGGAAAACCGTCTCCTTCTCTCCCTGCCGCATAATTCCGCCGCTTAAGAATTCCAGCCGGATCTCCGGATGGAAAATGGAATGGAAGCCTGTATCTGTAATCAGAACACGGATCGACTCCGCGCCGAAGCTTCTCACAATCAGCGCGGCGCAAAGTTTCCCTTCGGCCACGATAAATTCCTGCGTATCATACCCTACTAGGATCTGCGAAATGTCCTGCCGTTCAAATTCCCCATATGTCTTGTAGACGCAGAAATCCTCATCAAGGCTGATCTCTCCGTAGCCTTCCAGTTCAATGGCGTCCTCCCGGACAGCCAGAACCTTCGCAGTAATCTTCTCCCGCTTCAGCGCGATCCTCTCCACCCTGCCGCCCGTCATCTGAAGATCGGCCAGCTGGTTTGCCAGATCACCAGCCTGCGCCAGTTCCTTTTCCACCGCAAACTCCCGCATACAATCCCCGGCAAAACCGGTAATTGCTGTACCAGAAGCGCTTACGATCCATACGTTCCGGCAGACGACTTCCTCCGAAACGATCCCTATAACGCGGATCAGTTCATGATCCTTCGCCAATACCCGGATCTGACAGTCTATGTATCCGGCCAGCCCCAGTCCTTCAAAGCCGTATATCCCCTGATCGGTATAAGCAGTCCAGGCCGGCGCGTCCTCTACATTATCCGGCGTACCGATGATCTGCAGGATTTCCTCAGTTACCGAGCTGTTATTCTCATCCGATCCCACACCTGTATCCGATCCCTCAGTTCCATCCGATTCCTCACTTCTATCCGGTTCCGCGGCCGCCAGCCCGCAAAGCTCCTCGTACATCTCCCAGAAACGTTCCGCGGGGATCGGTTTATTCCGGTTTCGGTTCGTCCTTCGCACAATATCCGCCAGCCGCCGCTTTATCTCCTGCAGTTCTTCCGCATCCTGCCGCGCCCCGTCGGCGGTCTCCGGCAAAATTTCCGCCGCTCCCCGCAGGTTCTTCTTGGACTCAGACAGACCTTCCATAGTCGGCGAAGTCTCTCTCGCCTCCTGCAAAGCTTCTGCCATTTCCTCCAAATCCGTCTCCGGCAGGCCCTCTGCACTCTCTGCGGCGCCATTTTCTCTCCAGACCGCCTCGGCCAGTCCCTCCGCCAGCCGCTCCGCCTCCTCATAAGTCAACCAGCCTTCCGCAGCCCTGCTTTCCGGCGGCGTCATTTCCTCCGAAAGCAGTCCGCGACGGTACAGCCAATCCATGTATTTCACATACCACTGCCGCTGATCACCCGCCGGGAAGAAGGAACGTTCCGTCTCCGCTTCCTTGCGGCACGTATCCGCTGTCGTCAAAAAAAGAGCCGCTGCCTTACAGGCCGCGGCCCTTGATATTCCATCCTGCGCCGGTCTCTCCTTATAAAGGATCACCATGACCAGCGCCAGTACAACGAATGGAACGCCAAGCATCCACACGATACCTTTTTCTCTCCTCATACACTCCTACCTGACAAAAGTTTTCCGGTCTTCGTCAATATACTTCAGTCCCCTGTAATCGTCCGTATTGACGGACAAAGACTTCTTCTTCAGACGCTTCTCCACGGTCTCCTTCACCAACTGGCTGATCACCGCGAAGGTCGGTACACCGATGATCATGCCCACCGGCCCCATGATGCCGCCGAAGAACAGGATCGAGAACAGCACCCAGAAGCTGGAAAGCCCCGTGGAATTGCCCAGGATTTTCGGTCCCAGGATATTCCCGTCAAACTGCTGGATCAAAAGGATCAGGACCAGGAAGATCAGGCACTGCTTCGGACTCACCAAAAGGAGCAGAACCGCACTCGGGATCGCCCCGATAAACGGCCCGAAGAACGGTATGATGTTCGTCACTCCGATGATCACGCTGATCAGCATGGTATACGGCATTTTTAAAATGCTCATGATGATAAATGTCAAAATTCCGATGATCAGGGAATCGATCAGCTTGCCCAGAATAAACCCGCCGAACATTTTGTGGACAAGCTGACACTTCTCCACCAGTCCGTTGGCAATGCCGATCGGGAACAGGCCGTAAGCGATCTTCTTCGCCTGCGCGATCAGCGTGTCCTTAATAAGCAGCAGATAGATCATGACGATAACGCCGATCAGGCTGTTCTTCGTCACATTGACGATCCCCATGACTCCGGAATAGACGCTGCTTAACGCGGTCTCCAGATTCGGCATCCAGTTGGCCGTGGATCTGGTCCATTCCAGCAGCCGGTCAACGCCGTGCTGGTAGGCGTTCATCACCGCCGTCTCCACCTCCGGGTTATTGGCAAATATGGTCTGTATCCAGCTGGAGATCTTCTGCACATAGGACGGAATGGAATTCACGATGCCCATGATGCTCTCAACCACCGTAGGGATGATCATCGAAATAAGGCCTATGACGACCGCTGCCAAAAACAGCAGGCTTCCTACCGTAGCAAAGGTTCTCGAAACACTGGTAACAAGTTTCCTCCTACGCTCCGTTTCCTGTTCCGACTCCTGCCCTTTCTCTTGCTCCTTCTTTTTCTTTTTGAGCAATGCTCCCATCCAGCCATACAGCCGGTTATAGACCGGCGACATCAGATACGCCAGGATAGCACCATAGATGATCGGCGCCAGGATCTCATTGATCATACCGATCACGCCCCTGACCGTCTGCCAGCGCAGAAGCATGAGCGTCACCAGAATACAGGCCACGATCACCAGAAACGCTGTCACTCCCCAAACGATGTATTTGCCATATTTATGATCCTTCATCTGTATGCCTCGTTCCTTAGAAATATGTTGTCCAATTCTTCTGTTTCCGAAGAAAATGTCAGTAATCTCCGTTTCCTATAGAATAGCATATTTTGCCGGAGGACGCAAGTCATACGGAGAAACCTGACGGCCTACATACGGAGAAATCGGCCGGCCAAAATCCATATACCTCCGTGCCCTGCTTCCGACACAAAAAGCAGCGATTGCTCGCTGCTTTTTTCATTTGTAACTCCCAAGATGCCGGTTCTTACTATTTGACGCCTAGCCAAGCTAGGTGGGCAACCGCACTCCGGCTTCTGCCTTCCACTGCAAACGGAGGCCTGACATCCACCGAAAAATATAGGAATCCCTTCTGTCACAATGTAGGTTCAAAGAAAGTAAGAGTTGTCGCACATCCCAGGAATCACATCTGTTCTGTTGCGATTATTATACTACATAAGCATCCGCTTGGCAAGCAATTTTTCACAAAAAAGTGTGGAAATAACTGTCAATTATAGTAAAAGTAACTGTTTCCATTCGCTTGCCGCCCCAACAATTCAGAACCGCTCCACACCGCCAGACGTCACTCTGGCGTAAACCAGCTTTTTCTCCGGCGCAGACTGTGCGCCGATCGTATAGGAAGCCAGGAACTTCTGCTCCGCACCCGCAAAGAGCGCTTCATCGGAAGCGTACATTTCCGCCAACACATCGCCCTTCTTCACCGGATCGCCGTATTTCTTATGGAGATAGATCCCGGCTCTGTAATCGATGGCGTCTTCCTTCTTCGCCCGGCCGGCTCCCAGCATCGTGGACGCGATCCCGCAGCCCTCAGTATCAATATGGGTGATATATCCGTCCGCCGGAGACAGCACTTCCTTCCTGCACGGCGCCTCATGGAACAGGGACGTATCATAGATATAAGCCGGATCGCCTCCCTGGGCCTTCACCATAGCCGCTAGCACATCCACGGCGCTGCCGTCCGCCATGGCCTTCTCCGCCAGAGCGCGGCATTCGGAAATGGTTCCCTTGTCCGCCATGAAAAGCATATTCGAGACCAGCTGCAGGCATACCTCGGTCAGATCCGCCGGACCTTCGCCCCAGAGCGTCTGAACGGCTTCCTTCACCTCCATGGCGTTGCCGATGGCGCGTCCGAGCGGCACATCCATATCCGTGATCAGCGCGCAGCATTTCCGTCCCGCGCCGACACCGATAGCAACCATCTCTTTCGCCAGGGCAATGGAATCCTCCAGCGTCTTCATAAACGCGCCGCTTCCGGTCTTCACGTCCAGCACGATGGCATCGCTGCCGGCCGCCAGCTTCTTGCTCATGATCGACGAGGCGATCAGCGGCACGCTGTCCACCGTCGCCGTCACGTCCCGGAGGGCGTAGAGCTTCTTGTCCGCCGGAACCATGTTGCCGGTCTGTCCGATGATGGCGATACCGGTCTCATTTACGATCTCGAAAAACCGCTCCTTATCGATGCTTGTCGTAAGTCCCGGGATCGACTCCAGCTTATCCAGGGTCCCGCCGGTGTGGCCCAGCCCCCGCCCCGACATCTTGGCGATCTTAACGCCCAAGGACGCCGCGATCGGTCCGATGACGAGGGACGTCTTGTCTCCCACGCCGCCGGTGCTGTGCTTATCCACCTTGATGCCCTTGATCCCCGACAGATCCGCCGTATCGCCGGAATGGGCCATCTCCATAGTAAGATATGTGGTTTCCTGCGCGTTCATTCCCTGAAAATAGATCGCCATCAGCATGGCCGACATCTGGTAGTCCGGGATCTCCCCGGCCACATAGCCGGTCACCATAGCGTGGATCTCTTCCTCAGAAAGAGCGCCGCCGTGCTTCTTCTTTTCGATCAGATCATACATTCTTATCATAACTCATTATCCCCTTTTAGCATCATGCTTTTTTGCAGAAAGCGTACCGCCGGCACCCTTTCTGTACCGCTCTTATTCGCATGGAAATATATCGCCGTCCGTCACTTTCCGGACTATCTCGCGGCCAGCATCTCCGCCGCGTTACTTACCAAGCATCTCCGCCCCGAACGACAGCGGCAGAAGCTCCTCTAGCGTCTTCTCGATATAGTCCTCTTCCGACTTCGCCATGATCACCAGGAAATCCGGCCCGCAGAATTCCTTCATCACCTGCCGGCAGACGCCGCAGGGCGAGCAGTAATCGGTGATCACGCCGTTTAAGCCGCCGCATATGACGATAGCCTCAAACTCCCGTTTCCCTTCATTGATTGCCCTAAAGAACGCACTCCGTTCTGCGCAGACCGTCGGCGTGTAGGTGGCGTTTTCGATATTGAAGCCGGTATAGACGGTCCCGTCCTTACACAGCAGCGCCGCCGATACATGGAAATGAGAATAAGGAGCGTAAGAATTCGGCAGGTTCTCAATAGCCGCCCTGATCAGACTTTTCCTGTCCATGGGATTCCTCCTCTGCCTTCGCCAGTTTCACAATACGGCTGGTTCCAAGCCGGGACGCGCCCAAGCGCAGGAATTCCTCCGCGTCCGCGAAGGACGAAATGCCTCCCGCCGCCTTCATCTTCACGCCCGGTCCCACATGCTCCGCAAACAGTTTAATGTCCGCGAACGTGGCGCCCGCCTTGGAAAAGCCGGTGGAAGTCTTGATATAATCCGCTCCCGCCTCGGTCACGATCTCGCACATCTTCACTTTCTCTTCGTCAGTCAGCAGGCAGGTCTCGATAATGACCTTCAGGATATGGTCGCCGCAGACGGTCTTGAGAGCGCGGATCTCATCCAAGATCTTCTGATAATTCTTATCCTTCAGATCGCCGATGTTGATGACCATGTCGATCTCGTCCGCGCCGTTCTCGATAGCGTCCTCGGTCTCAAACACCTTGACCGCCGTGGTATTATAGCCGTTGGGGAACCCGATGACCGTACAGACCGCCATCTTATCTCCCAGATACTCCTTCGCCCGCTTCACATAGGACGGCGGAATGCAGACGGACGCCGTGCCGTATTTTACCGCGTCGTCGCACAGCTGCCGGATCTCCTCCCATGTGGCGCCCTGCGCTAGGAGCGTGTGATCCACTGCCTGAAACATTGTCTTTCTGTCCATAAGTTACCTTTCCTCCATTTCCTTCAGACGATACACCTGATACTCTCTCTCAAATACATAACCTAACTTCTCCGCCAGTCCCACCGACTGGAGGTTGACCGCGTCCCAGTTGGGGACCAGTCCCTTGTCCAGACACTCCAGAACGAACGCCGCGCTGCAGGCCAGGGCCAGACCCTGCCGCCGCCAGTCCTTCCGCGTGTCCACCTCGATCTCCATCATTCCCTCGCTGACACCGTAGCAGGAACAGCCGGCGATCAGTTCCCGTCCCTTAAGCGCCACATAACCGAAAGCATACTCCATGAACCGCCCGGCGGTATCGAAATTCGAGCACAGGTCGCGGCTCCATTCCTCCCTCATGACCTGATGGTAGAGCCTTTCATCAATCCGGCGGATCCGGACGCCCTTCGGTACGGATCTCACATAGTTCCGAAGCTTCTCCAGATCAAAATGATGCTCGTCCTTCCTAAGGGCGTAACGGGTCACGATACGCAGCTGGGCCGGAAACTGTTCTTCCAGCCAGTCGGCCCACCGCTCATCCTGCGGATAAAGAAACGCCTGCTGTGCCGACTCGAAGATCTGGCCCTTCAGATCCAGCGCCTTCTCTCCTTTGGGCGGCAGCCCCAGAAGATAGGCGAAATCTCCGACCACCACCAGACAGTAGGAAGGATTCGTCAGATGAGGCACCCACACCCGGCCGATGGCGCCTTCCGCCGCGCCGCGCAGCAGCACATCCCTGCTGCCTTCACAGATGGACTGAATAACCTGCCGTTTCGCCCTGCCAAGTTCAATCATCATGCCGAAGCCCTCCCTTTCTCTCCATGTCTTATCGGTTAGTCTTTACAGTATAGCATATTTTAACAAAAAATTCTATCGATTTATAAAAATAAGACGAAATATTCTATAATATTCCGTCTTATTATCCAGCAACGTATTATCCAATTCATGCCGTTATCCAATACAGGTAAGGTGTCACTGGCGCCCTGCTCGCATGAAAATACACGCCAAGCGTTACTGGCACTCTTTTGCATACTGACGTAAAACGCATCGCCGCTGCCCGCAGTTCCAAAACACCCCCGGCTTTAAAACGCTCCTGTCGATTTCACAACCTTCGGCCGGTATCCGGCGTCATTGAGCGCCTGAACGATCTCATTCTTGTGATCGGTGCCGTAAGCCTCCAGCGTGATCCGCAGTTCCACAGCCGCGTTGCGGTTGATGCTGATGAACTGATTATGCTCCAGCTTGATGACGTTGCCCTGATGCTCGGCCAGAAGCGTGGACACTTTAGCCAACTGTCCGGGCTTATCCGGCAGAAGCACGGACACGGTGAAGACCCTGTCGCGCTGGATCAGGCCGTGCTGGACAATGGACGCCATCGAAATGATATCCATGTTGCCGCCGCTTAAGATGGATACGATCTTTTTCTTCTTCACATCCATATGGCGCAGGGCAGCCACGGTCAGAAGGCCGGAATTCTCCACGATCATCTTGTGGTTCTCCACCATATCCAGGAAAGCCACGATCAGCTCGTTGTCGTCCACGGTAATGATATCGTCCACATTCTCCTGAATGTAGGGGAATATCTTCTCGCCGGGGCACTTGACGGCCGTGCCGTCGGCAATGGTGCTGACTGACTTTAAGGCAACCACATGGCCGGCCTTCAGGGACTCCTGCATGCAGTTGGCCCCGGACGGCTCCACACCGATGACCTTGATCTTCGGATTCAGAAGCTTCGCCAGCGTGGATACGCCGGCCGCCAGACCGCCGCCGCCGATGGGCACCAGGATATAATCCACGGTGGGCAGTTCCTTGATGATCTCCATGGCGATGGTACCCTGTCCCGTCGCCACGGCCAGGTCGTCAAAGGGATGAACGAAGGCCATTTTTCTCTCCTCGGCGATCTTCTTCGCGTACTCGCAGGCCTCATCGAAGACGTCTCCGTAAAGGATCACTTCCGCCCCGTAATTCTTCGTGCGGTTGATCTTAATGAGCGGCGTCGCCGTAGGCATCACGATCGTCGCCGGCACGCCCGCCAGCTTGGCGGCGTAGGCCACGCCCTGGGCGTGATTGCCGGCGGAAGCCGTGATCAGGCCGTTCTTCTCTTCCTCGGCGGTCAGGGTGCTGATCTTATAGTAGGCGCCGCGGACCTTGTACGCGCCGGTATACTGCATATTCTCCGGCTTGAAATAAACCTTGTTGCCGGTCTGCTCGGAATAGTATTCGCTGTAGACCAGCTTGGTCTCCTGGATCACTTTTCCTACGACTTCGGTTGCTTCCTCGAAACTCTCAAGTGTCATCATGGTAAATCATTCCTCTCTTCCTGTTTCTCTTCTATCTATGTCCGCGCTGCGCCGTCTCTGGCGTAATCACAACGCAGGCGTATCTACGCAAACAGCGCGTTAATGAACGCATCCGCGTCAAATTTCTGGAGATCGTCGATCTTCTCGCCGATGCCGATGTATTTGACCGGGATCCCCAGCTCCGACTGGATCGCCACGGCGATGCCGCCCTTGGCCGTCCCGTCAAGCTTCGTGAGGATGATACCGGTCACATCGGCCACTTCCATGAACTGTCTTGCCTGGGACAGGGCGTTCTGTCCGGTCGTGCCGTCCAGCACCACCAACGTCTCCCGGTAAGCGTCCGGATACTCCCGGGTGATGACCCGGTCGATCTTCTTCAGTTCCTCCATCAGGTTTTTCTTATTATGAAGGCGCCCTGCGGTATCGCAGATCAGCACATCCGCGCCGCGGGCCTTGGCAGCCGCCACCGCGTCGTAGACCACCGCGGCCGGGTCGGAACCTTCCTGATGGGCAATGATCTCCACGCCGGCCCTTCCGGCCCATTCGGTCAGCTGCTCCACTGCGGCTGCGCGGAACGTATCCGCTGCCGCCAGAATCACCCTTTTTCCCTGGTCCTTTAACTGCCCGGCCAGCTTGCCGATGGATGTGGTCTTGCCCACGCCGTTGACGCCGATCACGAGGACCACGCTCTTCCGGTTCTCAAACTCATAGGCGTTCTCGCCCAGATCCATCTGGCGCTTTAAGCTGTCCATCAGAAGCGTCTTGCACTCGGACGGCTCCTTGATATGCTGTTCCTTCACCTGCTGCCGCAGATCCTCCATCACCTTCATGGTGGTGGCGATCCCCAGATCGCCCATGATCAGGGTCTCCTCGATCTCTTCGTAGAAGTCGTCGTCAATGGCCGTAAATCCGGAAAAGATCGAATCGATCCCGGACACGATATTATCTCTTGTCTTCTGAAGACCTTCCACCAGTCTTCCAAAGAATCCCTTCCTGCCTTCTGCCATGGCTGTCCTCCTTTTCTGACTTTCGTCTCCGCCGCCCGGCGGCACTCTGCTAATTGTCCAGCTTATCCTCGATCAGATTCACCGATACCAGGGCCGATACGCCCTTCTCCTGCATCGTGATCCCGTAGAGCCGGTCGGCGCTGACCATCGTGCCTCTCCGGTGGGTGATCACAATGAACTGGGTATTTTTCGTCAGCTTGTGAAGGTACCTGGCGAACCGTTCCACATTGGAATCGTCCAACGCCGCCTCGATCTCGTCCAGCAGACAGAACGGCGACGGTTTCAGGTTCTGGATCGCGAACAGCAGACAGATCGCCGTCAGCGCCTTCTCGCCGCCGGACAGCTGCATCATGTTCTGCAGCTTCTTGCCGGGCGGCTGGGCGATGATCTGAATGCCGGCCTCCAGAATGTCCTCATCCTCCACCAGCTCCAGCGTGCCGTGGCCTCCGCCGAACAGTTCCTTGAATACCTTGTCAAATTCCTGACGGATATCGTGGAATTTCTCTGTAAACTGTCTGCGCATCCCGGCGTCCAGTTCCTCGATGATCTGGAGCAGGGCCGCCTCGGACCTGGCCAGATCCTCATGCTGGGTATTCATGAATTCGTAGCGCTCGGAGACTTCCTTATAGTCTTCGATAGCATTTACATTTACATTTCCCAGGCCCCGGATATCGGCCTTCAGCTGCTCGGTACGCTTACGCATCTCCGGCACGGAACGGAGCTGCGGATCACGGAACGCCTCGGCCGTAGTAAATGTCAGCTCATACTCCGTCCACATATAATCCACATGGCGGTCCAGGCGCTCATTCACCTTCTCCTGCTGGCTCTGGAGCCGGAACTGGTCCTTATCCAGCTGGGCCAAGCGACTGGACAACTCCTCCCGCTTCTCAAATAGCCCCTTCTGCTTCGCCGACTGCTCATCCTTCGCGGCAGTGTCCTGTTCGATCAGCGCGTCAAGCTGGCCCTTATGCTCCTCCGACGCCCGGATATGTTCCTTCAGCTCTTCGATCTCCTGCTGCTTTCCGCCGATCACCGCGTCTGTGTCGTGGCTGCCTGCGGACAGCTCCGCCTTTTCTTCCTCCAGACGCCGGATCTCCTCATTCACACGGTCCACATTTTCCTGAACGAATCCGTATTTCTGCAGCAGGTTGGCCGTCTCCAGACGGATGGCGGAAAGGGACTCGGCCATGGTCTCACGGTGGCTCCGCTCTTCCTCCAGCTTCTTCGTCAGTTCTTCGATATCCTGATTGGCCTGCTGGTTCTGATCCTCCAGGCCCTTTACATCGGCGGACAGTTCCTCCTGGTTCTTCTTAAGATCCAGCGCCTGCTCCTCCAGCTGCCGGTTCTCAATGACCAGATCCTGGCCGGAATCGGCGATATCCTGGATCTTCTCCTCCAGCTGGGCCATATTCATCTGTATCGTATTCTGCCGCAGATAGGTCTTCTGAAGAGCCGCCTTGATCTCTTCCAGCTCTTCCCGTTTCTGGGCAAGAACGCCCTCGTTCAGTTCCAGGTCAGCCTGCAGCCGTTCCGTCTCTTTCCGGATCTTCTCGCAGAGATTCTCCAGTTCCTCGATCTCCCTGCGGCGTCCCAGGAGATTACTGCTGTTCTTGAACGCGCCGCCTGTCATGGATCCGCCGGCACTTAACAGTTCGCCCTCCAGCGTAACGATGCGCAGGGAATGCTTATATTTACGAGCCAGCGCGATGGCGTGATCGATGTCTTTCGCCACCACAACGCGTCCGAGAAGATACTCCACTAGCCCCGCGTACTGACTGTCCGCCTCCGCCAGCTGGCTGGCAAGGCCCAGTACTCCCGGCTCCTTAAGCGCCTCCTTCGGGCCGAAACTTCCGCTCCTCCCAACGCTGTCGAGGGGGAGAAATGTGGCCCGTCCGTAACGGTTCTTCTTCAAATATTCGATCAGCTGCTTGGCCGTCGTCTCCGAATCTGTGACAATGTTCTGGATACTGCCGCCGAGAGCCGTCTCGATCGCTGTCTCATATTCCTTCTTCGTGGTGATGATATCGGCAACCACGCCGTGGACGCCTTTCACCCGGTCGCGAACCTCCATGACCCGCCGGATGCTGCCGCCGTAGCCGTCGTAGCGCTCCGCCAGATTCCTGAGCGATTCCAGCCTGGCGTAGTCCGCCCGGTATTCCTGTTGCTTCTCGTTCAGGTTCCGGCTTAAGCGGCGGCTCTCCTGCTCGCAGCCAGCGATCTCCTCCGCACAGGTCTCCTGCTTCGCGGTAAGTCCGGCGATCTCTTCCTCCGCCTGCCGAAGTTCCGCCTCAGCCGCGGTCTTTAACTCCGCCTGGGCCGACTCGTCGCTCTTGATCCGCAGAAGGCGCTGGGCCACCTCCGAATGCCGCACCTGCACCTGTTCCAGCATCGTCATATAATGCTGCTGCCTGGCGGTCAGAGACGCCCGTTCATTCAGATTGGTAATAATGCCCGACTTATGGCCCTCGATCTTCGCGTCCAGCATCATGATCCTCTCATCCGCCTGACGAAGATCCTCTTCCGCTTCCTCCTGCTTCTTCTGACTGGCCTTTGCCTGCCCGGCGATATCCGCGTTATCCGCCAGGTACTGACCGATCTGCTCACGCTTCCCGGACACATCCCGGTCGATCGCCTGGATCCTCTGGCTGAGGTGTTCGGCATTTAGCTGCTCTGTCTTGATCTGTTCCAGCAGGACGTTGATCTGGCCTTCCAGATTCCCCTTCAGAACATCCTCCATATTCCGCTGGTTCCGGTTTTCTTCGATCCGGCCGCTTAACTCTTTAACCGCCTGATCCAGTTCCTCATAGGTAGTCCGGAGCCTGTCCGACTCCTCCCGGGTCTCCGCCAGATCCGCGGAAACAATACCCTCTTTCTCTGCAAGTTCCTTTAACTGGGACTGCAGGACTTCCGTTTCATTCAGAAACAGGTTCACATCGTAGCGCTTCAGTTCATCACGAAGACGCAGATACTCCCTGGCTTTCTCCGACTGTACTTTCAGCGGCCCTACCTGCTTCTCCAGCTCCGCCAGGATATCCTCCACGCGCACCATATTCTGGTGCTCGTCCTCCAGCTTCTTCACGGCAATGCTCTTGCGCCGCTTGAATTTGACGATACCGGCAGCTTCATCGAACAGTTCACGCCGGTCCTCCGGCTTGCCGCTTAAGATCTTATCGATCTGGCCCTGTCCGATAATGGAATAGCCTTCTTTGCCGATGCCGGTATCGTAGAACAGTTCATTGATATCCTTCAGCCGGCAGGCGCTGCCATTTAACAGATATTCGCTCTCGCCGGAACGGTAAATCCGCCGGGCGATCGTGACCTGGTCGTAGTCGATCGCCAGCTGATGGTCGGAGTTGTCCAATGTGATCGCCACATAAGCGAAGCCCTGGGGCTTTCGCATCTCTGTGCCAGAGAAGATCACGTCCTGCATGCTGGCGCCGCGCAGCTGCTTCACACGCTGCTCGCCCAGCACCCAGCGGACCGCGTCGGCCACGTTGGACTTGCCGCTGCCATTAGGTCCCACAATGCCGGTAATTCCATTATGAAATTCAAATACGATCTTATTCGCGAAGGACTTAAATCCCTGCACCTCGATGCTTTTCAGATACATAATCCACCCATATGTTCTTTCGTCTGTAAATGTTCAGCCGCCATCGCGGCTTTCCGGTGCTTCCGCCTGACGGCCGTTTGCCCCGCCGCTTCTGTCCCACGGAACGGACAGCACTTTCGCGCCTTCCTCCCTGAGAACCATCTGATGGGCTGCCTCTCAGCCGTCCGAGTTCTCCTTTCTCTTAAGAATCGCCCGGTAAGCAGCCATAGCCTCCGCCGCCTTCTTCGTGCGGCCGGTTCCCCGGCCCACTTCCTTATCCCCCACAAGGGCCCTCACCTCGAACAGCTTATTGTGATCCGGCCCTTCCTCGCGCAGAAGCTCATAGCTTAATTCACCTTCGTCCTCCGCCTGCACCATCTCCTGCAGGATAGTCTTGCTATCATAAAAGAGCTGCTTATGCTCGATATCATTCAGTACAAATCCGTGAATGAACTCCTTTGCGCTAGCAAAACCACCATCCAGATAGATCGCCCCGATCAGGGCTTCCATCGCGTCCGACACCACCGACGCCCGGCCCCGGCCGCCTGTGGCCTCCTCGCCACGGCCCAAAAGCAGATACTCTCCCAGCTTCAGTTCTTCCGCACACAGCGCCAGCGTAGGCTCGCATACAATACTGGCCCGCAGCTTTGTCATTTCCCCTTCCGGCTTGTCCCCGTAGTTCCGGTACAGATAATCGCTGCATACCAGTTCCAGCACCGCGTCCCCGAGAAACTCCAGACGCTCATTGCAGTCCGCCTTCGAAAGTCGGTGTTCGTTGGCGTAGGAACTGTGGGTCAGCGCCTGCCGAAACAGATCCCTGTCCCGGAAAATATAACCTGTCTCCTGTTCCAGTTCTCTCAAATCCCTGTTCATTCCATTCCTCCCATCCACGTTAATACGAACAAAGTAGGCGCTGCGTATGGGTTCTTAGGCCCCCGCAGCGCCTGCTCACCGCCTGATCATCTTAGTTGGCCAGATTCTTGATCTGCTCGACTGCGTCGCCCACCGTCACGATGCTCTCCACAGCGTCCTGGGGAATCTCAATATCAAATTCTTCTTCGATCCCCATGATAATCTGAAAAACATCCAGAGAATCTGCACCAAGGTCGTCTACAAAAGTCGTGGCCATGGTAATGTCCCCTGCATCTACATTGAGGACTTCTGCGATTATACTCTGTAATTTCTCAAATTCCATTCTGCGTCACTCCTTTCTCCCTCAGATTTGTCCGTCTGACCCGCCTGGCTCGGGGGCCCCCACCGTCAGACTTGCTTTTATCTTTCCATTAATATCCTGCTCCTTAAAGGAAACGCACTGGATGATGGAATGACAGATCTCCGTGGCCGTCGAATTCCCGTGGGCCTTCACCACCAGTCCGTTCAGTCCCAGCAGCGGCGCGCCGCCATACTCACTGGCGTCGAACCGTTTCAGGGTCGTCTTAAGCGCCGGCTTCACCAGAAGGGCGCCGATCTTACTGCGCAGGCTGGTCATCATGCCCTTCTTCACCATGCTGATCAGCGTCGCTCCGACTCCTTCGTAAAGCTTTAAGATCACATTCCCCACAAACGCCTCGCAGACGATCACGTCCGCATATCCATGAGGAATCTCCCTTGCCTCGATGCTGCCGATGAAATTAATGTCCTCACAGGCTTTCAGAAGAGGAAATGTCTCCTTGACCAGAGCGTTGCCCTTCTCCTCCTCGGCGCCGATGTTGACGATCGCAACCCTTGGCTTCTTGATACCTATGACGTTCTCCATATAGATAGAACCCATTCTGGCAAATTGCACCAGATGGGAAGGACGGGCGTCTACATTGGCCCCGCAGTCGATCAGCAGGGACACGCCCTTCTCCGTGGGGATCAGAGGCGCCAGCGGCGGCCGTTCCACACCTTTGATACGTCCAACGATCACCTGTCCGCCGACCAGAACAGCTCCGGAACTGCCGGCCGAGACAAAAGCATCCGCCTCGCCCCGCTTTACCATGTTCATGCCCACCACAATGGAAGAATCTTTCTTCCGGCGGATCGCGTTCACCGGCGGCTCTTCGGTCTCAATGACCTCCGTGGCGTTCACCACGCTGATCCTGGTCTTATCATACTGGTGCTTCTGAAGCTCCGCGTTCACCGCCGCTTCCTGACCCACCAGCAGGACCTCTATATCCGTCCGCTGCGCCGCTGCGTCCACAGCTCCTGCCACAATCTGGCCCGGAGCGTTGTCGCCTCCCATGGCGTCTACCGCTACTCTGATCATTTCTGCAGCTCCTTTTAATCCTTCGGATTCATCTACCCATACTATATATCATATCAAAATAGAAATCAACCAGTTTTTCGCGCGGAAACAATGTTTCGGATGCCCGTTTCAAAATTTTGCAACAATGCCGAAAATGTACCGATATACCCGTTCCCGTATGCCAGCACAATACGCTCGGGGCATCACCGGCACTCTATCCGCACGAAAATGCAGGAAAACAGCCGCCAGCAGTTTTAGATGCCGGCGCAGCAAAAGCGGCGCAGCCTTACGACCGCACCGCCCTAAACATCTTAATCACGCCTCCGGATCGCTCCGACAGCCTTATTCGCGCATCACCGCGCGTCACACATCAATTAGTCCTCGTCAACCTTGACGATCTCTCTCTTATTATAAGTTCCGCAGGCCTTGCAGACTCTGTGCGGCATCATCAGCGCGCCGCATCTGGAGCACTTCACCAGATTCACGGAACCCATCTTAAAGTTGGCAGATCTCCGCTTATCTCTCCTGGCTTTGGAAGTCCGGTTCTTTGGGCAGATAGACATGGTTTACACCTCCTTAAACTGATTGAAAATATCCTGGATAACAGACATTCTTGGGTCCAACGAACTCCTGTCACAGTCGCAGGCGGTCTTATTAAGATTGGCCCCACATCTATTACAAATCCCTTTGCAGTCTTCCTTGCACAGGACCTTCATCGGCAGGTTCAGATACAACTCATCGCATACCAGCTGATCCACATCCAGCGTGTACCCCTGCAAATAGGGCTGTTCCTCCAGAGCCTCGGCCCGCTCCCGCGATGACAGCTTCATATCAAATGTCCTCGCAAGATCCAGGGAGAACGGAACCTTCACCGGTTCCAGACAGCGGCTGCACGGAATCATCAGCGCCAGTTTCACGCTTCCTTCCGCCGTCAGTGTCCGGTCCCCGATATTCACGAAGTGAAGCTTCACAGGCTCCGCCTCCGTCAGTTCATACTCTCCTTCCGGGGTGCTGAGACTGGTCATGTCCAAATTCGCGGTCACATCCAACTCTTTCCCGTCTCTGGTAAACAGTTCGGTCAGGTTTATCTGCATAATAACTCCTAACACGCACCCTAACATTATACAAAGGGGCACAATGTTTGTCAACTGGTTTTTTCACGCCGGCGCAGAAATCTGTTTTCATAACTACAGTTTACCGACGCACTGCCAGACCGCAGCTTTTTCCGCATCTGTCTTAAGCCGTCGGTGCCGCTTTCACATTCGTCCTGCCGCCCGTCCGGCACAGGTATTAAATCACTGCACCAACCGCAGGGTCTCGCGGGCGATGGCCAGTTCCTCGTTGGTCGGGATCAGCATAACCTTGACCTTGGAGTTTGCGGAAGAAATGACCGCGTTCTTACCTCTCACGTCGTTGGCCTCATCGTCGATCTCCACGCCCAGGTATCCCAGGTAAGCGCAGACGGCCTTGCGGGTCTT